>CAZTSX010000001.1:0-11297 GCA_964616825.1 uncultured Prolixibacteraceae bacterium
AAGTCGTTCGACTATCTAATATCACCACTTGTATAATAGCAATCCGAATTATTTGGATTGGGTCTTGATTTCCCCTTCCGTAATAAATAATTTTGTAATTTAGATTAAAATATTATTACCTTTACGACCTTTTAAGCCCAATGTAATCTAACATAAAATTGTATAGTATGTTAAGAAAATTACTATTAGCTATTGGAATAATACTGACATCAAGCATGTTGGTATTCTCGCAATCTGGAGGTACTCTCAAAGGTAAAATCGTTGATGAGGTAACAAAAGAACCCATACCCTTTGCAAATATTGTCGTTTTGGTTGGGGGTGTTCAGATGGGTGGCGCTACCTCGGATTTTGATGGGAATTACACGATAAAACCGGTACCGGCAGGTAAGGTAGACCTGAAAGCTTCCTATGTGGGATATCGTGATTTTGTCATGAACGGCATCATCATCTTTGTTGACAAGATCACGTTTCAGGATATCGATATGAGTGAATCCACCACTACCCTGAGGGAGGTAGTTGTTAAGGATTACAAGGTTCCGCTGATCTCGAAAGACCAGACGGTTTCAGGAGGAACCGTAACCCAGGACGAAATCGCCAAGATGGCCAACAAGTCCGCCGCATCTGTTGCCACAACTGTTGGTGGAGTTACAACAACCGCCAGTGGTGGAATCGCCAGTATCCGGGGTGCAAGATCAGCCAGTACAGTTTATTACATTGATGGGATGCGCGTTGTAGGAAGTTCAGCGCTGCCTCAGTCTGCAATCGAACAGGTTGAGGTGATCCTGGGGGGCACACCGGCAAGTTATGGTGATGCTACAGGTGGTATCATTAGTGTAACGACCAGAGGTCCTTCACGGAATTTCTCTGCCGGAATTGACCTGCAAACATCCCAATTCCTCGATCCATTCGGATATAACCGTGTTGGGTTTAACATCACCGGTCCGTTAATTTCGATGAAAGATACGGTTACCAAAACAAAAACTCCGATCATGGGTTACTTTCTTGCCGGTGACCTTACGTTCAATCAAGATGGCGCACCGAATGCAACAGGTCTTTACAAGGTAAATGATGATATGATCAATTTTCTGCGGACTAATCCACTGCGGTTAAATGAAACCGGAGAAGCGATCCTATTCAACAGTGAGTTTCTTACCATGGATGATCTGGAGAAGACCAGAACCACGATGAATACCGACAGGTACAATGTGCTGATGTCAGGGAAACTTGACTTCCGGCTCTCTCCGACAATCACCATGTCGTTCGGAGGAACCTTCAGGTACTTCGACAGGAACAATTTCAGTTATGGTGGATCCCTGTTGAACTACTCAAACAACAGTCACTCTCTGGGATACACCTGGCGTGTAAACGGAAGGTTCACACAGCGATTCCGCTCTTCCAGAGAGGAAAAAACCTTTGTCGACAACATCTATTATACCATTGGTGCTGACTACACACGTACCTATTTTAAGAATGAGGATGCCGAGCATAAAGAGAACCTGTTTAGATATGGGTATATTGGGAAATTCGAGACACATACCATACGGGCCTATACACCATTTATGAACTACGACTCCGTTGCCGGAAAATTAGCCTATCTCCAAAATGGTTTCCGGGATACCATTGTCAGTTATACACCTTTTGATATCAATCCCGACCTTGCTGCCTGGACATCTCAATATTATCACCTGTTTGAAAATGATCCCGATGGCCATTACAGAAATACTGAAGAGATCATCCAGGGGAGAGGATTGATCAATGGGATGGAGCCGGATGCGGTTTATGGAATGTGGGCAAACCTGGGGAATAAGACAAATGGGTATTTTATTCAAACAACGAACCAGCTCTCCGTGAACGCCTCCTTCGCAGCCGACTTTGGGAATCACGAAATCCAGCTGGGTTTGCAGTATCAGCAACGGGGTTCATCCTATTGGAGTTCACAATCCAATGCAGCAGGATTATGGCGATTGATGTCTGGTTTGACAAACGCACAACTTGCCGAGCTGGATATCAACAACCCTCAACTTGTCTATCGGGACGGTGTGTTTATGGACACCATCTTTTATTACAGGCAATATGTCGAGCAGCTTCAACGGAATTTTGACGTGAATCTTCGTAAAAAGCTGGGCCTACCTGTTAATGGAGTCGATTTCATTGATATCAACTCATTCGATTTCAACGCAAACTCCATCAATTATTACGATGCCAATCAGAACCTTCATACAGTAACAATCGGGGAAGATATTTTCTCTCTTGATATGTTCAGCGCTGATGAACTTCTTGATGGTGGTGATCCAAAAGTTGGGTACAGAGGATATGACTATTTAGGGAATAAACTCTCCTCCAAACCATCGTGGGAAGAATTCTTTACCGCCAAAGACGAAGATGGAAACTTTAGCCGGCCGATTGGCGCCTATGAGCCTATCTATATCGCCGGTTACATCCAGGATAAATTTGCTTTCAAAGACCTGATCTTTAACATTGGGCTGCGTGTTGACCGTTTTGATGCCAACCAGCCGGTTCTGAAAGATCCATACCTCTTCCAGGCAGCTAAGACTGCCGGAGAAGTAGGTGAACTGAATGGTCAGCCTGTCGTTCATCCATCTAACATCGGCAGCGACTATGTAGTCTATGTGGATGATGTGAGCAACCCGACAGAAATCACAGGTTATCGTTTGGAGAGTGACTGGTATAACCGAGAAGGTACAGTTATCACCGACCCGAAAATCCTGGATAAAGGAAACGGGATCTCACCCTATCTTATTGATCCTTCAGTCACATCAGTACAAGCCGATGTATTTAAGGATTATGAACCGCAGACCAACTTCATGCCTCGTATCTCATTTTCTTTTCCGATCTCAGACGACGCACTTTTCTATGCACACTACGATATTTTAACCCAACGTCCGACATCCGGAAACGTCATCAATCCGATTAGTTATTATTTCATCCGGACATCTGCTTCCGGAACGCTTCCCAATCCGGCGCTCCAGCCACAAAAAACAATCGATTATGAGTTGGGTTTCCAGCAGAAGATCAACAATGCATCATCCCTGAAACTTGCCGTTTTTTATCGCGAAATGCGGGATGAAATCCAGCAGTACAGGTTAACCGGTGCCTATCCAAGAACCTACTATTCATATACGAACATTGACTTTGGTACAGTGAAAGGATTGACGGTGACATATGACCTGCGCAGGACCAATAACGCCAGGCTGAGGTTTAGTTATACCCTTCAGTTTGCTGAAGGAACAGGTTCGGACCCAGATGCCGCTCGAGCTATCATACGCTCCGAGCAACCCAACCTGAGAACGTTGAATCCGCTGAGTTTTGACCGTCGTCATCAATTTAACATCAGCTTTGACTATCGTTGGGGTCAGGGAAAAGATTATAACGGACCGGTCATCAACAGGAAGAAGAGTGGTAAAGCGCCTGTTCAGTTTCTTTCCAACTTTGGAGGTAACTTCACTATCACAGGTGGTTCAGGAACACCTTACACCAAATCAAGTAAAATTGAGCCATACGGTGCAATGGGCCCGATCAAGGGAACAATCAACGGAGCCAGATTGCCCTGGCAGTTTGTCATCAACATGCGTATCGATAAAGAGTTCATGTTCTCTATGGGCAAACGTAAAAAAGGAGCCAGCATAGATGTTTACCTGGATATCCTGAACCTCCTTAATACGAAGAATGTAACCAGGGTATATCCTGCCACAGGCTCAGCCGAGGATGACGGATACCTCTCTGCTCCGGAATATCAAAACCAGATCAACCAGCAGGTGAGCTCTCAAGCTTATAGGGACCTCTATTCAGTATGGATTGCTAATCCATATAACTATAGTTCTCCCCGCCAGATCAGGTTAGGTGTCATGTTCAATTTCTAACAAGGGGAGGATATATCATATGGTGAAGACAATTAGTATCAGTATATTCAAAAATATCAGGACTATGAAAAATATACTTCGTTTCTTACTCATTTCGTTTTGTTTCCTGTTGGTGCTTCAGCCTTCTGCTTTTTCCAGGGAGAAGATCAAAGCTGGCACAAAGAGCTCAAATACAATCAAGGAGATTGCAGCAGGTTGCGACCCCGGTTCAGACTACAAGTACCTTGACCTGAATAACGTAAGAACACTAATGTTTTCTTACGGGAATGGGTGGTTTCTGGAAGATGCTGAGTATGAGATACCAAAAGGATCCAGGAAGATGTCGATGTTCTCTACCTCGTTATGGATCGGTGGGATCGATATCAACAACAACCTGAAACTGGCAGCTTATCGGTACGGACAGGGTCCCACTACCTCAGCAGCGCATACCAAGAATGACTTCTGGCCCGGACCGTTGACCATTGACGGAACTGCTGCTATTGATGCAGATGTTTGTGCTCAATACGACCATCTTTATCCAATCACCCGGGCTGAGGTGCAAGAGTTCCTGGCCTGGTGGGGGAGTAAAGATGAGTATCCCGATTATCAGATCCCCAGATCCATCCTGGAGTGGCCGGCGCATGGTGACAGGGCTAAAGGACAAGCCTATTACCTGGCTCCCTTCTATGATGAAGATGGAGATGGTACATATGATCCCTATAACGGGGACTATCCATACTATGACCTGGATAACAGCCTCTGTCCTACAAACCTGAAGCCTGGAGAGCGTTTGGCCAGAGCACATCTCAGGAATGGAGAAGCTAATGATACCCTCGGTATCCTTGTTGACCAGGTTATCAAAGGTGATCAAACCCTGTGGAGTGTATATAACGACAAAGGAAACTACCACTCCGAAACAGAAGGTGAACCCATCGGTATGGAGATTCGTGGTCAGTATTTTTCGTTTGCTACAAACGATGAGATCAACGACATGACATTCTACAGCTATGAGATCATTAACAGATCAACCTATAAACTGACCGGCACATACTTCAGTCAGTGGGTTGATCCAGACCTTGGTTATGCTGCCGACGATTATGTAGGATGTGATGTGAAACGTGGTTTGGGATACTGTTATAATGGAAGACCTATTGATGGAACCGGACAGATCTGGGCCTATGGAGCACATCCTCCGGCCGTTGGTGTCGACTTCTTCCAGGGACCATATATGGACCCGGACCAACGGGATAACCCCAGATTCACAGGAGACTGCTCTATCCTGACAAGCGAATATCCACTCGATCAGAATGCCATCAACGGAGCCCCCGCCGGATATGGCGATGGTATCGTTGACAATGAGCGATACGGTATGAGACGATTTGTCTATCACAACAACAGCCTTTCCGGAGTCCCCCAATATATGCAGGACCCGGATTATGCTCCGGAGTATTACCTTTTCCTGCGAGGGATATGGAAAGATCTTGAAACAATGATCTATGGTGGAAATGCACATATCCTTGCGGGAGGAGTTGGACCCGAATGTGATTTTATGTTTCCTGGAGATTCAGATATCTGTGACTGGGGAACGGATGGCCAGCCACCCAATGGCGATAAATACTGGACAGAGGAGACAGCAGGAAACAACCCGAGTGACCGCCGCTTTATGCAATCAGCCGGGCCCTTCACCCTGAATCCTGGCGCCTGTAACTACATTACCGTTGGAATCCCCTGGGCCAGGACAATTGCCGGCACACCATTTGATGCTGTCGAGAAACTTCGTGTGGTTGATGATAAATGCCAGAGTCTGTTCGACAACTGCTTTGCCGTGTTAAATGGTCCCAATGCACCTGACCTGACTATTCAGGAGATGAGCAAAAAACTGATCATTTATATCACTAACCGTAAAATCAACGACGCAGGGAATAACTATCAGGAGAGATATGTTGAGTATGACCCCAACATCCCGAATCCCGACACGTTACCCCACAACCAACGTAACGACTCTCTCTATCGGTTTGAGGGTTATATTGTATACCAGTTGAAAGATGCAACTGTTAGTGCAGCTGACCTGGGTGATCCCACAAAAGCGCGACAGGTATTTCAGTGCGACATCAAGAATAATGTAACTAAGCTGGTAAATTGGACCCTTGATCAGAACCTTGGTGGCAATGTGGGAGAGGTGATGGTTAATGGTACAAATGAAGGAATCCTGCATTCCTTCATTCTTGAAGAGGATGCGTTTGCAACAGGCGACCTGGCCCTGATCAATCACAAGCAATATTATTTTATGGCTATAGCTTATGCGTATAATGAGTATAAGCCTTACAGCCAAACTATACAAGGATTGGATGGCCAGAAACTTCCATTCCTTTCCGGCCGGAGCAATCTTAAATCTTATACCGGGATCCCACACATTCCACTGAATGACATTCCTAACTCAGTTTATGGCGAGGGCCCGACCATTACCCGGATTCAGGGCCAGGGGAACGGTGGCAAAATCCTTCAGCTGGATCCCGCTACAATCCAGGAGATACTCTCTAAGCCTCCTGCCAGCAGCACGAACCAATATGGTGGTCCGGATTATCCAATTGCCTATAAGGCTAAGTATTTGACCGGATACGGTCCGCTGAATGTAAAAGTAGTTGACCCGCTGAATGTCATCGCCAGCGATTATATCCTGGCCTTTGATTCAATGATTCCCGGGCCACCGAACCCGACCTTTACCAACCCGGATATCATGTTTGGTAATTGGATCATGTCGGATACAAGAACCGGACATGTTTACCACTCGGATACAACGACCATCTATCCATATGAACAACTCTTCCTCGATCTTGGTATAGCTGTTGAGATCGCCCAGATCCCGAATCCGGGCGACACCTTGCCGGGAGCCGTTCATACAGATAACAATGGTTTGTTATCCGCTCCTCCTGCTGTTTATGAGGATCCCTCTCATCGCTGGTTAAGTGGTGTACCGGACTGGGATAACCCACCTTCCCTTCCCATGAACTGGATCAGATCAGGTACCTATAACGGTGGTGGCAACTCAGCATTATTCGATTGGGATATGGCCGCTAACTACGCGTGGGATCCAAACAAGAACTTCCAGCAGATCCAGGTTGTTGCCAAAGTGATACCGATAATTGGAAATGTATCCGGTGGGACCTGGGCGCCTTACTCCATGTGTGCTTTTGGCCAGCAAATCCCTGTCGGACCGGCATATACATCAAACTCCAAGAAGTTTAACAAACTGTTCAACCTGGCCAGTGTGGATATTGTCATCACTCCGGATAAGAACCTCTGGACAAGGGCTCCGGTAATCGAGATGTGTGCCGACTCCCTGATCGCCGAAGGACGTGCCCGTCAATACGATTTGCGTAAAGGAAAATCGGTGAATGTTGATGGAGATACCGGGGTGGTTCATGCTGACCCGATGTACTGGTCAAACTATATTTCAGAATATGGTATGGGCTGGTTCCCGGGTTATGCCATTAACCTGGAGACAGGTGAAAGGCTCAACATCATGTTTGCTGAGAACTCCTGGCAGGTTGCTGACAATGGACGCGACATGCTCTGGAATCCATCGTCAAATATCTTTGATCCCGCATTCAATCCGGTATTCGGTGGACAACATTACGTCTACATCATGGCTCACAGGGACCTTACACTGGATACAATCAATCTTAACTTCCCGGCTTATGATGCAGGCAAGAAACTTTTCTCGATTTTGAGACTGAAGAAATTGGATAATATCTACAAAACCCGTGCATATGCGTCAGCTATGTGGGTGAATATTCCACTTTCTGTTGAAGGAGAGCCCTGGCTGAGTAATCGTGTTGAGATTGCGATTCGTGTTGCCAAACCCTACCAGAGATACTACTCTGAAGCCATTCCGGATAGCATTGTGGATACGGCTCAAAACCGGGCATGGCCACTCTATGTCTTCAGCACGGATGCCATTGCAACTTCAATGAACAACTATTCCAAAATGGAGACCGACCTTGACCTGATCAATGTCGTACCCAATCCCTATTATGCATATGATGATTACGAGCGTAATCAGCTGGACAACAGAATCAAGATCGTCAACCTGCCTACCAAGTGCACGGTAACGATCTACGACCTGAGCGGAACAGTGATTCGTCAGTTTAAGGTAGACAAAGCAGGGATCACCTTGCCGAGAGCCTCCACTGCCGGTCTCAATACCGATGCGAAAACCTCTGTCGACTGGGATATGAAAAACTTCGCCGGAATTCCGATTGCCGGCGGCGTATACCTGATCCATGTGAAAGCAGATGGCCTGGGTGAGCGAACGCTTAAATGGTTTGGTATCCTGCGACCTATTGACCTGAACTCGTTATAGTGATATATGAAAAACATGTTTCAACATAAAAAATACAACATTATGAAAAACATATATAGCATTTTACTGGCTTTTTTCCTGGCAGTTTTGATTCTGTACCCGACAGATACGGTTACAGCCGGGAACAAAGACCGTTCAGGTCAGGCTGGCGCATCTGAGCTTCTCATCAACCCATGGGCCAAAAGCTCAGCCTGGGGTGGTGTCGGAACCTCTTGCACCCATGGGCTGGAAGCATTATTTACCAACATTGCCGGTACGGCCTTTACAACCGGCACCGAAATCGTTTTCTCCTATACAAACTGGCTTCAGGGCTCAGGCGTTAACATCTACTCGTTTGGTCTGAGCCAGAAATTGGGATCGAATAAAGGAGTTCTGACAGTCGCCGTGATGTCAATGAATTTTGGAGAAATTGACATTACAACAACCAACTCTCCGGAAGGGGGTCTGGGAACCTTTAAACCTTCCTATATGAACATCAACCTGGGCTATGCGAAAGCATTCTCGAACAGCATATATGGAGGTATCGCCATCAAAATTATTTCCGAATCAATCTCTGACGCCAGTGCTTTGGGGATTGCACTTGATGCCGGAGTTCAGTATGTTACCGGGGAGAAAGACCAGCTGAAATTTGGCGTGGCCCTGAAGAATGTGGGAGCGCCCATGCGGTTTTCAGGCGACGGCCTCTCCTTCCGTGGAATTATCCCCGGACATGGAAACGACAATGACCTCTTTACAGTCTCTCAGCGCTCAGAGAAATATGAGCTTCCGGCTACGCTCAGAATCGGTGCATCATACGATTTCAATATCGGAGAGATGCACCGGATCACCCTGGCAGGAAACTTTAACTCCAACTCCTTTACCAAAGACCAGTTTATGTTGGGTCTGGAATATGCACTGAAATACTACCTCTCACTCAGGGCTGCATATACATACCAGGGAGGGATGTTTGAATCAAACGTAGTAGACAGAGGAACTGTATTCACTGGCCCTACAGCTGGATTCACGGTTTCAGTTCCGTTCAACAGAGAAAAAAATACAGGAATTGGCATCGACTACTCCTACCGGGCTACAAACCCCTTTGGGGGAGTGCATAACGTAGGTTTAACACTTAACTTTTAAAACAGACGCTACTGCAAATCTAGGTTTTCTCAACCTATTATTTCATAGAGCAAAAGGGCCCTTATTCAAGGGTCTTTTGCCTTGTTATATTTGCAGGATAAACTAATGAAGCCATGTCGGATATAAATTACTTCACACCGGAAGGTTTAGAGAATCTCAAAGAGGAGCTAAAGCAGTTGACAACTGTTGAACGCCCCGCCATATCCAAACAAATTGCAGAAGCAAGGGATAAAGGTGATCTGTCGGAGAATGCCGAATACGCTGCAGCGAAAGATGCACAATCTCTTCTTGAGTTGAGGATCTCAAAATTACAGGATACTATTAACAGTGCCAGGTTGATTGATGAAACAAAACTGGATGATTCAAAGGTGCTCATTTTTTCCACGGTGAAGCTGAAAAATATGCAGAATGGAGCGACTGTATGTTATACCCTTGTGCAGGAGAATGAGTCGAATGTGAAAGAAGGCAAGATATCCGTGAATTCCCCGATTGCGAAAGGTATCCTGGGGAGATCCATTGGAGAGAAAGTCGACATTACAGTTCCTGCCGGTATCATCTCTTTTGAGATCATGGAAATTTCCAGAAATAACGGTTAGTCATGCCAGGTATATTTTCCCGTATTATTGACGAAGAGATTCCTTGCTATAAAGTGGCAGAAGATGAACGGTTTCTTGCGTTTCTGGACATCAATCCGCTGGCAATCGGTCATGTGCTTGTAATTCCGAAAAAGGAGATTGACTATATCTTTGATATTCCGGATGACCTCTATAAAGATTATTTCTGTTTTGCAAAATCTGTCGCGCTGGCTATAGAAAATGTAATTCCCTGCCAGCGAATTGGAATCGCCGTTGTAGGCCTGGAGGTTCCACATGCCCATATCCACCTGATTCCGCTTCAGACGATTTACGACATTGATTTTAAAAAACCGAAGTTGAAACTTTCGGAAATAGAATTCCAGCGAATTGCAGAGAAGATCGCCTCCTCATTTGAGAAGATCGTCTCAACCTGAATCTCCCTGCTGATCCGGATCAGTAAGCCCGGATATTTTTCCCTTCGATGTAGTTAATAAAGGATCGGTTGACAACTTTGTTGCCGCCGGGGGTTGGATAATTACCTGTGAAATACCAGTCACCCAGGTGGTTTGGAATAGCATCATGGAGATCTTCAATGGTTTGATAGATGATCTGTACACGGGCTTTACAGGATGAAGGAGTTAACAATTCTGATATCTTTTCCGATATCCTTTCGGCAGGGAAGGGTTTGTAGATCTCTTTCACATGGTTGATAATCTTCTCCTTAGGAAGGCTCTCGTCTTCTTTACACCTATTGTAAACATCGTTAATGATGTATTCCTGTTGTGTCTCTTTGAGCAATTCAGAAGCCGCTTTAAAAGCGATGAAGTCATTTAATTTAGCCATGTCTATTCCGTAGCAGTCCGGATAACGGATTTGGGGCGCTGAAGAGGCGATAACAATCTTCTTAGGCCCAAGCCTGTCCAGGATACGAAGAATACTTTGCTTCAACGTAGTTCCCCTGACAATAGAATCATCCAGGACAACCAGGTTCTCCTGTCCCGGGCGCACGCTTCCATAAGTGATATCATAGACATGTGCAGCCAGATCGTCACGTTGGCTGTCGCGGGTAATGAACGTCCTGAGTTTCATATCCTTGACAGCGACCTTTTCTACTCTCGGTTTCAGCTTGAGTAGTTGTTCGATCTGATCGGGAGAACGATTGTTTTTTAAGTCGATGAGCCTGTCCCGTTTGATGGTATCACAAAAATGATCCAACTCTTCAACAAGTCCATAGTATGCATCAATCGCCGTGTTTGGAATGTAAGAAAAGACGGTATTTTGAATATCGTGATCAATGGAATTCAAAATTGCAGGAGCCAAAAATTTCCCCAGTTTTTTACGCTCCCGGTAGATATCTTTATCGGTCCCCCTGGAGAAATA
>CAZTSX010000001.1:11397-43585 GCA_964616825.1 uncultured Prolixibacteraceae bacterium
TATAAAATCTCGTTCTCCTTATCCAGAAAGTATCCGATCTTCTCCATGATAGTGATGGTGTCAGAGGTCTCAACCGGGCATTGTCCGAGATCAATGAGTATGTTGAAAAGTTCTTCAACATTGGTGAGGTTGAAGTTGCCGGCCAGCACCAGGTTTTTTGTCATCCAGTTATTCTCACGGATAAGGGGATGAAGGCTTTCAGTTGTGTTTCCGCCAAATGTTCCGTAACGGAGATGACCGAGATAGAGTTCCCCATACATCTCTATATGATGTTTCAACCAGCCGACATCATGAAGATTCTGTGGATAGTTATCCTCTATTTCTTTAACAGATCTACCGATCTGTGAGAAAATATCTTTGATTGGCGTGTCTGTGTTTGATCTGATCCGGTTGATATATCTGCTTCCCGGTTCCAGGTCAAATTTGATTACCGCAACTCCAGCGCCATCCTGCCCACGATTATGTTGCTTCTGCATTAACAGGTGCAATTTATTCAGCCCGTAAAACGCAGTACCGTATTTTGCCAGGTAATATTCCGGCGGTTTTAGCAAGCGAACAAGAGAGATACCACACTCGTGATGGATAAAGTCACTCATCGGCGAAGGATAAAATGAAGCGCAAAGATACAAAATAAAGAGGGAGAGAATCAGTTGCAATTATATGAGTTGATCAATAACTTTTTTCCATATTTTTTCGATACTTTTGTGTGTGCTTACAAAGACTACCTCATGCCGATAACCCGGAATGCATCGGATTTTCTGACTACCTCTGAATCCATACCTGTCGTGGATGTCAGATCGCCAGCTGAATTTCACCAGGGTCATATTCCGGGAGCGATCAATATCCCGTTATTCAACGATCTCGAACGAATTGAGATAGGCAAACTCTATGTGCATTCAGGCCGCGATCAGGCAATATTACGTGCACTGGATATCATCCTGCCGAAAACGAGTCAGATTTTAAAGACTCTCCGTGATTGCACGAAAGGAAAAAAACTCCGTCTATATTGCTGGCGTGGAGGATTACGCAGCTTGAACATGGCCTGGTTTTTTGAAACAAACGGGTTTCGTGTCTCCCTTCTTGACGGAGGATACAAAGCGTATCGTAGATTTATCCGGACCCGGTTGGATGAAACGGCCAGGGTGGTGATCCTTGGCGGCTATACAGGAAGTGGAAAAACAGAGATATTAACCCACCTTTCAAAAATCGGCGAACAGGTGATTGACCTGGAGAAGCTTGCATCTCATAAAGGATCGGCATTCGGGGGTATCGGGTTGCCTGATCAACCCACCAACGAACAGTTCGGGAACAACCTCTATGACCATTGGCAACGGCTTGATAAAACCAGGTTTATCTGGCTGGAGGATGAGAGTCGGATGATCGGAAAAGTCACCATGCCCGATCAGATGGTCAGGAAGATCAAGCAGTCACCATTGATCATCATGGATGTGCCAAAGGAAGTCCGCGTGAACAGGCTGGTCATGGAATATGCCGGTATCGATGATCAGTTGTTAAGTGAAGCTGTGATGAAGATCGAAACCAGGCTGGGAAAGACACGGGCAAAGGGAGCATTGGTTTCGATACAGGAGAAGGATTATGCCACTGTTGCCGACCAGGTACTCACCTATTACGACAAGGCTTACTCCTTCTCGATGAACCGTCGAGAGGGCCAGTCCCGTTTTCATTTTGCTGTCGAGAAATTTGATGCCTCTGAAGTTGCCGCAAGACTATTGGAGTTTGCAAACAAGCGCCTGAATAATGGAACCCATTTACCTGGATTATAATGCTACAACTCCCCTGGACCCATTAGTACAGGAAGAGATGAAGCCATATCTGGATCTCTATTTTGGGAACCCTTCCAGTTCACATAATTATGGGACTAAAGCCAGGGAGGGTGTCATGCTGGCACGAAAACGTGTCGCAGATATGCTGAACTGCCATGCTGATGAAATCATTTTTACCAGTGGGGGTACTGAGTCCAACAACTTTGCTATTAAAGGAGTGGCAACTTCTCTTCGTTCAAAAGGGAACCATATCATTACGTCCGCTATTGAACACCCGGCTGTTACTGAAGTTTGCACTTATCTTCAAAAACAAGGTTTCGAAATCACCTGGGTGGAAGTAGATCCATTTGGCATGGTTAATCCAGCTGAGATTCGGCAGGCAATTCGTCCCGAAACGATATTGATCACAGTCATGCATGCGAACAATGAGACGGGAACGATTCAACCGGTTTCCGAGATTGCTTCTATCGCCAGCGAACAAGGTGTCCTGTTTCATACAGATGCCGCTCAGAGTATTGGCAAGATTCCGGTTGATGTGCAGGAGCTGGGAGCAGATCTATTATCCGTTGCCGGTCATAAGTTATATGGCCCCAAAGGAGTTGGAGCGCTTTATGTTCGCAGGGGTGTCAGTCTGGAGAAATTGATCCATGGCGCCGAACATGAAGCCGACCGCCGCGCTGGAACAGAGAATGTGATTGGGATCGCGGGACTCGGCAAAGCAGCGGAACTTGTCACCAGTCACCAGTCACCAGTCCCCAGTCACCAGTCCCCAGTCACCCATCCGCAATCCACAGACGTGTCATTGCGAGCTGAAGCTGCGAGCAAAGCGAAGCAGCAGCGAAGCAACCCCCAGGCTCTCAGGGATCGGCTTCACGAAGGCATCAAAAAAGGCATTCCAGACGTCAGACTGAACGGTCATCCCGATAAACGACTGCCGAATACCCTGAGCCTGGGTTTCCCGGATGTGGATGCCAACCTGTTACTTGCAGCAATGAAAGGAGTGGCGGCATCAGCCGGAGCAGCATGTCATGCTGGCGAAGAAGCAATGTCGGGTGTGCTGGCTGCCATGCACGTGCCATACTCCTTTGCTATGGGAACGATCCGGTTCTCTGTAGGCAGAATGACGACAGAAAAAGAGATTGATTCGGCGATTGAGATCATTGTAAAGGCTTACAATGAAATTCGACATTCGAACTCACCAGTCTCATATCACCAACCCCCAAACCCCCTGAAGGGGGCTTATACCCTCCCCTTCAGGGGGAGGGTTAGGGAGGGGTTATCTGCGAAGCAGAGTAAGTCCCCTTCAGGGGATTTAGGGGTATCATCCGGCATCCGTCTAACCGACTACACCCAAGCCCTGGGTTGTGCATGCAAAATCCGGCCACAAATATTGGATAAGGTCCTGGAAAAGTTACCCAAATCGAAAGACCCCCGGATATTAGCCGGGCTTGAGTCGTTGGATGATGCAGCCGTATACCAGATCAGTGAAAAGCAAGCGCTGGTGCAAACTGTTGATGTGATCCCTCCTGTTGTCGACAATCCATACCACTATGGAGCTATCGCTGCCAGCAATGCATTAAGTGATATATACGCCATGGGCGGGAAACCCTTATACGCGTTGAATATAGTTGGCTTTCCCGGCACCCGGTTACCGGTTGAAGTGTTGCAGAAGATCTTGAAAGGTGCAACAGATAAAGCAGAAGAAGCTGGTATCCAGATTCTTGGAGGTCACAGCATGGAGACACCTGAGCCCCTGTTTGGCCTCACGGTTACTGGAAGTGTCGAACCCGATAAGGTAATCAGAAACATAGGCCTGAAACCCGGTGATGTTTTGATTCTCACCAAGCCCCTGGGAACAGGGATCCTTACGATCGCCATGAAAGAAAATTTAATTTCTGCTGCCGAATCGGAGAAAATCCTGAAGACTATGGCTGCTCTGAACAATCTGGCAGCGAAAGAGATGCAACAGTTTGATGTGCATGCCTGTACAGACATCACTGGTTTTGGACTCCTCATCCACCTGAAGGAGATGATTGCCCGTGATCCAGTTGATATCGAGCTAT
Source organism: uncultured Prolixibacteraceae bacterium (assembly GCA_964616825.1). Classification (GTDB taxonomy): domain Bacteria; phylum Bacteroidota; class Bacteroidia; order Bacteroidales; family FEN-979; genus QYOJ01. The sequence goes on from CAZTSX010000001.1 coordinate 15,245, forward strand.
CTGCTGATGCGATACCTTTTTATGAAGGTGTTTGGGAGTGTCTTGCAGAAGGATTGACCCCGGCAGGAACAACAAATAACCTCAACTACATCAGTTCATCCGTGAGCTGGGGAGAAGGCGTTTCGCAGCAAGAGAAACTTCTGCTATGTGATCCCCAGACATCCGGTGGGCTAGTGATCGCTTTGCCGGAGCTGGAATCGATGAAGCTGATTGACCGGTTGAAAGCAGCCGGAGTGGAGACTGCTGCATTGGTCGGAAAATGTAAAACTGGAAAAGGAAAGATAATCGTTAACAAGTAGCAGAGATGTTCACGAGCAAAGCCTTCCGTTATTCAACTTTCTCGGCTCTCTATTTTGCACAGGGATCTATTCTGGGGTATTTCACTGCCTTGAATGCTATTTATTTGCGATCGTATGATATTCCAATGACCCAGGTAGGACTGTTTTCTGCTATTGCCCTGATGCCCTTGATCCTGAAGATTTTCCTTGGGATGTTGAGTGACCGGATAAACCTGTTTGGATTGGGATACCGCAAGCCATATATCATTCTGGGCTTGCTGATTCAGGCGGCAGGTCAACTTATTTTTCCGTTTGTTGACCCTGCCACCTCTTTTGCCCTGTTAACAGTTATCGCTTTCTTTTCACTTACCGGGATGGCCATGTATGATACATGCACCGATGGTTTTGCCCTGGACACCACCCCAAAGGAGGATGAAGGAACGGTACAGGGTATCATGGTCGCCGGACGGGCACTGGGTATTGTCCTTATCTCCGCTACCGTTGGGGTTCTGTCATATATGACTAACTGGGATGCTGTGTTCCTGGCACTTGCTATCATGACTCTCATTCCCATCCCGATGGTTCTGTTGTTAAAGGAGCCTTCACGGCCAGCCAACAGGACATTTGAATGGAAGGCTTTCCGGGCTTTCACAAAAAAACAGGTGGTCGCTTTGGGAATGCTGGGTATTCTGGGATTTATCATCACCAGCGGAGCGAACATGCTGGTCAATCCTTTTTTGCAGGAAACGTTCGGGATCTCTTACATGCTGGCTGGATTTTATGCTGCTGTCTGGGGGGTGGGCGTGATCCTGGGTGGGATCACAGGTGGCCGGTTAACCGACAAAATCGGACATAAGCGATCTGTCAAAGGAGCGCTTTTTGCTTCCCTGATCACCGTTTTCCTTATTGCCATGATTGCTAACCCGATTCTGGCCTGGCCATTGGTGTTCCTGTTCGGACTGGCATATGGTTATTTTGAGACGGTCTACTTCGCTACATCAATGGGCAAAACGGATATGCGGATTGCCGCTTCCATGTTTGCAATCCTGATGGCGGTGGCCAATATCGGGTCGGGTATCGGCCTGGCTGGAGGAGGATTCCTGAGCGACCTTGTCGGGTATCAGTGGACGTTCATTCTTTTTGCCTGCCTGAATCTTTTAGCCCTGCCACTACTTCCAGTGATTTTTAGGAAGAAAGGTAACCGGGTGATTAGCTGATAAAAAGACTCCGGGATGAGAAATTGGGATCTGATGTGAGGTTGACACCCAGCTTCCGTAATCCCGCTTCATCACCTGGAGTGGGTATATGGGTGAGGTGGACTTCGCAGTTCCGGAGTTCTTTCAGAAATTCCACCGCCATCTGGGCTGCCGGATTGGAGATGGCGCTGATACTCAGAGCGATCAGTGTCTCTTCTACATCCAGACTGATCACTTTGCCAAGAAGCACCTCTTTCTTCAGGAAAGTGAGGGAGCTGATTACATTTTCGGGTATCAGGTGAAGGTTATCGGGGAGATTGGCCAGGTGTTTGGTTGCATTCAGAATCAGACTGGATCCCGCATGCATCAGAGGTGAGTTTTTACCGGTAATGATGGTTCCGTCCTTCAGTTTCAGGGCAGCCCCGCAAAAGATCCCCTCATTTCCCTTTCCATGCAACCTTGCCTCCTCGGCCGCTTTGCGCGAAGGAATAACAACCTTTCTGTCTTCAGGTTTGCCATCTATTTTCTTCATGATCAACTCGGCCCGCTCCAGGATATCTTTATCCACAAAACCCATAGCGTACTCGACGGCACAGCGAAAGAAACGCCGGATGATCTCCTGATGAGATGCCTCCTGCACAATAGTGTCATCGATAATCCCAAATCCGGCACGATTCACACCCATGTCTGTAGGTGATTTGTAGAACGATTCTTCGCCGGTGATCTTCTCAATGATCTTTTTCAGCAATGGGAAGGCTTCAATATCCCGGTTATAATTAACTGTAGTCTCATTATAAGCTTCCAGGTGATGTGAATCGATGAGGTTGACATCCTTCAGGTCGACTGTGGCGGCTTCGTAAGCAATATTTACCTTCTTGCTGAGTGGAAGATTCCAGATAGGGAAGGTCTCAAACTTGGCATAGCCGGCTTTAATCCCTATTTTGTATTCGTGATAGAGTTGTCCCAGACAGGTGGCAAGCTTGCCGCTGCCAGGACCTGGCCCTGTCACAATCACAATGGGTTTTGTTGTTTGGATATAGTCATTAGAGCCGTATCCTTCGTCACTGACAATCAAATCAATATCGGTTGGATAGCCCTTGGTAAAATTGTGGGTGTAGACTTTTACTCCCCGGCGTTCGAGCTTGTTCTTGAATGCTTTCGCAGAAGGTTGATTGGTGAAACGGGTTATAACAACAGCTGTAATATCGATATCCCACTCCTTGAAATCGTCAATGCTTTTCAGGGCATCGGCATCGTAGGTGATCCCAAAATCAGCCCGTACCTTTTTCCGCTCAATATCTCCGGCATAAATGCAAAGGATCACATCGATCTTATCTTTCAGCTTCTGTAACAGGCGCATCTTTACATTCGGATCAAATCCTGGCAGCACACGGGAGGCGTGATAGTCGAACATAATCTTGCCTCCAAATTCAAGATAAAGTTTGTCGTTGAACCGTTGTACCCGGTTGAGGATCTCCTGCGACTGTTCAGTCAGGTATTTCTCATTATCAAAGCCGTTATTATCTGGCATATTCTTGGAATTAAATGGTATGAAAAGTCAAAAGTAAGAAAAGAAATAATCATTAAGGGAAAAAGAAGTTAACGACCTGTCTTGCCTGCCCCGAGGAGGATTCGGAGATAGACCGAGAAAGAGGGTTTCCACCGGGGATAACTATCCAGGTTAACCGGATAATATTGCATAAAAAAACCCGGTTCCACTCCAAACAGATCATTCAAGGGGATCCCTGCGCCCCCGCCAAAATAGGCGCCGAAACCATATGAACTCTGGTGGATATTGTATGCCTGGCTGTTGGAATTGGGAATGTACCCCTGGCTTCCGTAAACATTGATCAGGTTATACTCTCTGTTTTCCACAAGGAATACAGATTTCAATACACGGGTGTAGCACATAATGCCTCCACCCTGAAGGAAAAAGTAGATCTTCGATTTCAACGGGAATGAACGCTGGTAGCCAAGATCAACCATGACCCGCGCCTCTTTTCCCAGGATCGGTATCGTGCGGATATCCTGAAACGTAGCAAAAGACTTCGGATCCACTTCCATGGTTACAACAGCGTTTGCTTTCAGTTGTGTATAGTTTGCCTCCAGGAAGATCCCATTCTTCCGGTTAAAATTAAACCGGACAAACAAGCCTCCTGTGAATGCGACCTGGTAATGCATATCTGAAGGGTATCCCTGAACGAAAACAGTATCAGTTGCATGAAGTAAATTTTTGATCTCCTGGTACCAGTATTTGTTCGACATCACATATTTCACGTTATTGACGTTATCTGGATTGCCGTTGTAAAAGTTGGCCGAATATTTATTCGGGAAATAGGCGCCAAGGTTGATCCCGAAATCCCAACGTGGAATAGAGTCTGTTTCATCTTCAAATTCGGCCCAGGGATCTGTTTCTGCACGCTTCTTCCGATCTCGTTTGCTTTCCGCTGGCACTTTTTTCTGTGCAGTTACAGTGAGTGGTACAATCCACCCAATGAAGATGAAGAAAATGATTATTATTCGGACTGACCTCATAGTCACTTTGTTTTAGGGTTTGCCTGTTTTGTTTTTCAACGCTGTTCAATCCTAGCGACCGGATAAACAAAACGTTTTTGATCCCAATAAGGTGTATGTTCAAAGAACCAGTAGAGAATTCGACGCTGGCTTTTTGCGAATGTGCTGTCGGATGCCAGCTTTTGCTCAAATTCTCGTTTCAATTCAGGATCCTTTTCCAACATCTGTTTGGCAAGTGGTTCCAGCACATAATATTCTGCATACTCTTTCTGCTCAAAGACCGGGTCAAAGAAGCCCCAAGAGAGCAGAGAACCATCTCCTTTTGGTTCCAGAAGCTGGGCAATAACTCTGGCAGCCGGCTGAGCGGTTTCAATAATAACTGATCCGGCCGGAAAGAATCTATTCTCTTCATACGTGTCGTAGTTGATCCGGGATAATCTATGCCTCCCTTCATACGGGCCCGGCCGCCACCTCGGGTTTTTAATCTTATACGAAGTTACGGTGATCACGCTATCCTTCTCTAACCGGTTCATCCGGATGCCATGCAGGTTGAGCCGTTCTACGACTACACTCCACTCGGGCGGGATGATATAGGACAAAGGAAGTTTCACGGTTTCAGTGGGTATGGCCCTGGAGAAAACCGGTAAGTGAAAAGTAGCTGGCGTGGAGCTGTATTTGAACCAAACACCTCCTGTCAGATCACTTCGGATCTCTTCATACTCAACCCCTTTGAAATTAACGAATGAGCTATCCGACAAGGAGGTTTCAAATTGAAGAGGAAATGATGCGTTTTGGAATTCATGGGATTGTACATAGTCGTCTGCACGAATGAGCAAAGATTGCAATTTTTTTGCTTGCCTATTAAGGATCTCCAGTGCATAAACGAGGCACTCATAGGTGGCTTCCACACGCTGATTATAAGGTTTCAACATGTGGGTTTCGATGAGGAGGCCCGGGCGGTTACGTAATGCCACGTAACCCTGTGATAACATCGGCGGAGCAACATCTCGGATAAGCCCGCTTTTCGGATCATGCCAGCGACGAAAACGTACGTATGGGAACACAGGATATCCGGTGGCATTCAGTTTGCCAGTCCATTCAGGAAGAAATACCTCATCGCACCACTTCGTCAGACCAGGATCCATCTGGCCCAGCGTTTCCATCATGTAGGTCAGCACATACTGGTAATCGGCGCCATCGGTGGTGTGGATATCGATGAAGAAATCAGGAAGCCATCTGTTATAGAACTTCAGCCAGGCTTGCATTTCCGGGGCATCAGCTTTCAGGAAATCGCGGTTAAGGTTCAGGTTGGTAGCTGTCACCCGCCAGCCCATCTCCTCCGGACCGTTCTGGTTGATGCGGTTATAGGGACCGAATCGTTCATGCCCGTCCACGTTGAAGATGGGGATAAAGAGTATCGAAACATTTTCAAGAAGACCACCAGATGCCGGATGCCGGATGCCGGATAATTCCTCATTCCTCGTCCTTCGTCCCTCGTCCCTCATAATCAGATCCCTGATCAACATCATCCCGGCATCTTTGCCTTCCGATTCGCCCGGATGGATGCAAGCCTGGATCAGGAGGATCAACCGGCCTGCAGATTTGATCGCTTCCGGATCCTGTAGCCCATCGCGGTCAACGATCAGCAAAGGCAGCTTTCTTCCCTGCGGACTGGTTCCGAAAGAGGTCAGGTGTACCAGATCTGATGCTTCAGCAAGCTTCTGGCAGTAATCCATGGTCTCATGATACCGGGGTGTGCGTTTTCCCCCGGATTGTTCATAGAAGGTCATCCATTCCTTTTGAGCATTCAGTAGAAAACTACACCATGTGAATACCAGGATCAAAACAGCTCTATTCATTTGACTCGGATTTCTTCGTGCCAAACATACGTAAAATTGGAGAAGATAAGCAACCTTGCCTCTATTTTTATGTACTTTTGTATAGACCAAAACTACGACACATGAACCTGAGAAATATTACCTGCCTGTTCATTTTCCTTCTCCCGGTGATGACTTTTAGCCAATACCAGAATGTCATGATCGGGAATCAACTCAATCCGGAAGAGCCCTCCATCATGATAAATCCATACAATACTGACCAACAGGTTGCCGGTGCGAATATAAGTACCTATTACTACTCTGGTGATGGTGGCCATACCTGGACCCAGGGAACTCTGACATCAACGTATGGTGTTTGGGGTGATCCATGTATCATCGTAGATACCAGCGGGCATTTTTATTTTTTCCACCTCTCCAATCCCGCCAACGGAAACTGGATAGACCGGATTGTTTGCCAGAAGACTATAGATGGCGGGGTGACCTGGAACAATGGTAGTTACATGGGTTTGAACGGGACAAAAGCCCAGGATAAAGAGTGGGGTATCGTGGATCGGACGAACAACAATATATATGTGACCTGGACACAGTTTGACGATTACGGAAGCTCCAATCCAATGGATAGTTCCATCATCCGGTTTTCCCGTTCAACAGACGGAGGTGAGAACTGGAGCGACGCAGTCAGGATCAATAAGGTGGCTGGCGATTGTCTCGATAGTGATAATACAGTGGAAGGAGCGGTGCCGGCTGTCGGGCCGAATGGCGAGATCTATACTTCCTGGGCGGGACCCGAAGGGCTGGTATTCACCAAATCACTTGATCAGGGCATTTCCTGGCCTGAAACGAACATATACGTTACGGATATACCGGGAGGTTGGAATTTCAATATCCCTGGCATCTCCCGGACAAATGGATTCCCAATTACCTGTTGTGATCTCAGCGGCGGACCCTATCATGGCAGAATCTATATCAACTGGTCAGACCAGCGAAACGGAATAGACGATACTGACATCTGGCTGGTGAAATCTGATGATGGAGGTGAGACCTGGAGTAACGATATCCGGGTGAATGATGATCCGGCCGGGAAGCAACAGTTCTTTACCTGGATGGACATTGATCAAACAACCGGTTACCTCTATTTTGTTTTCTACGACAGGCGAAATTTGTCAGGTAACCTGACAGATGTTTACATGGCTGTGTCAACTGATGGTGGAGATACATTTGAGAATGTTGAAATCAGTGAATCTCCGTTTAATCCGACTTCCGGGGTTTTCTTTGGCGATTACACAAATATTTCCGCTCACAACGGGATCGTCAGACCGATATGGACCCGGCTGGACACCTACAGTTTGAGTGTCTGGACAGCAATTGTTGATTCTACTTCTGTGAGCATTACCCCATGGGAACAGACCCACGGCCCACTCTCTATGGAGCAAAACTATCCTAATCCGGTTCGGGAATATACCTATTTCCCATATAAGATTCATCGACCGTCTACCGTATCCCTGAAACTCTATGATATGTATGGGAGAGTAGTTGCAATAGTGGTGGATAGCAAATTACACCCTCCCGGAAAATACCTTGAGCGATTTGATCTGTCAGGATACCGGCTCCCTGCCGGCTTCTACTATGTTTCCCTGACGTGCGATGAACAGACGCTGAAACGGAAGATGATTATGGAGTAACGCCAGATCGCAGAAACTTTAAGCACAACTTTTGTTTCTTCTTGCTCATTTCTTATTACCTTTGCCCGGTCAAACGGATCTAAAAAGGTATCGTGAATGTGTACAATTGATTCTAATGTAATGGATGTCCTGGAGCGGGTCAGGGAACTCTTCTTCAAGTATGGTGTGAGAAGTGTGTCGATGGATGATATCTGCCGGGATTTGGGTATCTCAAAGAAGAAACTATACCAATTCTTTAAAAACAAACACGACCTGGTATCCAAACTCCTGGAACTGGAAAGGCGGAATTTTGAGATCATCTTTGAGAAACACAACTTTGATGGGGTCAATTCCATTGATGTATTGCTGATTGTTAGCAAAGAAATCAGTGATCGTTTCTGGGATATTAGTCCTTCTATGACATTTGACCTGAAGAAGTATTATCCCGAGATATATACCAAGCATATTGACGACCGGGTTGAGTTCATATTTGTTCAGATCCAGCTGAATATTAAAAAGGGGATCCGGGATGGCATGTACCGGGCTGATCTGAGCATCGAATTGATCGCCAGGCTCTATATACGCCGGTTGATTGATATTCACAACCCGGAATTTCTTCCAGCCGGAAAGTTTTCGTTCCAGTCGTTATTCGAAACGATGTTTGATAATTTCATCCGGGGCATTGCAACTGAAAAGGGGATCCGCTACTATGAACAGCAAAAAGGAAAAGTGAAATTCAAAAAATCAAAATAGATGAAAGTCAAGGAGCTGGTGACATGTAGTTTGCTTATTATATGCCTGGTCCGGGTCTCAGGATCAGTTGCGCAAACGCCGATGTCATTCTCTCTGAAACAGGCACAGGAGTATGCTTATGAGCACAACTATGACCTCAAGAACTCTCAGTATGATGTTGAAATTGCGAAGAAGCTGGTAAGGGAGAATACTGCGATTGGGTTGCCTCAAATTGACGGTTCTATCAGTTATATTGACTATTTGCAGCTACCAACGTCAATGATACCAGGCGATTTTTTCGGACAGCCCGGGCAAGATGTTGCCATACAATTCGGAACGAAATACAATGCTACGATATCCGGTCAGATCAACCAGCTTCTCTATAGTGGTGAGTATATTGTCGGTTTGCAAACAGCAAAAGCCTTTCTGGAGACGGAGAGACAAAAGGATGTTAAAAATCGGATTGATGTAAGGGATTTTGTTGCCGAAGCATATATCTCTTACCTGATCGTCAATGAGAGTATCGAGATTCTGGATTCCACCTTTCATATTGTTAACCAGATGGTTGACGAAACTATGGAATTTTATAAGAGTGGATTGATGGAGCAGCTTGATGTCGAACAGATGGATCTGAATAAAGCCACACTGGAGGCAACCCTCATTACCACTAGGAATCAGAAAGTAATTGCTTACAATTACCTGAGATTTCTATTGGGGATTGAAGATGAGGAGATAGCGCTAACCGACAGCCTCAATTTCTTTCTCGAACGGATCAACCAGGATTACCTGATGAACACCCCATTCGATTACAATTACAACATCGATTACAAATTACTGAAGAAACAGGAATATCTCGTTTTCATGCAATACAGACTGGCTAAAACAGCCTATCAGCCTTCCTTAACTGCGTTTATGGATTTCTCAACCAACGCGCAGCGGAATTCATGGAATTTTTTCAAATCAGGTGAATCCTGGTTTGGAACGATAAACTGGGGGGTATCTTTGTACATCCCAATCTGGAGTAGCGGAAGCAGGAAATACAAAGTAGACCAGGCGAGGCTGGAGGTTGATAAGATGAAGGTGATGGATGAGAAAGTGAGAAATTCACTAAAGATACAGGTGGAGACGGTTCGCAATGATTTCATGAATTCCTACCTGGTGTTTCTGAATAAGAAGCAGAGCCTGAAAACGGCCTTTAAGATTTATGAGCAAACGGTGATTAAATATCGCCAGGGGATCTCCTCCAGCACTGACCTAAATCAGAAATATAACCAGTTCCTTTTCTCAGAAACAGAATATATACAAGCGCTTTTCGACCTGCTGAAATCGAATATTGCACTCTCAAAATTACTGGAAAAAGTTTAATAGATACCGTTATCTCACCACCTCACCAGTTCACCACCTCACTAGTTCACCACTTCACCCTCTCACTATTTCTTCAAGCTTCTGTGAAATTTCTTTCTCTGAATCCGAAGCTTCATTTTATAGTCGATCAGATAGAGAGCCGGCAGCAGAATCAGTGTCAGGAAGGTAGCAACACTCAGTCCGAAGATTATCGCCCAGGACAGTGGTCCCCAGAACATGACATTATCTCCTCCAAAATAAATATGCGGATTGAAGTCTGTGAATAGAGTGATGAAATTGATGTTCATCCCTACAGCTAATGGAACCAACCCAAGCATGGTCGCAGTTGCGGTCAGCACCACCGGAGTAATCCTGACTTTACCAGCCTGGATGATCGCATCCCTGATCTTCAGACCGCGGGCTTTCTGAACATCGCAGAACTCCACGATCAATATCCCGTTTCGGACAACGATCCCGCCCAGTGCTACAATCCCCAGTCCGGTCATGATGATCGTAATTGGCATTTCGAAAATGATGATCCCCAGCAACACACCGATGATACTGAAGATTACTTCCGAGAGGATGATCAGGGACTTGCTTACTGACTTAAACTGTGTGATCAGAACAAAAAAGATAATACCCATCGCGATCAGCATCGCTTTCATCAGAAAATCCATTGTCTCCGCCTGGTCTTCCTGCTCTCCTGTCAGGGAGATCTCAATTCCTTTGGGCATATTGAATCCAGGGATGGAACTGTTAATGGCGGAAACCACTTCGTTGGCAGTATAACCGGATAATACCTCAGAAGTTATAGTAATCACCCGTTTCAGGTTTTTTCGCCTGATGCCGCCATACGTATCTTCATATCCAAGAGTAGCAACTGAAGAGATCGGTATCTGCCTGAGTATCCCGGAGTTCATATCGCGATACGTGATCTTGGCGTTAATGATTTTATTGATGTTTTTCCGCTGATCCGGCGCATAACGAACCTGGATGGGGTACTCATCCTCGTCCTCTTTGTACTTAGAAACTTCCAACCCATAGATAGCTGTACGCAATTCATTACCAACCTGTCCCATCGAGATACCCTGGCGGTTGGCCCGCTCCCGGTCGATATCAATTATAATCTCGGGTTTGTCGTTTACAAGGTCAGATTTGAGTTGCTCGATACCCGGTATCTCAAGCGAATCGAGGAAATTCTGGAATGCGTTTGCGGTCGTGATCAATTCATCCAGGTTTTCACCCGATATTTCGATGTTGACCGGTCTCCCGGTGGGAGGACCCATATGGTTCTTCTCAACCGAAATTTGAGCTCCGGGAATATGTTTCACTCGATCCCGTATCTGATCCAGGTAGTTAATGGTAGAAACTCCAACACGATCTTTACTCTCCACAAAGTTCACGGTTACTTTCCCTTTGTTGGATGCCACACTCTGGTCAAAAAAACCTTGTCCGGCTCCGAAACCTACATTGGTTATAATCGACTCCACATCCGGGTTCTCTTCTCCCAACACAATGTTGATCCGGTTCTCGACCAGGCTGGTTACAGAATCGGTAACCAGTTGATCAGTTCCTTCAGGCATCCTGATATACGCAAGAATGCTGTTTGGCTCATTATTGGGGAAAAAGAGAACAGGAGGTTTAACCACCGCTGTTAAGAAAAGCGTAAAAATAAAGATGCCAATAACCGTATACAGCAGATAGAATGGATTTCTGCCGCGAAGGAAGAACACAAGAGATCGTTCATAGAAGTTCATGATCGAGGGCAGGGTCACTGTCTGGAATTTGATAATGGCGGGCTTGAGCAATATCCTGTAAAGTGCATTGAGAAGGATCGCGATGACAAGCATGTTAGCAATCCAGTAGATTCCACCTATATAGAATATCATGGCGGGAACCAGAAGAACGACAGTAGAGATAAATAGTCTCCGCCAGCGTGTTTTATACTTCTTTGCGTCATATTCATGCTTCATGAAAGTGACAGCGAATACCGGGTTGATGATATAAGCTACAAATAGCGATGCGAAGAGAGTGATAATCAGAGTAACCGGCAGATAATGCATGAATTTTCCAACCACTCCCGGCCAAAACGCCAATGGAAAGAATGGGGCCAGTGTGGTGAAGGTTCCTGAAAGGATAGGAGCAAAAACCTCTCCCGCCGCTTTTTTTGCTGCCTTAATGATGTCAGGCTCATGCCGGTGAAGTCTGTGCGTATTTTCAATGACAACGATCGCATCGTCAACAATGATACCCAGCGCAAAGATGAAACCGAACATGACGATCATGTTCATGGTGAAGCCCATCCCCGGAAAGATCATGTAGGCAATGAAGATGGAGAGGGGTACTGACATCGCCACAAAGAAAGCGCTGTTGATACCCATGAAAAACATCAACACCAGAGTGACCAGGATGAATCCGATTATGATGGTGTTGTTCAGCTCTTCCAGGGTGCTTCGGGTAAATTTTGACTGATCTCCGGTAATGGTGACATCCAGCCCGGGAGGGAAAGAGGACTGCTCCAGTTCTTCGAGGATCTCTTTGATATTGTCGGATGCTTTCAGCAGATTCAGTCCACTTTTTTTGATGACATTCAGTGTGATCACATTGTTGCCGTCAAAACGGGCAAAACTCTCCTGCTCTTTGAACGAATCTTTAACATCAGCAATATCCTTGACATAGACAATAGCTCCACTGGCAGATTTCAGCATGATATCACCGATCTCCTCAGGATTGGTAAATTGCCCGGCTACACGGATAGTCCGTTTGGTACCGTAGGTCGTGATGGTTCCGGCTGATACAGTGATATTTTCGCTGGAGATGGCACGCTGAAGATCCGAAAAAGTCACACTTGCCGCTTGCATCTTATACATATCCACATCTACCTGGATCTCCCGTTCAAGAGCACCTACAATATCTACACGTGTAACCTGCGGAAGGGCTTCAATCCGATCCTGTGTCTCTTCGGCATACTTCTTCAGACGTTGCAGGTCGAAGTTGCCGGAAAGGTTGATATTCATGATTGGAATTTCCGAGATGTCAAATTCCTGGATATTCGGATCACTCGGGAGATTGGTTGGCAGCTTGGTTTTGGCTTTGTCAACCGCATCACGTACCCGTTGCTTTGCTTCCGTAACCTCCAGCCCGGGATTGAACTCGATCACGATCATCGAGTAGTCCTGAATCGAATTGCTGGTGATGGTCTTGACATCAGCGAGGGATTTGGCTTCCTTCTCAATCGGGCGTGTGACCAGGTTCTCAATGTCTTCAGGAGAGGTTCCGGGATAGGGTGTGGTGACGATGATCGTTGGGATCACGATCTCAGGAAACTGCTCTTTGGGAATGCTGAAGTAAGATAACAATCCGAGGGCAGTAATGATGACGGTCAGGACATAGATACTCGCCCGGTTATCGATAGCCCAGCTGGTAGCAAAGAACTCCTTTAATGGAGCTTTTTCTTTCGTTGATTTCATTCAGTGTGGCTATTGCATGTAATCAATGCGCTGACCGTTGTAGAGGTCTTTGTACCCTGCTGTGATGATCAGGTCTTTGTCAGTCAGGCCACTCTCAATCTCAGTCAAGCCGTTGTAAGTGATTCCTGTCTTGATATATCTCTTCCGGGCCAACTTTTTCCCATCCTCTTCCACCGCGATGAACACATATTGCCCTTCATCCCGCGACGATTGGACATAGTTCTGCGGGATGGCAATGGCAGCCGGATTATGGTAATCTTTAATCCGCATAACAGCGATCATATTTGCCCGGTATACCATATGGTTTGTAGGGAGTTCTACTTCCACCACGAAGGTTCGGTTTGTTGGATCGATGTATTTGGAAGCAAATGTCACTTTGCGATCAAACTCTTCATCAAGGTCGGGCAGATAGACCTGTACCTGGTCACCCGTGTTGATTTTTGCCGTATATGCCTCGCCTACTTCAGCCACAGCTTTTGCTTTGGAAAAATTAACCACCCGAAAAGCAGGGTAACCTACAGCAGCCATCTGACCCACTTTGATCGGGATCTCTTCTACGGTTCCATAAATGGGAGATGTAATATTCGACATCTTTATCTGGCCTTTAACTGTAGCAATCTTATTTTCGAGCGACTCTTTGTTGTTTTTTGCGGTCATGTACTGGACCTCCGAACCAATCTTTTGATCCCAGAGAGCTTTCTGTTTGTTATACAGGTCGGTCGTAAAAGCCAACTGTGACTCAAGCTCTTTAAGTGATTGTTTCAAAACTTGTGCATCTAATTCCGCCAGGACCTGTCCTTTTCTGACGTAATCACCCTCTTTCACCAGAACGTTGTTAACCACACCTGGTGTTCGCGGACTGACGCCAATATTTTTATTGCCATCAACCCGTCCCTGCACTTCTATGTAATGATTGAAAGGTGCTTTTGTCAACGTGTCGATGATGACCGTAGTGGCTGGTGCACTCCCTTCCGGATAGATCTGTTTCTCCAGTTTCATGATCCTCATGGAGAGCTGATCCCGCTCTTTCTTCAGCTGTTCAAGTTTGGCTTGTTTGTCTTCCGATCCACCACAAGCAGCCAGAAAAGCAAGAGCGATTATATAAATAAATGATGTTTTCATGCGAAACGCCAGAAACTTGGGTGTGATAATAGTTCAATAACGCAAAGATACGTCAAAATACAGAACTCAAAAACTTTTTCTACGGAAAAAGTTTCCAGGGTTTCTTTTTATGTTACATTTGTATTATGGATCGGAGAAAAACGATATTGAACCAGGTATTTCCACTATACCAGCGCTATGGGATCAAAAGTGTGACGATGGATGATGTAGCAAAGCACCTGGGAATATCCAAAAAGACGTTGTACGAATTTTTTATTGATAAAGAGGATCTGATCAAGCAGGTCCTGATGCAGGACTATGACCTGAAATTGCATTCATTTCTTAAGATCGAGCAAAAAAACCTGAATTCCATCGAGGAGCTGTTTGAAGTATACAAAATGATCACTGAGATATTCAAGGATTACAATCCATCGGTTGAATATGATGTGAAAAAATACTATCCCTCTCTTTTTATTCAGCTCCGGGAGGTAAAAAGAACCAGGATGTTTGAGCTCTCCAAGAAAAACATGGAAAAAGGGAAGCGGGATGGATTTTTTCGAAGTGAATTAAATGTATCACTCATCGCTAGACTTCATGTATTCCGGGTGGAAAATCTTCTTGGAAGTGGTCTTTTTACTGTGGAGGAGCTTACCTCTTTTCGAACCTTTCACGAACTTTTTGTCTATCATCTCTACGGGATACTGAGCCAGCGGGGAAGAGAGTATATGGATGTAAATTTCAAGAGATTCACAGCGTCACTTCCCTGATATCATATATAACGACCAACCTTTTATTTTCAATACTTGTCTTTCTGTTAAAAGCATGTTCTTTGAATGGGAGAAACTCCTTTTTTATTTATATTTACACGAATAACCCAGTTGCACAGATTTGGAAGAAGAAAAGGAGTTAATCGATCGTTGTCTGAATCAAGATTCATCCGCACAGGAAGAGTTATACCGGCGTTTTGCTTCCAGGATGTATGGCATCTGCCTTCGTTTTGCAGGAGAAACAGTAGAGGCGCAGGATCTCTTGCAGGAGGGATTTATCAAAACATTTCAGAAGCTGAAAAGTTATCGTTCCGAAGGTTCCTTTGAGGGATGGATCCGGCGGATCTTCATCAATACTGCCATCAACATAAAAAGGAGAGAGATGAAGTTCAATGTCAACAAAGATATAGATCAGGATCATCACCCTGAAGATGCCGAAGCCGATGCACTATCCAGACTTTCGCAGCAGGAGTTGTTGGACATGATTCATCAATTACCACTTGGATACCGAACAGTTTTTAACTTATATGTCATTGAGGGATACAAACACCGGGAAATTGGGAAGATGTTGAAGATCTCTGAAAATACATCAAAATCTCAGCTTTCAGGGGCCAGAAAAAACCTCAGAAGGCTTTTAAACAAACAAGGATATGACCACGGAAGAAACCGATAACGGATTCAACCGTCATTTCAGGGAGGTGTTTCGTTCTTATGAGGCTGATCCGCCACCCACGGTATGGAACTCCGTAAAGGAGCGGCTCTCGGAGCGGTCAGACGGCCGCGAAAGCTGGTTCAAGCCGGAGAGTATCGTTGACTGGTTTCGCCCCGGATATCGACTCTATCCAGCTCTGACCGTAGTTGCGTTCTTGCTTATATCTTTATTTATCTGGCTGAGTATCAGGAACACCAATCAAATTCATGGAAGTGCAAGAGTCAAAGGAGAAGAGCTTTGCCATGGAACCGCATACTTGTTTCATGTGCACGACCATCAGAAACCACTTGATTCTGTGATGTTTTATAAAAAGATGAAGCTGGATTCCAATGGCCGGTATGCCTTTTCGAAAGTACCTTCAGGCACCTATTTTCTCAGAATTCATGTACATGATGATGCTCCCATGTTTCCGGAATATAAATTTGGATACTATGGAGATCAGCTATACTGGAACAGAGCATCTCTGATTCATACAGAGTTTCCTGAAGAAGATTACTCTGTCAATATCCCGAAACTGATACCCTGAAACAGGTATTTATTCCGCAATCCACTCAGCATAAGAAGTGGCGGTTTCCCGTAGTTTCATGGAGAAGAGTGTTACACCGGCGGGTAAAGCGCGTTGGATCCGCTCTGCGAAATCAAGTAGCAGGTTCTCGCTTGTGGGCTGATAATCAACCACAATCACTTTGGAGAAGGTCTCCCCAAGCTTGTTCAGCTCACCTATATCAAGATCCGAAGGGAGAATCAATGCATGGTCCATTCGATCGATAACCTCCTGTTTCATGATGTGTTTCAGCTCGCTGAAATCTATGATCATGCCTCTTTTGGGTGACTGATGACTGGAGATCGGTGTGCCGGACACGGTTACAGAGAGTTTGTAGGAGTGACCATGAATATTCCTGCAAGGGCCGTCATAACCTTTCAGGGCGTGGGCCGCTTCAAACGAAAATTCCTTGGTGATACGGATTGATGCCATGATATTACGTTTGAGACTCAAATTTACAATTTTATTTTTTACCCAACTCAATCGCTCACCACCTCACAATTGCCGCGTCGCTTCGCTCCTCGCAATGACAATACTTCCTAGGTTAATATTCCAAGGTGATCGAGAACGATCTTTGCACCGATCAGGATCAGGACTACGCCTCCGATACGTTCGGCCCATCTGGCTGACAAAAAAGTTGTTCTTTCCGTCAATTTAGCCCCGACAATAGTTACGAGGAAAGTAACGATGAAGATAACTACCGCGGCTTTTACAATGTTCACTTCAATAAATCCGAAACTTAGACCGGTAATCAGAGCATCAATACTGGTGGCAACAGAGAGCGTGATCAGAAGAGATGTTTTAAGGGTATGAGAGATTGGTCGTTGTTGCTGGAGGAAAGATTGTACGATCATTTTCCCTCCGATAAAGGTGAGCAGACCAAAAGCAATCCAATGATCCACAGCCGCGATCAGCTCTTTCAGGGAATCACCGACAAACCATCCTATCACAGGCATTAATGCCTGGAAAAGACTAAAAAAGATGGCTATCTTCAGGATCTCTCGCCATGATTGACGACGGTTAATACTGATACCAACTGCAACAGCGAAACAGTCCATGGAGAGACCCAGGGCGATCAGAATTAGTTCAAATAGATTCAAGACTCAAAGTTCAAGGCGTCAGATTACAATATCCTATTATCATTGTCATTGCGAGGAGTGTAACGACGAAGCAACAGTTATCAAGCAAATATCATCTCAACGATCTCTTCCAGGTATCTGGAATCGACTTCATCGAACGAATTTAGTTTCTTACTGTCAACATCCAATACTCCGATGATCGCTCCGGTACAATCCTTAACCGGAACTACGATTTCAGAGTTAGTACGGGAGTCACAGGCAATGTGGCCGGGGAACTTATGGACATCAGGAACCACGATACTCTTTTCCTGGTTGATTCCGGCCCAGCAGACACCTGATCCTTTTTGAAGAACCTGGCAAGCTAAAGGGCCCTGGTAATTTCTTACTGTCAGTTCGCCCTTATTCAGAAAATAGAAACCTGTCCAGAAGAAATATTCGAACTTATGATGAAGGAGAGCTATGATGGTTGCCATTCTTGCATCCGGATCAGATGTTCTGGTTAACAGCTCGTTTAACTGCTCTATTATTCGCTGGTAGCGCTCGGTTTTTTTGTTGTGATCCATTTGTTCTATCGCAAGTGGTAAATCATGAAACGTTATGCAAGTTCCATCTCTACCGTGAAGTGCCTCATGATCGGAGCTTCCCGGGTTATGCGTAAGCCTGTTTTGATCTCCTCCCGGTTGTCATAGACATTCTTTAATGCAGCGGCAACGACATCCATATGGTTGTTGGTATAAACACGACGTGGAATTGCCAGCCTGACAAATTCCAGAGCAGGATAACGGTTCTCACGTGTAACCGGATCACGATCGGCAACCAACGTGCCAATTTCCACGCCCCGGACTCCACCTTCGATGTAAAGCAGGTTGGCCAGGGTTTGTGCCGGGAATTCCTCCTTTGGGATGTGAGGGAAAAATCGTTTGGCATCAATGAAGATGGCATGGCCTCCAATCGGTTGTTGGATAGGAATCCCGAAATCAAGTAACTGTTGTCCGAGGTACTCCACCTGGTTGATCCGGGTTTCAAGGAAGTCAAAGGCAATACCTTCATTTAATCCCTGAGCCAGAGCGTTCATGTCGCGTCCCGACATACCTCCGTATGTGATATATCCTTCGAACATGATGTTGAACACACTGCACTGACGGAATAACTCCGGATCCCTCATCGCAATGAATCCACCCATGTTCACAATCGCATCTTTCTTGCTGCTCATGGTCATCATATCTGCACAGGAAAACATTTCATGCACGATCTCCCGAATAGTTCTGTCCCGATATTCCGGTTCCCGTATCTTGATGAAATAAGCATTCTCGGCAAACCGGGCAGAGTCAAACAGTACCGGTTTATTGTATTTGTCAGCCAGTTTTCTGACATCGTGCATATTCTTTAACGAAACCGGCTGACCACCGGCCGAGTTATTGGTCAGGGTAAGAATGATAAATGGCACCTTATCTCCGTATTCCTGTAAAACTTTTTCTAGCTTCTCTGTGTTAACATTCCCTTTGAAAGGATGGATCAGGGTAGTATCAAAAGCTTCATCAATTGTGCAATCGGTTGTAATTGCCCTCCGAAATTCGATATGCCCCTTTGTCGTATCAAAATGGGAATTTCCCGGAACAATATCGCCCTCATTGACCAGGACAGAGAAGAGTACATTTTCAGCAGCCCGTCCCTGGTGAGTTGGCAGAAAATAGGCAAAGCCGGTAATCTCTTCAATTGCATCTTTCAGCTTGTAGTATGATGAAGAACCTGCATAGCTTTCATCTCCGGTCATCATTGCTCCCCACTGCTGGTCACTCATGGCGCCAGTTCCCGAATCGGTTAACAGGTCAATGAAAACATGTTTACTATGCAATTGAAACAGATTGTAGTGGGCATCCCCGATCCATTTTCTCCGCTCTTCACGACTGCTCCTACGGATCGATTCAACAACTTTGATTTTGTAAGGTTCAGCAAAAGGTAACTTCATAAAACGTCTGTTCGTTTTGACACTGCAAAAATAGATATTTTTTTGATTGAAATTCCTCTAACTGCTTGTTCATTATGCAAATTTCATGTACGTTTGCTTGCTGAAAAACAACCACTAAATTCCTGGAGGAAAATAGAATGAATATGACTGACAAAGCACCGAAAAAGGTGCTAACAAAACTATCTGATCTTGAAGAACTGGCCAGGAGATCAACCAGGAAGAAAAAACTAGTTCTTGCTGTTGCTCAGGATTCTCATTGCCTTGAAGCAGTTGTCACTGTAGTGAAAAAGGATTTGCTTGACGCTATACTTGTTGGTTCAACATCTAAAATCAAGGCGATAGCAGATGAGTTGAACCTGGATATCTCCAAATTGAAGATTGTACAGGAGGAGAGTGATAAAAAAGCCGTTAAGCTGGCTGTAAAAATGGTTCACGATCACGAGGGCGACATCCTGATGAAGGGCAATATACCTACAGCTGTTTTCCTCCGTGGTGTGTTGAACAAGGATTACGGACTTCGGAAGAGTGATATCCTGTCGCATTTCACGTTGTTTGAGCTCCCTACCTATCATAAACTGATTGGTCTGACTGATGCTGCCATGATTATTGCTCCCGATCTGAAAACTAAAATAGCGATTATCAATAATGCTGTAGATTTCATGAATCGGTTGGGAATTCTCAATCCGAAAGTGGCTTTACTGGGATCGGTAGAGGTGGTCAATGAAGCGATGCCGGCAACAGTGGATGCAGCGATTATTGCCAAAATGAATCAGCGCAAACAGATCAAAAATTGTATTATTGATGGTCCGTTGGCTTACGATAATGCGGTAAGCATAGAGAGTGCCACACACAAAGGTATTGTCAGTGAAGTAGCCGGGGATGCTGACTTGTTGGTTGTTCCTGATATTGAAGCCGGGAATATTCTTTACAAAGCATTTGGTTTTTCAGCCAATGCAACACTTGCTGCAAATGTTCTCGGTGCATCGGCTCCCATTGTTCTGACATCTCGCTCTGATACGGAAGAGGCGAAGCAGGCCAGTATCATCATGGCTGCAGCCGCGAGCTAGCGGTAAGCCATAAACTGTATTTATGAATGACATCCGAGTTATCGCTATCAATCCGGGATCTACTTCAACGAAGATAGCTGTCTATCAAAATACAGAACCGATTTTCCTGAAAACCATTTACCATTCGACAGAAGAGCTTGCTCCTTTTCATCGGATTACCGATCAGTTTCAGTTTCGGAAGGATATCATCATCCAGCAAATAAAGGAAGCAGATATCGATACCGAGATCGTACGGGCTGTCATGGGTCGTGGTGGATTGTTAAAACCGATCGCTTCAGGAGTATACGAAGTGAATGATGTGATGATTCATGACCTTCAGCACCGGACATTCCGGGAGCATGCCAGCAATCTTGGAGGATTGATTGCTCACGACCTGGCCTTGCACCTGGAGGATGCTAAAGCCTATATTGCAGATCCGATCGTAGTAGATGAGCTGGATGATATCGCCCGGTTCGCCGGTCACCCCTTGTTTGAGCGGATCTCGATTTTTCATGCGTTGAACCAAAAAGCGACTGCCAGGGATTTTGCCAAAACAATCCAACGGAAATATGACGATCTTAACCTGATTGTTGTACATATGGGTGGAGGTATCACAGTTGGAGCTCACCAGCGGGGCCGTGTGATAGATGTCAACCAGGGCCTCGACGGAGAGGGCCCGTTTACGCCTGAACGCAGCGGAACCCTTCCGGTTGGAGAGTTGATAACGATGTGTTCAGAAGGAAAATATAGTGAGGAAGAAATTCGCAGGATGGTCATGGGAAACGGAGGACTTGTAGCTTATCTGGGGACCAATAATGCGGTTGAAGTTGAAGAAAGGATAGAAGCCGGGGATAAAAACGCCCGGATTATTTACGAGGCGATGGCTTATCAGGTAGCTAAATATGTCGGTGAGATGTTCACGGTACTCAAAGGGGATGTAGATGCCATCCTCATCACAGGTGGTATTGCGTATGATAAATTATTTGTTTCATGGATCCAGGAACGTGTCTACCGCCTTGCACCCGTACATGTTTTCCCCGGAGAAGATGAGATGAAGGCATTAGCGATGAATGGCTTTCTGGTGATCAAAGGCGAAATCACCCCGAAAGAATATTTTTGATCCTCTACCCTTGTCCTTCGTCCCTCGTCCCTGAACCTACATCACCTTAAGCATCTCTTTCACCATATTCTCTGTCCCCGCAGCAATCTCACTAATTCTGGCTTCTAGCATGTAGCAGGGAGTGGTGAAAAACTTATTATTGGAGTCGATCACAACTTCTCCATGGGTTGTCTGGGTGTAAGTGTTTCCATGTTTTTCTATGAACCCGCCTGAGGCTGGATCCTGTCCGGTAGTGAGGTTTGCCCCCTGAAAGAGTTTGCCCAGGATAACGGGAGCGATGCACATCGCCCCGATTGGTTTTTCGGCAAGAAAAGTCTCTTTTACTACTTTTTCCACATCGGGATCAATGGTACAGTCATCACCCTTGAAAGCCCAGTCACAGAGGTTCTTGGCACTGCCAAACCCTCCGGCGAGAATGAGAGCATCATAATCGGCCGGATTATATTCGGTGAGAGGCTTGATATCTCCCCGGGCAATCCGGGCCGACTCAACGAGTACATTCCTCGTTTCATCTGCCTCCTCACCTTTGAGATGATTGATAACATGAGCTTGCGGGATATCAGGAGCAAAGCACTGATAGGATGCTCCGAGTTTATCGATCGCTAAGAGGGTCAATACCGCTTCATGGATTTCAGCGCCATCGAAAGCGCCGCAACCGGCTAATACAACTGCAAATTTCTTCATGATTTAATCGTTTGATCAAGTATTCGTTTTCATTATCCAAAGATAAATATTTTACCTTTGCATGAAAATCACTATTCGCAATAAAATACCTGACAGATGATGAAGAAAATTCAGATGGTTGACTTGCAGCGGCAGTATCATCATATCAAACCTGAGATTGATAACGGGATTCAGGATGTGATTGATTCATGCGCATTTATCAACGGTCCGGCTGTCAGATCTTTCCAGGAGGAGCTTGAAAAGTACCTGGGTGCTAAGCATGTCATCCCCTGTGGTAACGGAACCGATGCTCTCCAGGTCTCAATGATGGCACTGGGTCTGCAGCCTGGGGATGAGGCGATTACAGCCTCTTTCACATTCATTGCTACCGCTGAAGTGATCGCCCTGTTGAAACTTATCCCGGTATTGGTAGATGTAGATCCCGATACATTCAATATCGATCTGGAAGCCATTGAGCGTGCCATCACACCTAAAACGAAAGCCATCGTTCCGGTCCATCTTTTCGGACAGTGTGTCCCTATGGAGGAGATCATGGAGATCGCTAAAAAACATAATCTCTATGTCATTGAAGACAACTGTCAGGCTATCGGAGCTGATTACATCTTCAAAGATGGTTCCGTGACCAAAGCTGGCACGATCGGGCATATTGGATGTACCTCCTTCTTCCCTTCGAAAAACCTGGGTTGTTATGGGGATGGCGGAGCCATCTTCACGAATGATGATGAACTCGCTAAACAGCTTCGGGTAATCGTCAATCATGGGATGACAGTCAGGTATTACCACGATTACATTGGGGTGAATTCCCGGTTAGACAGCATTCAGGCAGCCGTCTTAAAGGTAAAGTTGCAACGGCTGGATGAATATGCCGCCAGGCGCCGGGCTGCGGCTGATTATTATGACAACGCTTTCGCCGGGCACCCTAACCTGAAGATTCCGGCCCGGTATAGCCAATCCACACACGTGTTTCATCAATATACGCTGGTAACAAAAGATGTTGACCGGAAAGGATTACTTGACCATCTGGCATCCAAAGAGATCCCGGCTATGATCTATTACCCGGTTCCTCTCCATATGCAGAAAGCTTATATTGATCCCCGTTACAAGCCTGGCGACTTCCCTGTAACGGAATTCCTCTCTGAGCATGTGATCTCGTTACCGATGCATACCGAACTGGATGAGGAACAGCTGGAGTACATTACTACTTCCGTCCTTGAATTTTTAACCCGTTGATGCTATGGAAAAGGAGTATTTTGCGCACGAAACAGCGGTGATTGATGAGGGTTGTAAGATCGGAAAAGGAACCAGGATCTGGCATTTTTCACATATTATGACAGGTTGTGAAATCGGTGAAAATTGTAACTTCGGACAAAATGTATTGGTCTCTCCCGACGTGAAGCTGGGACGAAATGTGAAGGTGCAAAATAATGTCTCCATCTATACCGGGGTGATCTGTGAAGATGATGTCTTTCTGGGCCCCTCCATGGTTTTTACCAATATGAACAATCCCCGGAGTGCTGTGATCCGGAGAGATCAATATGTTGAAACACTTGTTAAAAGAGGCGCTTCCATTGGTGCCAATGCCACGATTCTATGTGGTCACATGATCGGTGAGTTTTCTTTTATTGGCGCCGGCGCTGTGGTTACCAAAGATGTTCCTGCCTATGCGTTAATTATCGGAAACCCGGGTCTTCAGGTGGGTTGGATGAGTGAATATGGCCACCGTTTGGAGTTTGATGACCATGGAATAGCGATCTGTCCCGAGAGCCAGGAGAGGTATCAGCTGACAGATGGAATTGTAACAAAACTAGGGATATAAGTATGACCACAAAAAAACACCCCCTGAATTTTGCGCTGATCGGTGCAGCCGGTTTCGTTGCTCCCAGGCATATGAAGGCGATTAAAGAGACGGGCAATAACCTGCTTGCTGCGCTTGACCCCTATGATGGGGTGGGGATTATGGATAGCTATTTTCCGGAAACTGATTTTTTCATTGAACCGGAACGGTTTGACAGACACCTGGATAAATTACGGCGGCTGGCGCATAACAAAACAAAGCATCTCGACAAAATGGTTAAGTATGTGAGTATCTGTTCGCCGAATTACATGCATGATGCACATATTCGACTGGCATTGAGGAATGAAGCACACGCCATTTGCGAAAAACCGATCGTGCTGAATCCCTGGAATGTGGATGCACTCAGGATCATTGAAAAAGAATCCGAAAAAAAAGTCTATACGGTCTTGCAACTGAGATATCATCCGGCAATCCTGGAGTTGAAAAAGAAAATTGAAAAGGGGCCGAAAGGGAAGATCCATGATATCGATCTGACCTACATCACCTCACGAGGAAAGTGGTATTATCGCTCGTGGAAGGGCAATATCGAGAAATCAGGAGGAATTGCTACCAACATAGGGGTACATTTTTTTGATATGCTTACATGGATCTTTGGCAAGGTAACGGGAAACCAGGTCCATATGCTGACACCCTTCAAAGCAGCCGGGCTTCTTCAGTTAGAAAAAGCGAACATCCGCTGGTTTTTGAGCCTTGATAACGAAGACCTTCCTTCTGCCATCAGAAAAAACGGAAAAAGCACCTACCGCTCGCTTAAAATTGACGGGAACGAAGTTGAATTCAGTGATGGGTTCACCAACCTTCATACCATCACTTATCAGGAGATCCTGAATGGAAGGGGATATGGTCTGACTGATAGCAAAGCCAGTATCAATACAGTTTATGAAATCCGAAACTCCTCACCGACAGGGTTGAAAGGAGATTATCACCCCCTGTTGAAAAATATCAAACGATAATAATACACCACTCAAAACAAAAAAATCCATCCTGTTTTATGAACCTATACGAGAATCTACTGACGAAAGAAACGAGCCTGTCAGTGATCGGGCTTGGTTATGTCGGACTCCCTATTGCACTTGAATTCGCCCGGAAGATAAGGGTGGTTGGCTTTGATATCAACGAAGAACGAGTTGAGATGATGCGTAACCGGATAGACCCCAGTGAAGAGATACCGCCGGAAGACTTTGACGGATGTGACATCTCGTTTACCTCCAACCCGGATGATCTAAAGGAGTGCTCTTTTCATATAGTAGCCGTCCCAACTCCTATCAACAACCATAACCAGCCTGACCTGACACCGCTGATCAAAGCGAGTGAGACAGTTGGGAAGATCCTGAAAAAGGGAGATTATGTGGTGTTTGAATCCACGGTATATCCGGGTGCTACAGAAGAAGATTGTGTTCCCATCCTCGAAGAGCTATCCGGCCTGAAAATGGGTCCGGATTTTAAAGTGGGGTATTCTCCCGAACGGATCAATCCGGGTGATAAGGTGAACACACTTTCAACAGTCATAAAAATTGTCTCCGGAAACGATGAAGAAGCACTCGATATAGTTGCGAAAACATATGAGTTGGTCGCAACAGCAGGAGTACACAGAGCACCTTCGCTGAAAGTAGCTGAAGCAGCCAAGATCATTGAAAATGCACAGCGCGACATCAATATCGCATTCATGAATGAGCTCTCGATCATTTTCAGCAGGATGGATGTTAATATTTATGATGTACTGGATGCTGCAGGAACCAAATGGAACTTCCTGAAGTTCTATCCTGGTCTGGTGGGAGGCCACTGCATCGGGATTGATCCATATTACCTGACTTACAAAGCAGAGGAGTATCGTTTTCATGCCCGTGTGATAAATGCCGGCAGATATATCAACGATTCCATGGGATTTTATGTGGCCAAGCAGATTGTTAAGAAACTGATTGTAGCCAAAAAGAGTGTTTTTCATGCCAGGGCGCTGGTGATGGGAACCACTTTCAAGGAAAATGTTAGCGATATACGTAACAGCCGGATAGCTGACCTTGTATCGGAGTTAAACCAGTATGGAGTGGATGTGGACGTAACAGATCCTTATGCTAACAGCGATGAGTTACAGGAGGAATATGGCTATCAACTTGTTGAAAAAATAAGGGATGATTACGATGTCGTGATAGTGGCTGTGAGTCACCAGCCCTATTATGATCTCACAGAAGAGTACTTCAAAGGAATAATGGGCGAGAATGGGATTTTGGTCGACGTAAAAGGAATATACCGGAATAAAGTAAAAGATTTAGTATATTGGAGCCTTTAGTTAATTACGATTTTCGATTAACGATTTACGAATTTAACTAAGATGAAGGTATTGGTAACAGGGGGGACGGGGTATATCGGGTCTCACACTGCTGTGGAGCTTCAGGAAAAAGGGTATGAGGTCATTATCGTCGATAACTTATCTAACTCGTCGATCGAAGTATTGGATAACATTGAAAAGATCACTGGCGTGAAGCCCCTTTTTGAGCAATTTGATCTGACTGATCCGGAGCGAACTGCAGCCTTCTTTAAACAAAATAACGATATCTGTGCCATCATCCATTTTGCAGCTTTCAAAGCAGTAGGAGAGTCGGTAGAGAAGCCACTGATGTATTACCGCAATAACCTGATTTCCCTGATTAATATCTTGCAGGGGATGATTGACAATGGGATCGAAAATATTGTTTTCTCATCCTCCTGTACGGTTTATGGCCAGCCCGACAAGTTGCCTGTTAGCGAAGACTCCCCGATAAAAAAAGCCTGGTCACCATATGGCAACACCAAACAGATGTCGGAGGAGATCATCACATTTACCAGCGATGTAAATGATATCCAAGCCATTCTGCTAAGGTATTTCAATCCGATCGGTGCGCATGAGTCAGCGTTGATAGGCGAACTTCCTATCGGCATTCCCAACTGCCTGATGCCATACATCACACAAACGGCTATTGGAATCCGGGAATACCTTCGCATATGGGGTGATGATTATCCAACACCCGACGGGACAGCTATCCGGGATTACATCCATGTAGTAGATTTGGCAAAAGCACATGTGATTGCCATTGAACGGATGATTGAGCAAAAAGGCAAAGAAAAGGTAGAGGTTTTCAATCTTGGTACCGGAAATGGCTTCTCGGTGATGGAGGTGATCAACTCGTTTGAAAGATCAACTGGGGTGAAGTTAAATTACGAGATCATGGGGCGCCGGCCCGGGGATGTGGTCGAGGTTTGGTCCGACACAGAGTATGCGAACAAGGAGCTGGGCTGGACTGCCGAGAAGAGCCTGGATGAAATGACGAAATCGGCCTGGAACTGGGAAAAGGCGCTGGAAACAAAGCGAATAGCGAATAGCGAATAGCAAACAACGGTATGAAAACAATCCTAATTACAGGTGGAGCAGGATTTATCGGGTCTCATGTGGTTCGGTTATTTGTCAACAAGTATCAGGATTACAAGATCATTAACCTGGATAACCTTACCTATGCCGGTAATCTGGCCAACCTCGCAGATGTGGAGAAGATGCCCAATTACGAGTTTATCAAAGCTGACATCATAGAGGGTGTCACCATGATGGAGATCTTCAGGGCATATAAGGTGAATGGAGTGATTCACCTGGCGGCCGAATCTCATGTTGACCGGTCGATCAGCAGTCCGATGGAGTTTATCCATGCCAATATCGTAGGAACAGTAAACTTGTTGAATGCAGCAAGAATTGCCTGGAAAGATAATTTGGAAAACGAAAATAGATTTTATCATATCTCTACCGATGAAGTTTATGGTTCTCTGGGTGATACCGGATTTTTCACGGAATCAACGGCATATGATCCGAGAAGCCCTTATTCGGCATCCAAAGCGAGCTCCGACCACCTGGTCAGAGCTTATTACCATACCTATAAATTACCAGTGGTTTTGTCAAATTGCTCAAACAATTATGGTTCGTTTCAATTTCCTGAAAAGCTGATCCCGCTGGCTATTCACAACATCAGAAATAACAAGCAGATCCCCGTATATGGCAAAGGGGAAAATATCCGTGACTGGCTATATGTCGAGGATCATGCTATTGCTATCGACCTGATCTATCACTGGGGCCTCAACGGGGAGACATACAACATCGGGGGACAAAATGAATGGAAGAACATTGACCTGATCCGTTTGATGTGTAAGATTATGGATGGAAAACTAGACCGTGAACCGGGTACTTCTGAGCAACTGATCACATTTGTGAAAGACCGTGCCGGTCATGATCTTCGATATGCTATCGATTCATCCAAAATCCAGGAGGAACTGGGCTGGAAACCCTCCCTGCAGTTTGAAGAGGGACTTGAAAAGACCATCGACTGGTACCTGGCTAACGAGAAGTGGATGACGAATGTCACTTCCGGCGACTACCAGAAGTATTATGAGGAGCAGTACCTGAAAAGATAA
>CAZTSX010000001.1:43685-155497 GCA_964616825.1 uncultured Prolixibacteraceae bacterium
TGTCACTTCCGGCGACTACCAGAAGTATTATGAGGAGCAGTACCTGAAAAGATAATATCTTTATCCTTTTTCTAAGGTTAAAGAAATACGATGAACCTGATTGAAAGTATCCTGCAGGAATCGAATTGGTTGAATGTTCAGTTGTTTCACACTGATATTTTTTCTATTGATTTATGGACTGTGGTTCAATTCTGGATCGGATTTTCACTGATCATCCTGTTGCATGCACTGAATATCCGGCGAGCATTATTATTTCTGATCCTGATATTGATTGCTTATGAGATCATAGAAATTCTGATCCTGCATGTTGTTTTTTCCACATTCATCACAGGAAGCATCAAAGACCAGCTTGCCGATATTGTAATTGGCATTGCCGGTGGAGTTCTCTCCGATTGGATATTGAGGTGGATCAGGAAGAACCAGCATAAACATAGTGGAATTATCAAAACCGGCCAGGCTATTTATATTGCCTTGACATACTCTTTTATCTGGGTCGGATTCTATGGGTATCATTATAATTTTCCCGCGTTTAACAGTCCAGGGATAAACTTTAGCGCTCTGATCTTCTGGTTTACAGGATCATTCCTGATGCTTCAGGGATTTTTATGGTTCCGACGGTGGGGAGTTCTTTTTGGGGTGCTCAGTGCCTGGGTCGGGTATCTTATTGTTCTTGTGGTAATAGAATATGTTTCCCATCATGGTATCGGGCTTCACGAAATAAGCAAACCAAATTCAACACCGATTGTAGGGGATGTAATTCATGGTTTACCCATCCTGCATACCTTCTACATGATTGCCCCGGGGTTCCTGATGCTGATGTTCACACTTTTTAATTGGATGTATTCGCTTGCTTTACGCACCACTTACCGCCACATCTTTATCCTTCCCGATCTTCGCGATCAATCCCTGTAACACACTTCCCGGGCCAACTTCGATAAAATTATTGCCGCCGTCAGCGATCATCTGCTGAACAAGCTGAGTCCATAATACCGGAGCAGTCAATTGGGCGATCAGGTTCTCCTTGATCACTTGAGGATCCTTTACACGCTTAGCTGTGGCGTTCTGATAAACAGGGCAGATCGGAGGATTAAACCAGGTGTTATGAATAGCCTGGGATAACTCTACGCGGGCCGGCTCCATAAAGGGAGAGTGGAAAGCGCCTCCGACTTTCAGTGGCAGCGCTCTTCTGGCACCGGCAGCTTTGATCTGTTTGCAAGCGATGTCGATCCCTTTCAGGCTGCCGGAAATCACCAGTTGACCGGGACAGTTGAAATTCGCCGGAACAACGATCTCATCAATCGAAGCACAGATCTCTTTAACTTTATCATCGTCAATACCAATGATCGCAGCCATCGTAGACGACTCTTTTTCACAAGCTTTTTGCATGGCCTGAGCCCTGGCAGAAACAAGGTTTAGCCCGTCTTCAAAAGAGAGGGCTTTATTGGCGACCAGGGCGGAGAATTCACCCAGTGAATGTCCTGCCACCATATCAGGTTTGAAGTTGTTGCCTAACGTAGTGGCCAGGATGACCGAATGCAAAAAGATCGCCGGCTGAGTTACGTTTGTCTGTCGAAGGTCTTCATCGGTACCTGCAAACATCAGGTCGGTGATCCGGAATCCAAGGATCTCATTGGCTTTCTCAAACAT
Source organism: uncultured Prolixibacteraceae bacterium (assembly GCA_964616825.1). Classification (GTDB taxonomy): domain Bacteria; phylum Bacteroidota; class Bacteroidia; order Bacteroidales; family FEN-979; genus QYOJ01. The sequence goes on from CAZTSX010000001.1 coordinate 45,333, forward strand.
ATCCTTGGCTATTGCGGAATTCTCATAAAGATCCTTCCCCATACCAACAAATTGAGCTCCCTGTCCGGGAAATACGTATGCTTTCATTATAAAGGTATTAAGGTCATTAGAGTCATTAAGGAAAAAAAATCGTAAATCGTAAATCGTAAATCGAAAATCGTAAATCGAAAATGTAGTTACCGTCTGGCACCAAGTAATCTCAGCAGGAACAAGAAGAGGTTAATGAAGTCCAGGTACAGTGTAAGCGCTCCCATGATAGCGAGCTTTCGTGTGTTTGCTGCATCCATTTGCTGGCTGCCGATCCGTTTCAGTTTCTGCACATCGTAGGCTGTTAATCCGGTAAAGACCAGCACCCCGATCACACTAATAATGTATTCCAGTGTGCTGGATCGCAGGAAGAAATTGGCCACCATCGCGATGATGATCCCGATGAGTCCCATAAACATGATCGAACCGAATTTGGTCAGATCTGTTTTGGTTGTATATCCTGTGACAGCCATGATTCCGAACATGCCGGCAGTGATTGCAAACGTCTTGTAAACCGACGCAGCCGTATAGACAATCAAAATAAAACTCAAGCTCATGCCTATCAGCACGGAGAAAGCCAGAAATAAAAGTGTCATGATGGCAGGGGAGAGTTTTTGATACCCGAAAGACATCAGTAACACAAACCCTAGCGGAGTAAGCATAACAAACCAGCCAAGCCCCGACATCTGTCCGGTTTCGAAATTAAAAAGTGAACCGATCAAAGCCTGATCGGAAGCAAACCAGTAAGCGGTAATAGCTGTAATGACCATGGCAAAGGTCATCCAAAGAAAAACATTGGCCATAAACGTTTTGGCCATCGCACTTGCTGCAGGCACCTGGGCTTTATCCCCTGTTGTAAAATATTCTTGATTATGTTGTTCTATCATTTTAGTATCTCCTATTCAATTATTCTCCTGTTTCTATTTCTTACGTTTCACGATTCACGATTCACGATTAATGCAGCTTCGTACTGATCAGATGCAAAAACTCCTGCCTGGTTTTGTCACGTTCAAAAGCGCCGACAAAATCGGATGTCGTTGTAACAGAGTTTTGCTTCTGAATACCGCGCATGGCCATACACAAATGTTGTGCCTCGATCACGACAGCCACTCCAAGCGGTTGTAATGTCTTGTTGATAGCCTCTTTGATCTGTGTTGTAAGGCGTTCTTGTACCTGTAACCTGCGAGCATAGATCTCGACCACACGGGCAATTTTGCTGAGTCCGGTAATATATTTATCAGGGATGTATGCTACATGAGCTTTCCCAATGAAAGGGATCATATGATGCTCGCAAAGGGAGTAGATCTCGATATCTTTGACAATCACCATCTCCCTGTAGTCTTCCCTGAATCTGGCGGAAGAGAGGATCTCTTCGGGATCGAGGTTATAACCCTGGTTCATAAACAATATCGCTTTGGCAATCCGTCCTGGTGTTTGTACAAGCCCTTCACGGTCAGGATTTTCCCCGATGAGTTGCAGGATCTCTTTATAGTGATAACCCAGCTTCTCAATCCGGTCCTGATCAAAGTCTTCTGTCTTCTCGTATGTCAGTTTTTTTTCCAAGGTTTCTGATTTTTCTACGTTATACTCAAAATATTCTACTGGATTAGTGTCGATCTATTCCGCCAGCAGTACGCTTGTAAGCAAAATTACTACTTTTTTTTGTTCCACCTTTTAAAGGCATTGAAGCGGGTTCCTACCCAGAAACGGATCTGTGTCAGGTGGTAGTGGAAATCATTTTGCACACGATGACCGGGTTGAAGATAAAAAAGTGTTGAGAGATAACTCGCCCCGATAAACCATTTATCGGAATTAAATCCAAGAGCAACCCGAATGCTGCCCGGGAAGGAAAAACCGTTTACCATATATGTGCTATCGGTGGTGTTGTAATTGTAATAACTCCAATTCACTTCCATCATAGCAGCAGCGGTGACGTAAAAATTTTTCAGAAATACAAGTGTGTAGGTATATCCGGGTCCAAGCCCAAGGGTGTAAAAATTGCCGGATAGAATATTCTCCCTGCTGTGACTGTAAATATCCAATACCGGACCTGGAATGATCCCAGTGTCGCTTTTGACATAATAATACCTGAAAACCGGTTTTATAACCAAACTTCCTGCACTCTTCTTCTGTCGTTCGTTTTGTGTAAATGAAGCCCGGATCGAAAATCTCGAATAGTTATAAATATAAGTTGCATCAACGCCGAAAGAGATTAACTCCATCCCCGGAATTCGATAAGTCTCCTTCAGGTCATTGGATCTGTAATTCATATAAAATCCTTTGTAATATTGCAAATACCCTTCAATAGCAGCAAACTTCCCGTATGCATTGACACGAAAATCCCATACTGTGGTCGATCCATAGGTATCCGGATCTTTTCGGAACACCTTGTTACCCAATGAAAGCCCAAGGCCAAACCACCTGTAGAATCCTGCCACACCAAACCGGCCTGTTTCATTCGGTTGATATGACATGGATGCATCCCGGATAGGGAATACGGTAAGTCTTGTGGTTTGTGCGAGCAGATAGAAACGTGTTGTCAGAAGATGCTTGTAATTCGCGATATATGAAGTGTCAGTTTCAGGAAGGAAGTAATCAGATTCGTTTTGAGCGGAAATAGTTCCGATCTGCAACATACCACAGATGATTGCCGGTAGGATCAATAAGTTTCTCCGCAGAGCAGCCATCTATGTTTGATTTGGTGGGGATTTATTTACATAGGATTTTGAATACCTGACAAGGGATACTGTTTCAAATACGGTATAGCACAGATAGAAGATAAAGAAGTTGATAGCAAAGGGAATCGCATCAAAAGTGAAAAAGAGAATGTAGAGGACCATTACCGAGAGGTACCAAAGCAGTTTTATTGCGGTAGCGGCCATGAACCTGTTGACAAACTTGCTGAATCTCCGGTGAAGGGATCTCAGCATGAAATGATAGGAGATTAGTGTTGTTGCAATATAAAAAGGAAAAAGAAATGGGAGAACGGGGCTAAAAAAGGATTCCGGAAGAAGATAACTCAATCCGATACAGATAACTACAATAACCAACGAAAAGATCAACAAATTTCTGAGAAATGCAATATAGGGTGTTTTCATGATTTATCTCTTTTTCCTGAGGAGATCTTTGGTGACAATATAGATTGCCAAAAATACGGATAAAACTGAGAGGATAACAATCAGAACAGGTTGGGTGTTAAGCCAACGATCCAGTTGATAACCACCAAAGACCCCCAGCAGGATGATTACAAGCATCTGGACGGCAATGCTGGAATAACGGGCATAGTTGTTAAGGCTTCTCTTCGGGTCTGATATTTTCAATGGTCTCGATTGGCTTATTATCTCTTGCAAGACCTTCCATCTGGCAGGAGCCTGAAAACGTTGCACCCGGTTCAATAGCCAGCTTGTTAGTAACAATTTCACCGGAGAATTGAGCTGTCTCTTTCAACGTAAGCAGTTGGGCAACTTTTACCTTTGCTTTTATCTTCCCTGAAAGATCTGCATTCTGGCAGATAATTTCTCCATCAATAATACCCGAAGTACCGACCACAATTTTCCCTTTGCAATCGATCTTGCCAACAAGTTTACCGTCAATTCTGAAATCCCCTTTCAGCGTGAGATCTCCTTTTAGTGTTGTTCCACTCCCTAACAGGTTGATAGAAGGTATCTCGGTTTCTTTAAGTTTAGCCATGATGTAGAATTAAGAATTATGAATCTGATATGACAAAATTACAAAAATAACAGAGAACTTTATTCAGATTGTCCTGTGTTATAGTTCTTTTCAAAGAAACGGTTGTAAATATTGGTATCTTTGTTTTTGTAAAATACCGGATAATTCTCCACGGATATTACGAAATCTGCATAATTTCCAACGTTTTCCAGCTTATTGTAAACATATTCGCTCTTTCTGATCTGGAGGTAGTAATCGAGCGCTTTCCTGGCATCATAAAAGTTATTTACCGTAATCATTTCCCGTCCCTGATCCAAAACAATGCTGTTTACCTGAAGTTCATCCAGTCTGAAATATTTGGAATTGAAATCAGCTATTTTCACCTTCGTAGCATTCACGTCGATTCTGTGACTGTTTACAATTAGAATAAAAAAGTGAATTGAACCCGGATAGTAGGAGTAAAGCCTGGCGCTGGGATCTTCGGGCTCTTCAGGATTAGATGCGATAAGATTACCTTGTGCATTTCGTTGCTTGCTAAGGTATTCGAGGATGTTTATTGCCAGTGGCTGAACCACATGTGTCGGATACTTAACCACAATTCCCTGAAGTGCAACTACAAGTGAGTCAACAACTTCCACCTTCCCCAAAGCCATAGCTCGAAGGTATTCAAATCGTGGGATCAGGCTGGTATCGCCCGGATATTCATTGATGGCTTCATCGTAATTATGCAATACCATATAGTATTGCTGATTGGTGAAAGCAACATATGTGTCCTCATACAACTTTGCCGCTTTCGATTCGTTTTCCTGGATCTCTTTGTAATAATCGGGATTGATGAGTAATTTGGCATAATCCGTCTCTGCAAACTGATTCAGTATCAGATTTCGGTAGTAGTCGCTTTTAGGCTGGTTGTTGAGGTCTCCGTATAGAATATAGAGTTCATAATAGGTTGGAACCTCGTGTTTATTGGTCGGAAAGCGATTGAGCAGTGTCTCAAACGACTCTATCGAATTCCCATAATCTTTCAATCCTTCGATATAGATGAAACCGGCATTGTAATATGCATCAATGATCAGGCCGTTGGAAGAATCAATCTTCGCCTGAGTCAGGGGAAGGTCGGCGAGGTAAAATTCACGCTTTTTTGGGTTGGAAATCGGTTCAATTTGCCTCCTCCCAGTGGTATCACCCGGAATCATCGTTGTATCGCCCTCACTCATATTATCGAAAGAGATGATGTTTTTATCACTGAGGAACCAGAGGTCCTCCAGCTTACGTTTGCCCCATTTTTTGGCAAATGCAGAGAATCCATTTGACATTGCGGTCGGGTTGTAAAAATACCAGTTTCCACTACGAGGACCTGTCACGGATGACATCTCCATGTCAGGGTTGTCAAAAAGGCTTTGATTCTCCTGTCTCTCCATCTCCTCTATTTTCCGTTTCTGCTCTTCGAGTACGAGTTTTTTGATCATTTCATCAATGATCCTGTTGCGTTCATCCTCCGGCAATGCAGCCATCATCTGCAGACTGTCTTGCAGCTGGATGATTTGTAAATTAATAACCAGGTCGGTAAGTGTGGCTGTTTTCCGTTTGATCGCTTTGTAATTCGGGAAAGTAGAAGGAAGAAACTGCATGGTGGAGTCGAAATAGGCCTGGGCAAGTGGATAGTCGGGCATGATAAAATAGATGTTGGCAAGGGCAAGTGCGGAGATCGCTTTCTGGTAATTATTCCCCCGGCTTGATGTAACTGACTGAGCGAGGTACCCGATTCCTGAGATTGTATCGTGGTCTTTTAATGAAACCTGTGCCAGGGCATAGTAGATCTGATCAAGGTGCTCTTTGTTCTTATCATCTTTCAGCATTCTCATGAGTTTCTTCACGATGAACTCTTTATCTCCTGTTTGAGTATCATAACACTGAGCCATATTGATCTTAGCGTTAAACTCCATTTCGAAAGAGGCATTTCGCTTGATCACCGATTTAAACTTTTCCAACGCAAGGGCATGATCTCCATTCCGTTGGTAGATTTGACCCAGGATAAAAAGGCATCTGGTTTTGAGGGTATGACCAGGATTCAAAATTATGCCGCGTTTCAGGAAGGGAATGGCTGCATCATATTTCTGTTGAAGGATATAGAACTGAGCATAAGCCAGGTTGATAGGCCCTTCAAATTTCTCAGGGGCCTCTCCTGTCAGAATCTTGTTGAGGAGCATGTCAAGCATTGGCTCGGCACGTTTGAAATCTTTCATCTGCACATTCGTCATGCCGAGCCATAGCATCGCCTCATATTTGATCTCGTTTTTGTTATAGGTCTTAATGACAAACTGGAATGTTCGACGTGCCATCCCATAATCCTGTTTGTAGTAATAGGATTTGCCGATTAGCAGGTAGGCGTCATCAATCCATTTAACATACTCCTTGCTGTTGAATACCATGGAGTGCTTCTGGATTGTTTTAGAGGCTTTGGTAATTCCGATGTCGGAGTATTGACTGATCGTAGCGGTGTTGGCTTTGTCACCATAGTTATATACCGGGAGGACTAATGAGTAGTTGTCAACAATGGTACCCTGGTACTCCTTAACTCCCTGACGAAGCTGATCCATACCATTCCAGTATACATTGTAATGAGAAGTCAGGTTGTGGTATATCCTCCGGGTGAAGGTATTCTTCTTTGTAGAGCAGCTACTCATAATAAGTAGGCTGATCAAAAGGAAAGCAAGCGATCCCGACAGGTATAAATTCTTCAGACTCACTATTTGTATGATGTAAGGATATTAACTAATATTTCGCAAAAATATTATATTTTACGATATTTGCAGCCCAAAACTTGGATCAGCCTCCTCCCCAGATATGGCAAACTCAACAAGCAACGGCAATAAGGTTAAATGGTATAATAAGCTGAAGTGGAAGTACCGGTTGGTGATTATGCATGATCAAACATTGGAAGAACGGCTGACTTTCAGGTTGACGAGGCTGAATGTATTTATTGCCATTGGAACAATCAGTATCATCCTGATCTTTCTCACAAGCATGCTTATCGCATTCACCTCGTTGCGGGAGTATATCCCGGGATACACAGATGTAGGTTTACGAAAGGAATTGTACGAACTCCAGTTGAAAACCGATTCCATTGATAAAGAACTGGTACGGAAGGATCTCTTTATCCGGAATCTGAAAAAGATTATCAGTGGTGAGGAGTTACACGATGACAGGGCCATGCCGGAAGGAACCAATATGCAGTATAATGATATTACGATCAGCCGATCATCTGAAGACTCATTGCTTCGTGCAGAAGTAGAGAGCCAGAGTCAGTACAGCCTCTTCCAGACAGAAAGTTCCGGACAGTTTGCGCATCGTACTCAAACCCTGGGAAATGTACTTTTCTTTACCCCGATAAAAGGAATGATCACCAATAGATTCGATCCGGACCAACAACATTTCGGAATAGATATCGTTTCGAAGAGAGATGAAGCGATCAAATCGGTTCTTGACGGAACGGTAATATTCAGCACATGGACGGTCGAGACCGGATATGTGATTGGGATCCAACACCCCCAGGCAATCGTCTCTGTTTACAAGCATAACTCCGCTTTGTTGAAACGGGTTGGTGATATTATAAAAGCCGGTGAGGTTATTGCAATAATTGGCGAAACAGGAGAATTGTCTACCGGCCCCCATCTTCATTTTGAGTTATGGAATCAGGGGAATCCGGTAGATCCAACTGACTATATCTCATTTTAAAACCGGTTCAGGAGAACGTTGAAGAAGAAGTTAGCCATATTGGGATCAACAGGATCAATCGGGATACAAGCTCTTGAGGTTGTTCGGAATCACTCTGACAGATTCGGTGTGGAGGTGCTAACAGCGCAGAACAATTGCGACCTGTTAATCGAACAGGCTATCGAATTCAAACCCAATGCGGTTGTTATCGGAAATGAAGCCTTGTATCAAACACTCAATGATACGTTAGGAAGCTATCCGATCAAGGTGTTTGCAGGGCAGAATGCCCTTGCACAGGTGGTTGAGATGGATGGTCCGGATACAATCTTGAACGCCCTTGTTGGTTATGCCGGAATGATCCCAACGTTCAAGGCAATCTCTTCCGGAAAACATATCGCGCTTGCGAACAAGGAATCGCTCGTAATTGCAGGCGATCTGATCATGGATGAAGCGCTGAAAAACAAGGTGGAGATCATCCCAGTTGATTCGGAGCATTCGGCGCTCTTTCAATGCCTGGTTGGTGAAGATCCGGCGACAATAGAGAAAATCTTTCTGACTGCTTCCGGCGGCCCTTTCAGAGGGAAAAACAGGGAGGAACTCGGTCGGGTTCAGCTTAAGGAGGCTCTCAACCATCCAAATTGGACCATGGGCAACAAAATTACCATCGATTCAGCCACCATGATGAACAAAGGGCTGGAGGTGATTGAGGCTCACTGGTTGTTCGGATTGCGGCCTGATCAGATCGATGTCGTGATTCATCCTCAGTCGGTGATCCATTCGATCGTTCAATTTGTAGATGGTTCGATGAAAGCTCAGTTAGGTGTGCCCGATATGAGGCTGCCCATACTCTATGCTCTCTCCTTTCCTGAACGAATTGCGACAGATCTGCCACGTCTCGACTTCACCGACTATCCAACCCTGACATTTGATCATCCTGACAAAGAGGTGTTCAATGCACTGGGATTAGCTTATCAGGCAATGGAAACAGGAGGCACCGCTCCTGCGATCCTGAACGCGGCAAATGAAGTTGCCGTGCAGGCTCTCCTGGATGGGGACTTGCCATTTCTGGGGATCCCGGTTGTGATTGAGAGATGTCTTGAAATGATCTCCGTAATAAGCAATCCGGTTCTGAATGATTATATTGAAACACATCATCGATCTATTTTACAAGCTAAAGAGATAATATCTGATAGACTATGGAAATTTTAATTAAGACACTACAATTTTTATTTGCGATATCCATCCTGGTGATTTTTCATGAATTCGGCCATTTTATCGCAGCCAGAATATTCAAGACCCGGGTTGAAAAATTCTACCTTTTCTTCAATCCCTGGTTCTCCATCTTTAAATTCAAGCGAGGCGACACCGAATATGGACTGGGTTGGCTGCCCCTTGGCGGATATGTGAAAATCTCCGGAATGATTGATGAATCCATGGATAAAGAGCAGATGAAGAAACCGCCACAGCCTTGGGAATTCCGATCAAAGCCTGCCTGGCAACGACTCATCATTATGCTTGCCGGGGTCATCGTCAACCTATTGCTGGCTATCTTGATCTATATTGTGATGTTATCTGTTTGGGGGTACCAATATCTTCCTACAGCAGAAGCGAAATACGGGATCACTGTGGATTCACTGGGGTATGAAATGGGATTGAGAAATGGCGATAAAATCCTCTCGGTTGATGATATTGTTGTAGAGTCGTTTATGGACATCCCCAAGACCCTCATCCTGGAGGAGGCTACAACCATCCAGGTGATCCGTGATGGCGAATCCATAGAGATCATGATTCCGGATGACGCAATCAGCAAGCTGATCAAGCATAAAAGGCCTGAATTCATCTCGGTGAGGATTCCCTTTATCACGGATAGATTTACGAATGATTCTCCTGCGAAAAAAGCCGGAATCCTTGTGGATGATCAGATCATCGGACTGAACGACAGTGTGATGCTCTATTTTGATCAGTTCCGTGAGATCATTCAGCAACACAAGAATGAGATGGCCCGGGTGATGGTGCTGCGTAACGGAGATACCCTTGTCATTCCGGTTCAGGTACCAGCCGGGGGATTGATTGGCATTTACCCAAAACCACCGGCACATTTCCTAAATTTCCAGGAGAAGAGTTACAACCTCATCACAGCCATTCCTCCGGGTTTTATCAGAGCATTTGAAGGTGCAGGGAATTATTTGAAATCCATAAAATTACTGTTTTCACAGGATAAAGCATATGAGTCTGTCGGTGGTTTTATAGCCATTGGTAATTTCTTCCCGGCTACATGGGATTGGCAATCATTCTGGTCGATGACCGCTTTTCTCTCGATCATGCTGGCGATTCTGAACCTATTACCAATCCCTGCCCTGGATGGAGGTCATGTGCTCTTCCTCCTCTACGAGATCATCTTCCGCCGGAAACCCAGTGATAAGTTTCTCGAGTATGCTCAGGTAGCAGGGATGATTATTCTTTTTGGTATCCTTATTCTGGCAAATGCTAACGATATTATCAGACTGTTCAGGTAGATCGGTGAGATGTGAATATTTTTGTACTTTTGCTACTATTGAAGAGAGATTCCAGAGCATATAGACCCAATCACACATTATGGGCTCTCCGGATCCGTAATGTAATCATTCTGGCTTTTTTTCTGCCGGTTTTTATGTCAACTGTTAAGGCACAGCAACTGCCTATCATAACCCAGTACATGTTTCACCAGATGACATTCAATCCTGCTTATGCCGGTCGTGGCGGTGGGATTTGCATCAATGGCCTCCTTCGTGAAGAGTGGATGGGATTCAAGGATAATGATGGGAATAAGATCGCTCCGGAGACGATTTTCCTGACGATTGATGCTCCGATTAAATTTCTTCATGGCGCCATTGGAGGGAGCATTATGTCGGACAGGGTTGGCTTTTTCCAGAATATCGGTGTGAAAGTTGGATATGCATTTCGTGCAGATCTTGGCCCGGGGGAGTTTTCGGCAGGGATTCAATTGGATCTGATGAACTATCGAATCGATTTCGCCAAATTTGATGAAGCTCATATTATCGACCCGGGCGATCCTGTTTTTCTGGAACTTAATGAAAAGAGCGACCTGACTGTTGATGCCAACCTGGGTCTCTATTATGAAGTGCCTGGCAAATATTACATTGGCCTTTCCGCGGCGCAACTTTTTCAGTCGAAAGCCAAGAACACATATCTTCAGCAACGCCGGACTTTTTATCTGACTGGTGGATATAACTTTGTGATACCCAATCATCCGATATGGGAACTTAAACCTTCCGCCATGATCCTGTATGACGGGGGAGCATTCCAGTTCAACATCGCAACCTTACTCTCTTACAAGAAGAAGTTCTACGGGGGCCTGGAATATCGCTTTCAGGATGCTGTGGCTATCCTGGTTGGAGCCTACATCAAGAGCTTCCGTGTTGGGATATCTTACGATGTGAGCACTTCAGCATTGAGCCGGTACAACAGCGGTAGTCTTGAAGTAAGTTTGGGATATTGTTTCAAAATACGTGTGGAGAAATTTAGGAAGAGGTATAAAAACACTCGATTCCTGTAATAATAAAATGTTTATATTTGCCGTTTTATTTGGAACTTAGCAAGAATATAGATAATAAAATAAGATACGCAGCGTTATTTTTCATCATTTAATAAGCCAATAAAATGAAAAGACTGCTCATTTATTTCGCTCTACTCCTTTTCCTGGGAAGTTGCGGCAACTCAGGTAACGGAGAACTCACAGGTGTGAAAGGCCGAAAACGTTACTTTCAACCCGACCCCTATGGCATGGTTTACATCCCGATGGGTAGCTACACGATGGGAATTGGTGATGGAGATGTCCTTTACACTCAGATCAACAACGCAAAAACTGTCACAGTCCAGGCTTTTTTTATGGATCAGACTGAGATCACAAATAACGAGTACCGGCAGTTTGTTTATTGGGTAAGAGATTCCATCGCCCGAAGGATTCTTGGTGAAGTCCAGCCAGATGTCTTTCTCGTTTCGGAAAACGAAGAGACCGGTGAAGTGTACGATCCTCCGTTCCTGAACTGGGGGAGTAAACTGGAATGGGATTCCGATGAACAGGACGTGAGAGACGCATTGGCAGATATGTATCTCCCTGAAGAAGAGCGTTATTTCAGAAGAAAAGAGATCGACACAAGAAAGCTTTATTTTGAATACTACTTTGTAGATCTGAAAGCTGCCGCAGCAAAAGATTATTCACAAGGTGGAGATATCAAAGAAGCCAGTTTGGCCAATCGCCCTGAAGGACTTAAGGATCGTTCGATATATGTCCGCAAAGAGGTGATCAATGTATATCCGGACACCCTATCCTGGATCCACGATTATGTATATTCTTTCAATGAGCCGATGACTGAGAAGTATTTCTGGCATCCGGCTTTTGATAATTATCCTGTGGTGGGTGTCAATTGGAAACAAGCCAAAGCTTTTTGCATCTGGAGAACCCAGTTGAAGAACAGTTTCCTCTATGGGAAGAAAGGCGAAACCGCTATCAGCGATTTCCGACTCCCTTCCGAAGCAGAATGGGAGTGGGCAGCCCGCGGCGGATATGATGGAAATCCCTATCCCTGGGGTGGTCCATACACACGTAACGACAAGGGTTGTTTCCTCGCCAACTTTAAACCATTACGCGGTGATTACATCGATGATGGTGGAGCGGTTACTGTGATTGTTGCACATTATCCCGCTAATGATTTTGGTTTGTACGACATGGCTGGGAATGTTTCCGAATGGACCAACTCAGCATACCATCCGTCCTCATACAACTTTGCCTGGGATTTAAATCCCGATTATCAGTATAATGCGAAAGATGCTGATCCTCCAGCCCTGAAAAGGAAAGTGATTCGAGGTGGCTCGTGGAAAGATGTGGCTTATTACTTGAGGGTTTCATCCCGTGCATATGAATACCAGGATACAGCTAAATGTTACGTCGGCTTCCGTACTGTTCAAAGTTTCCTGGGCCGTCAAAAGGATGATAATCCCGCTCGTGCTTCAAAAGTTTATAAATAACAGGGAATAACAAGCAACCATATTGTTATATTGTTGTTTTAGCTAACAGAATAATCCGAATTCTAACCAAATTAATTCAGAAAAAAGATGGGTTTATTGCAATTTGTAAGAACAAAAGGCTACCGCAACTTTATGTCAAAACTATATGGATGGGGAGCATCCGTAGTAATTGTCGGTGCCTTATTCAAGATCAATCACTATCCGTATGCCGATGTTTTGCTGATCATCGGTCTGGGAACCGAGTCGCTCATTTTCTTCTTCTCAGCGTTTGAAGTACCTCACGTCGAGCCCGATTGGAGTTTAGTTTATCCTCAGTTAGCAGGTATTTATCACGGGACCGTCGATGAACATGGTAAACCCATAGGGACGGTCACCCAGGAGTTGGATGACATGCTTGAAAAAGCGAAGATTGGTCCGGAGCTGGTTGAGAGTCTGGGGAATGGATTGCGAAGCCTTACAGAAACAACATCCCAACTCTCCAATGTCAGCAACGCCTCCATAGCGAATGACCAGTATGTGGACACACTAAAGAAAGCAACAGACTCAGTATCAGAACTCAACGAGTCTTACGGTAAAACAACCGAAACGCTTAATGAAGCTGCAACCATCTCGCAGGAACAATTGCAGAATATGCAGGCTGTGACACAAAATGCCGGAGATCTGTCCAGTGTTTATGCCAAGGTTGCCGAAACATTGAACGAAGAGGCAAATATGAACCAGGAGCTGATTAGCAGTCTTGGCAACATTACATCCAGCTCAAACAGGTTTGTTGAAAAATATACCGAATCGGCAGAGATCCTTTCACGGACTACTGAAGCCCTGAATAATACAGCGATGCAAGGGGAAAATTACAACGATCAGTTACAGAAAGTTTCAAACAACCTTTCAGCCCTGAACGCAATGTATGAACTAAACCTCCAGAGTTCCAATGAACAGATGGAGAATTCCAATAAATTCAACCAGGTATTGCAACAACTTGCTGAAAACCTGAATGAATCTTCGGTCAACTCTTCTCAGTATAAAGATAACCTGGCAGCCCTCAATACAGCTGTTGTGGAACAACTACAGGCAACTACAAAACAGGTGGATGTCACAGGACAAATGCATGTTTCTATCTCCGAATTCCTTGCTAACCTGAATGAATCTGTTGAACGAACAGGCAGATTCAAAGATGAGGTCAATTTACTGGCACAAAATATTGCCTCCCTCAATCAGGTTTATGGCAACATGCTATCAGCAATGAATGTCGATATGAATAAATAGACCAATGCAAAAAATCCCAGAGATTCACCTAACAAACTAAGAGATTAATGGCTGGATATAAAGAGACACCGAGGCAAAAAATGATCGGGATGCTGTATTTGGTTCTTACAGCATTGCTGGCGCTGAATGTCTCGAAAGAGATTTTGGATGCATTTGTGGTTGTCAATGAAACGATGGAGACCACCAACAGAAACTTTTCCCAGAAACTCGATGTATCGTATAGTAAATTTAAAGGACAGTTCTTGATGGATCCTGAAAAGGTTGGTCCTTTCTGGGAGAAAGCGCAAGAAGCCCGAAATATGTCAGCTGACCTGATCAACCATATTGATTCGTTGAGAATTGGGGTGGTCGCCGTGACGGAGCGAATTGCAGTCTTTCAGGAAGCGGGAAATCTGAAACTCGCTGACGCCGAACGAAAAGACAACTACGATACACCCACACAATATTTCATCGGACAATCACAAGATGGATCAACCGGCCGGGCGAAAGAGCTCAAAGATCGTATTGATCAATACCGGGAGAATATGTTGAACCTTGTGGATCCCAAATACCGGGATGTCATTCAGATTGGCCTGGAAACATCAGGACCATACTATGATGCAGGCGGAAACAAACAGAACTGGCAGATGCACAATTTCTACCGCACCATCCTGGCTGCCACTGTTACCATATTAAATGAGTTAAAAGCGGAAGTGTTAAATGCAGAATTTGATGTGGTAAATAATCTTTTTGCATCGGTTACTGCTGAGGATTGGAAATTTGATGAGATCCAGGCAAAAGTGATTCCAAAAAGTAATTATGTCTTTATCGGTGAAGAGTATCAAGCAGAGATTCTTGTTGCAGCATATGATAAAACTCAGAACCCGTTGGTTCGGTATCTGTTCGGAGCAGATTCCCTGACACCTGCAAATTATTCCAGAGCTACTCCTTTGGAGGGATCAGAAGGCTATGTAACTCTGAAGGTACCTGCAACCTCCGAAGGGCTTAAATCGTTTGCTGGAATCATCAAGATTGTAAGTCCGTTAGGCGATACAATGTCCTTTCATTTTCGGGACGAATATATTGTAGCAAAACCAGCCCTGACCGTTTCTCCGACAAAAATGAATGTTTTTTATATCGGAGTGGAAAATCCGGTATCAATTTCGGTTCCAGGTGGTCCCGAACGGGTTATGCCTGCTATCTCCGCTGGAAAAATCAGGCGTGATGGTGATAACTGGATGGTGTATGATCTGCCGAAAGGAAGGAGAGAAGCGATCATCTCCGTTAACGCTGTTTTCTCTGGAAAAACAAGGAACATGGGGTCCAGCAATTTCAGGTTGAAAACGGTGCCGGATCCAATTGCTACAGTTGGTGGGAAAAATGACGGATTGGTTTCAAAACGCATTATCCTTGCCAGCCCATATATTGTTGCAGAGATGCCGGCATGGTTCGATTTCGACCTGAGATTTATTGTGATATCTTATACGTTTGTCACCGATGTTTCAGGCTATATTTCTGAAATTAAAGTACAGGGGAACCGGCTTACACCAGAGATCACCCAGATGATACGGGGGGCCAAGAAAAACAAACGTATCTGGTTTGAAGATATCGCTGTGCGTGGGCCCGATGGAGAGAGAAATATATCTTCAGTTAATTTAAAAGTCAATTAATATCCAATTATAGGGAGGCATTATGAAAAAATTGCTCATCATCGTTTTAATCGCCACGTGTTTTACGGGATTAAAACTGACTTCCTTCGGGCAGGTACTCGAAGCTCCGCCACGGGATGGTGTTTTCGATAAATCTGCCATTGTGGAACTGCAACCAATCCCTTATGTATATCTCAGAGAAGCAGATATCGTATGGACCAAACGGATCTGGCGAACTATCGATATGCGGGAAAAGATCAACTTACCCTTCTACTACCCGGAACAACCCCAGACAGGGTGGAAAAGCCTGATGCAGGTTCTTCTGGATGGACTCCGTGAAGGAACAATCACAGCCTATTCAACAACAAACGACCAGTTTCTCTACCCAATCACCCATAAGGAATTGATGGACAAACTTGAAAGTCCCGAGCGGGTTACATTGAAACGACCGGATGGTACTGAATTTGACACGGTGATCACCCAGCAATTCTATGCATCGGATGTCAAGAAATTCATGCTCAAAGAAGATTGGTTCTTTGACAAGCAGCGATCTGTTTTTGAAGTAAGGATCCTGGGTGTCTGCCCCTTGATGGCCAGTTATACTGAACAGGGAGACTATCGTGGCGATCAGCAGGTCTTCTGGATTTATTTCCCCGAATGCCGGAATGTGTTTGCGCACAACCAGATCTTTAATATGAAAAACGGATCAGCCGGAAGGCTTAGTTTCGATGATGTGTTCACCAAACGTATTTTTAACAGCTACATCACGAAATTTGAGAATGTCTATGATCGACAGATCAATCAATACGCCACGGGTGTGGATGCACTGTTAGAATCTGAAAAAGCCAAGAACGAGATCTTCGAATTTGAAGAGGGTCTCTGGGAGTTTTAAAAATTTATTGTTGAAAGAAGAGGCTGTCAGCGTTATTATGGCAGCCTCTTTTTTTTTACCTTCGTGATCGTGGTACAACCATTCCTTACTACTCCGATTGAATACCTTAAAGGCGTTGGCCCTGCCCGGGGTGATATGCTCAAGAAAGAACTCGGAATCTTTATTTTTGGCGAGCTCCTATCCTTTTTCCCCTTCAGGTATATCGATCGTAGCCGGTTTTATACCATCTCGGAGATCCGGGAAGATCTCTCCTATATTCAATTGAAAGCGGTGATCAAAAAAGTGCAAACGGTTGGCCCTCCGCATTCAAGAAGGTTGGTCGCTACCGTCGCTGATAAGAGTGGGGAGATTGATCTTGTTTGGTTTAAAGGACATAAATGGGTGGCAGATAAGCTGACACAAGGAAAAGAGTATGTGATCTTCGGCCGTCCCTCCCGTTTTAGCGGCAGATGGAATATTCCACACCCGGAGCTGGAAATCCCTTCAGAACAACCACCTGAACTCAGCGAAATTCTTCGGCCATTATACAGTTCATCAGAGAAGCTAAAGTCGAAGGGGTTGGATAGCAGAGGGATATCCAGGCTAATGAAAACCCTGATCCTTCATGAAAAGTTTCATGTCCCGGAGACCTTTCCTGATCAGATTCTGGAACAACTATACCTGAGCCCCCGGCAGGAAGCTTTTATCAACATCCACTTTCCTGAATCTCCCGATCAACTGAAACTGGCTGTTGCCCGGCTGAAGTTTGAAGAACTCTTCTTTATTCAACTCCGGTTGCTTCAGCAGAGGTTTCTCAGGCTCCATAAGCAAGACGGTCATCTTTTCAATAAGGTTGGAGAGTTTGTCAATCAATTTTATCACCATCACCTGACCTTTGAACTAACTAATGCTCAGAAACGGGTGATCAAAGAGATTCGGAACGACCTTGGCTCGGGCAAACAGATGAATCGCCTGCTACAAGGTGACGTGGGAAGCGGCAAAACGCTCGTGGCGCTGATGACAATGCTCATAGCCATGGATAATGGGTATCAGGCATGTATCATGGCTCCGACAGAGATCCTGGCTATCCAGCACTTTCATACAATCTCGAAGATGCTAGAGGAAATGGATGTTCAGATCCGGTTACTGACAGGCTCCACCAAGGCTTCGGATCGTCGCGAAATGCAGGAAGGATTGATGCAAGGCCACATTCAGATCATGATCGGCACCCATGCATTGCTGGAGGAGTATGTGCAGTTCAGCAACCTTGGGGTGGTCGTGATCGATGAACAGCACCGGTTTGGCGTAGCCCAACGTGCAAAACTCTGGGAGAAAAACAGGATCACTCCCCATGTGCTGGTCATGACCGCCACTCCTATTCCCAGGACTCTGGCTATGACACTCTATGGAGATCTGGATAGCTCAATCATCGATGAGATGCCGCCAGGGAGAAAACCGGTAATTACCCGCCATGCCTATGAATCCAAGCGCCTGGAGCTTTTTGGCTTCATGAAAAAGAAGATCAAAGAGGGGAACCAGGTCTATATGGTCTATCCTCTGATTAAAGAGTCGGAGACGATGGACCTGAAGAATTTAATGGATGGATACGATGCAGTGGTTCGGGAATTTCCTCTTCCCGACTTCGCCATAAGTATTGTTCATGGGAAGATGAAATCCACAGATAAGGCATATGAGGTGCATCGGTTTGTGAAGGGAGAGACCCAGATCATGGTGGCCACCACAGTGATTGAAGTCGGGGTTGATATCCCCAATGCTTCGGTCATGGTTATCGAGAATGCAGAACGATTTGGTCTTTCACAGCTTCATCAGCTCAGGGGACGCGTTGGCCGCGGATCAGAGCAGTCATTCTGTATCCTGATGACAGAGGATAAATTAACATCAGATGCCCGGAAACGGATCCGAACGATGGTAAGCACTACCGACGGCTTCCGGATTGCCGAAACCGATCTGCAATTGAGGGGCCCCGGTGACCTGGAAGGGACACAGCAGAGTGGAATTCTCGATCTGAAAATTGCTGATATTGTAAAGGATGAAAAAATATTGAAACAGAGCCGGATTCTGGCGGCCGAGATCATCGAAGAAGATCCCGGACTGGTGTTGCCAAAGAACCAACGCCTGAACCATCATCTGCGGATGATGAATAAATACGAGCATAACTGGGGGCTGATCAGCTGATTTGTCGGAATTTATCCCTAATTTTGTCCCTTAACTTTATCGTTTCATGAATATTTCATACAACTGGTTGAAACAATATGTAGACCTGGATCTTCCTGCTGAAGAGGTGGAGGAGATGCTCACCGGATGCGGTTTGGAAGTGGAGCGGATGATCAGTGCTGAAGAGGTCATTTTTCAAATCGGACTGACACCAAACCGCGGTGATGCCACTTCTCATATTGGCATAGCACGCGACCTGGTTGCTGTGCTCAATAATTTCGGAAAGAATAGTGCGCCGGAAAATAACAGGACTCTCCTGCATGTCCCTGATGTTTCGGGTTTCAAACCGGACAACAATAAAAGGAGGATTGATGTTGCTGTGGAAGATATAACCGCATGCCCACGCTATTCAGGCCTTACAATCACTAATGTCAATATCGGAGAATCACCAGGCTGGCTTCAAAATCGTCTTCTTTCTGTTGGCTTGAGACCGATCAACAACATTGTAGATATCACAAACTACATCCTGATGGAGGTAGGTCAGCCGCTACATGCTTTTGATGCTGATGAAATTGATGGCGAGAAAATAGTAATTAAAAAGTATCCTTCCGGAACACCTTTCACCACCCTGGATGAAGTAGATAGAGAGCTAACCGGAAACGATCTGATGATATGCAGTACGACCAGGCCGATGTGTATTGCCGGTGTTTTTGGAGGAGTACGTTCTGGCGTCACAGAATCGACGAAGAATATTTTCCTCGAAAGTGCTTGCTTTGATCCTGTTACCATCAGACAGACGGCCCGGTTTCATGGATTACAAACAGATGCCTCGTTCCGGTTTGAACGAGGAACCGACATCGGGATCACACCCTATGCATTGAAACGGGCTGCCCTGATGATCAAGGAGATTGCCGGCGGTGAGATCGCGTCTGAAATCGTAGATGTCTATCCGAGACCGGTACCGAATACGAAAGTCTCCCTCAGGTTTGTTAACCTCGATCGGCTTATTGGAAAGCAGATCCCCCGGGATGTGGTAAAAAGTATCCTGCAGGATCTTGAGATCCTGATTGAACATGAAGATGATCAAGGCCTCGATCTGGTCATTCCCTCCTGTAAAGTGGACGTGACCAGGGAGGCTGATGTAATTGAGGAGGTATTGCGGATCTATGGATACAATAACGTAGAGATTCCCATTGATGTAAAATCATCGCTGACGTTCCTTCCCAAACCCGACCCGGATCAAATTCGCAATGTCATCGCTGAGATGCTTAGTGTGAATGGCTTCTTCGAGATCATCAATAACTCTCTGACCCGATCAACCTATTATCAGGAGAACGCGGCTTTTCCGGCAGAGTTATGCGTCAACATCCTGAATCCGACCAGTCGTGACCTGAATGTGATGCGTCAAACCCTGTTATATGGTGGTCTGGAGACCATCGTTTACAATCAGAACAGAAAGGCTTTCGATCTGAAGCTCTATGAGATGGGGACAATCTATTCGAAAGCTGCCAGGGAGAACGAAGACTATCTTTCCGGTTATCGTGAACAACAGCAACTTGCACTATTCCTAACGGGCAGGTCAATGCCTGAGAATTGGGACACATCTGATACTCCGGTTGATCTTTATCAAATGAAAGGATACCTCTATGCCATGTTAACCAGGTTATCCATTGATGAAAGGGATATCAAACTTGATCCATTCTCCTCTTCGATCCTCCGGGATGGATTTTCCTGTCAATCTGGCAACTTCATGCTGATTACAGCCGGGCATTTAAGGGATTCGGTGTTGAAGCAGTTTGAAATAAAACTTCCGGTGCTTTTTGCAGCTGTCGACATGGATCTGTTACTGAAATTGATCCCTGAAAAAGAGTTACAATACAAGGAACTGCTCAAGTTTCCGGAAGTACGAAGAGATATCGCTTTGATGCTTGACAAAGAGATTACTTTTAACCAGATCAAGCAGGTAGCTTATCAAACCGAGAAAAAAATTCTCCGTGATGTCGGATTGTTTGATGTGTATGAAGGAGACCAGATTGAAACCGGAAAGAAATCTTACGCTGTGAGCTTCCAGCTTTGTGATGATTCAAAGACTCTCACAGATGCTGAGATCGATAAGGTAATGGACCGCATGGCCAGGGCTCTGGAACAGAAACTGGGGGCGAAGATCCGGTAACTATCTTTTTTGTATTTTTGATTATGGATATCTTAGCAATAAAGCAGCGATTTGGAATTATTGGCAATTCTCCATTGCTCGACAGAGCAATTGATATTGCCAGGCAGGTGGCGGCTACAGATATTACTGTCCTGATTTCAGGCGAAAGTGGAACAGGTAAAGAATTTTTCCCCAAGATCATACACCAATTGAGTGCCCGTAAGCATGGGCCCTATATCGCTGTGAATTGTGGGGCGATCCCGGAAGGAACGATTGATTCAGAACTGTTCGGACATGAGAAGGGTTCGTTCACCGGCGCTCATGAAGCCCGTAAAGGGTATTTTGAGGTGGTAAACGGGGGAACGATCTTCCTGGATGAAGTAGCCGAACTACCCTTATCCACACAGGTTCGTTTGCTCCGGGTGTTGGAATTGGGTGAATTCATGCGAGTTGGCTCGTCGAAATCACTGAAGACTAATGTTCGGGTTGTAGCTGCAACCAATATCAACATTACTGAAGCAATTGCTGCCGGGAAATTCCGTCAGGATCTTTATTACCGGCTGAATACCGTGCCGATTTTCATCCCTCCGATACGTGAGCGCAAAGAGGATATACATCTGCTCTTTCGAAAGTTCGCCAGCGATGCTGCTGAGAAATACCGAATGCCATCAATTCATCTGGATGATGAAGCGGTACAGATGCTGATGAATTATCGCTGGCCCGGTAATATCCGTCAGTTAAGGAATATCACAGAACAGATCTCGATTATTGAGAAAAACCGGGAAATCGATGCAGTGACACTTGCAAAATATCTTCCACATAGCCAGGGAAGCGAACTCCCTGTGCTGTATCAGGGAGAGGAGTCATCGAAGATCTCAGAGAGAGAACTTCTCTACAAAGTTCTTTTTGACATGAAACGGGATATGACAGACTTGAAACAGCTGGTAATGAACATGATCGAAAGTGAGAATGTTGACGGAACCATCGGAGAAAATAAGCATATCTTGCAGCGTCTGTATAAAGATCATTCTGACGAACAAATTGTGGAGTCACCAGTGGTCGTCCATGCAGCCGATGCAAGCTATGAGGAGCCTGTCGAAGAATTGGAAGAGGTGGATGAATCACTCTCATTAGAGAAACAAGAAGTGGAGTATATCAAAAAAGCGCTTCTGAAGTACGATGGGAAGCGGAAAGATGCTGCCCGGGAGTTGGGAATCTCGGAGAGAACCCTCTACAGGAAGATCAAAGAGTTTAACATCGAATCATGAGAAGCCTGAGACTGACCGGATTGAACAGATGGCATGGAGCAGTGATGCTGATGGCGCTTTTGGGAAACCTCTTACTTGTCGACTCCTGTAAGATGAGTTACTCGTTCACTGGCGCATCCATCTCTCCCGAGGTGAAAACGATCTCAATTGATAATTTTCCTAATGAAGCATTACTTGTTGTTCCTACCCTCAGCCGGAATTTTACCGAAGCGCTGCAAACTTATTTTACCTCCCAGACTAACCTGATGCTGGTTGACCGGAATGGAGATTTGCATCTGGAAGGTGCAATTGTCAGCTACGGAGTCCAACCGGTAGCGATACAGGGAAATGAAACTGCTGCATTGAATAGATTGACTATCACGGTGGAGGTGAAGTTCACCAATAAATTTAATGAGACCCAGAACTTCAAGTCGAATTTTTCCAGGTACCTGGATTATCCCAGTGACCAAAATTTAGTTTCCGTGCAGGAGACATTGATCGAGGAGATTAACGAACAACTGGTCGATGATATTTTTAATAAAGCCGTGGTGAACTGGTAGTTCACTAACGAATATGATGGAGACCCGTAAGTTTTTAACATATGTGAAAAATCCGGCAAACGTCGATGACAAAAGCCTGAAGCAGTTTGAAGAGCTCCAGAAAAAATATCCTTATTGTCAGACGGCAATGCTTCTCTATACATTCAATCTCTTTAAAGAGGATCATCCTCAGTATGCCGTTCAGTTGAAAAAGGCAGCAGCCTATGCTTCCGACAGGAGAATGCTGAAGCGGCTCATCAACATATACAAAGCTGCTCACCCAAAGCCTGTAAAAAAGCCGACGCCACCCATTCCTGCTCCATCCAAACCAAAACAACCTAAGATCGTTCAGCCTGAGCCCACAAAGCCTGAACATCCTGAAGTAATTCAACCAGAAAAGGTAATTCCGCCTGTTCAAGAACCTGTTAAGAGGGTAGTTTTTAAACCCGTTCCCTTTATGGAAGAGGAGAAGAGTGAAGATTCAATGAGGGATAAACTCCTTGAAATCGTTCACAAGCGTCTGGCTGAGATTGCCGAAGAAAGAGGTGATGAAGCACCACAACGAGAGTCTGTCAAAGCCTCACCACCTGCAGAGATCACCCGCAGGAAAAAACGTGTGACCTTCACTGTTCAGTCACCCAGGCACATGACCAGGCAGGAGTTGATAGAAAAGTTTATCCGTGAAGAGCCGAAGATATCTGCACCCCGGACAGTTTTTTTAAAGCCTGCCAAGCCGACAGTTCAAAGTGAAATGGAGGATGCCGAGATTGTTAGTGAGACACTGGCAATTTTATACCATAAACAGGGGAACACCGGGAAATCCATCCGGGTTTATGAGAAATTATGTTTGCTTTTTCCTGAAAAAAGTAGTTACTTTGCAGCCCGAATTGAAGAGCTAAAGGCTAACCACCAAACTGACAATGAGGAAAGTGAGTCTTAAATGTTTTTTCAAATCGTAAATCATAAATCATAAATCGTAATTTTAGAAAAATGGGTTTCTATATTTTAGTCTCAGTCCTGATCCTGATCACCTGTGTGTTGATGGTTCTTGTTGTATTGGTGCAAAACTCCAAAGGAGGTGGGTTGGCATCGAATTTCTCATCCTCAAATCAGTATATGGGTGTCAGAAAAACAGCAGACTTCCTGGAGAAATCAACGTGGACACTCGCAATTGTCCTCCTGGGACTCAGCGTCTTCTCAATTTTCGTGATTCCAAAGAATCAGGAAGGAGCAGTAACACAAGAGAGTGAGATCCAGAGGCAGATCGATGAGAATACAGCGCCGATCAATGATTTTCAGATGCCACCTGAGCGGAACGAGTAATTTATACCAAAGCAATGTCAGAATGTCAGCATATTCTGACATTTTTTTTGCATTTCACCGAAAACCAGCTTTGGCACAAAATGTGACATGTGCGAGACACAGATAACAACGAAATTTCTTAATGTTTAACGTTAAATAAATTGATATGGCAAAATTGAACATCAAACCCTTGGCAGACAGGGTGCTGATTGAACCAGCTCCGGCAGAAGCTAAGACAGCTGGAGGAATTATCATTCCTGACACTGCAAAGGAGAAACCTCAAAAAGGAACCATCGTGGCCGTTGGTCCTGGGAAAAAAGACGAACCCATCACCGTCAAGGTTGGTGATAATGTACTCTACGGCAAATATGCCGGAACAGAGATCACCATTGCCGGAGTGGATTATATGATTATGAGAGAATCTGATGTAGTTGCGATTATCTGATCCTCCAAATGATTTATGTATAAACTAGATAAAAACCAATAAATTAAAAAAATGGCAAAAGATATTATTTTTAATATAAAAGCAAGAGAAGCTTTGAAACAAGGTGTTGATGAGCTCTCAGATGCAGTAAAAGTAACGTTGGGACCCAAAGGACGGAATGTCATCATGGAGAAATCATATGGTGCACCTATGGTATCCAAAGATGGTGTAACCGTAGCAAAAGAAATTGAACTTCCTGATCCTGTGGCAAATATGGGTGCTCAAATGGTCAAGGAAGTTGCTTCGAAGACCAGCGACATTGCCGGCGATGGTACAACAACAGCTACCGTACTGGCTCAATCTATCTTTACAACCGGACTGAAGAATGTAACCGCAGGAGCCAATCCGATGGATCTCAAGAGAGGGATCGATAAAGCAGTTATTGAGGTGGTTGATTCACTGAAGAAGCAGACGAAGGAAGTTGGGGATAGCCTGGAGAAGATCGAACAAGTTGCTTCCGTTTCTGCTAACAACGATGCCTTCATTGGAAAGATGATTGCCGAAGCAATGGACAAAGTAAAGAAAGAGGGTGTAATTACCATTGAAGAGGCGAAAGGCATTGAAACAACTGTGAAAGTAGTGGAAGGGATGCAGTTCGACCGCGGATACATCTCTCCCTATTTTGTTACGGATACGGAAAAAATGGAAGTTGTGTTTGAGAATCCCTATATTCTGATCTATGACAAGAAGATTTCTGTTATGAAAGATCTTCTTCCACTACTCGAGAAGGCTGTACAGTCTGGACGCCCGTTCCTGATTATCTCGGAAGACATTGAAGGGGAAGCACTTGCAACCCTGGTTGTAAATAAGATCCGTGGCACACTGAAGGTAGCCGCAGTGAAGGCCCCTGGATTTGGCGACAGAAGGAAAGAGATGCTGGAAGACATTGCCATTCTGACAGGTGGAACAGTGATCAGCGAAGAGAAAGGATTTAAACTGGAAGATACAACTCTTCAGGACCTGGGTGAAGCTGAGAAGGTGACCATCGACAAAGAAAACACCACAATCATTAATGGGAATGGTAAGAAAGAAGACATTGAAGGCCGGGTCAACCAGATCAGGTCTCAGATCGAAAAATCTACATCTGATTACGATAGCGAAAAACTGCAGGAGCGCCTGGCCAAACTGGCTGGAGGTGTTGCTGTCATTTACGTTGGTGCCGCATCTGAAATTGAGATGAAAGAGAAAAAAGACCGTTTCGATGATGCACTTCATGCTACTCGTGCTGCCATTGAAGAGGGAATCATCCCCGGTGGTGGTGTGGCATATCTGCGTGCCATCAAGGCGATCGATAAACTCAAAGGCGAAAACGAAGACGAAGAGACAGGGATTGCTATTGTAAAGAGAGCGCTTGAAGAGCCTCTTCGCCAGATCGTAGAAAATGCCGGAATGGAAGGTTCTATCATCGTACAGAAGGTGAAAGAAGGTAAAGATGATTTGGGATTCAATGCGGTTACGGAAGTTTATGAGCCACTCTTTAAGGCTGGCGTCATTGATCCGACAAAAGTTGCCCGTGTTGCATTAGAGAATGCCGCTTCTGTTGCCAGCATGTTGTTGACAACAGAGTGTGTAGTTGTTTCCATCAAGGAAGAGAAACCAGCGATGCCACCGATGAGCCCGGATATGGGCGGTATGGGTGGAATGGGTGGCGGCATGTATTAAGCCAACTCCATAAAAATGGTAAAGAAACCCTTTCAGTTAGAGAGGGTTTTTTTTGTTGAAGTGAATAACTTTTCAGAATATTCACAGGGATGTTTCGTTAAGTTTAATAATATTGTGTTTAGTAAAATACATGGATATGAAAAAACGCACATTACTTCTTGTTGTTAGCATAATCACTCTCATCTCCGTTCGATTACCCGCTCAGGATCAGGTGGAGGCACCCAATGTACCTGTTGATCCCGACTCTCAAAAGATCATGTACCGTGAGGTAGTTCAGGAAAAAGGAGATCCGGGATATCTGTACAACAAAGCCATGGAGTGGTTCAACTATTATTACATCAATTCTACATCTCTGTTTAAGATCCAGGATAAGATAAACGGGAAGATTGAAGCGACAGGCCGGATGAAGATCTACTATGATGATAAAGATGGCAACCGGATGAGTGCAGGCCTGATTGTCTATACGATTCGACTGGAGTTCAAAGATAATCGCTATCGATACACCGTAACTGATTTCAGTCTGAAAAAGGCCTCCCGGTATCCGCTGGAGAGATGGCTTAACAAAGAAGATCCTGCGTTCAACCCACAATGGAATAACTACCTCTATCAGGTCGATACAACCATGCAGCGTCTGGATAGCTCATTAAAAGAGAAGATGAAACCCGTTATAGAGAAAACGGATGAGTGGTAGTTCCCAAATAGATATACTGACACTTTCCTTTGAAGAGTTGGAAGATTTCTTATTGGCAAACCAGGAGAAGAGATTTCGTGCAAAGCAGGTTTATCAGTGGCTCTGGAAAAAGGGATGCCGCTCGTTCGGTGAGATGACCGACCTCTCCGCTTCCCTGCGGGCTAAACTGGCCAACTCGTTTACATTTCGGGCGATAACTCAAAACCATCTGCAGACCAGCCGTGATGGAACAGTGAAGATTGGATTCAGATTACACGACGAACTGATAATTGAAAGTGTGCTGATTCCGGCAGAGGATCGTATAACAGGGTGTGTCTCCACACAGGCTGGCTGCGCATTGGGCTGTACATTCTGTGCGACCGGAACCATTGGATTTTACAGAAATCTTTCTGCTGCAGAAATTTTTGACCAGGTGTGGTTACTGAATGAAAAAGCGCTTCAGCTCCATCAGATCCCACTCTCTAATATTGTATTAATGGGCATGGGCGAGCCGCTGTTCAACTATTCGAACCTGAAGAGAGCGATTGATCTCATCACAGATCCGGATGGAATGGGAATCTCTCCCCAACGATTCACCATATCCAGTATCGGAATTCCTAAGATAATCAGACAACTTGCTGATGATCAGGTTAAAACTCATTTTGCATTCTCCCTGCACGCAACCAATGACCTGAAAAGAAACTCCATTATCCCTTTCAACAAACAATATCCCATCAGCGATCTTGTCGACTCGCTTAAGTATTATCACAACAAAACGGGAAAAAGATTTACGATTGAATACCTTCTATTAAAAGATTTCAATGATTCTCTTGATGATGCCAGGGAACTGGCAGATCTCTGCAGGAATTTTCCGGTAAAGATCAACCTGATCGAATTCAACCCTGTTGATGGAATTGATTTTAAGCGTTCGGAGATGAAACGGATGAAGGAATTCAAGGATTTTCTGGAGTCCAGGAACCTGATCGTCAATATCCGTAAAAGCAGGGGAAAAGATATCGATGCAGCGTGTGGGCAACTGGTGGGAAGAGTGTAGGAGAGAGTGTGAGGGTATGGGAATATGAGGGTATGAGGGTGTGAGGGTCTGGGGGAAAAATGTTAATACAAGGATAAGCCAATGGAATTAAAAACGATTGAACTACAGGGAAATATCGTCGATGTGGTGGCAAAGAGGATCTTTCGCGGAACGGTAAAGGTTGAGAATAGCAAGATCGTGAAAATCACGGAAGAGGAGGTGGAACCATCGCACTACATTCTTCCTGGATTGGTAGATGCCCATATTCACGTGGAGAGTTCTATGCTAATCCCTTCAGAATTTTCACGGCTGGCAGTGGTTCATGGAATGGTTGCTACGGTATCTGACCCTCATGAGATTGCAAACGTATTGGGAATCCCAGGAGTGATGTTTATGATCGAAAACGCCAGAAAAGTCCCGTTCAAATTCAATTTCGGTGCGTCTTCCTGTGTTCCCGCCACAGAATTTGAAACAGCCGGTGCCGCTCTGGGACCGGATGAGCTCGAGAACCTACTAGCCATGGATGAGATCCGGTACCTGTCGGAAATGATGAATTACCCCGGGGTTCTGCATGGTGATCCGGTTGTGAAAACGAAACTGCAAGTCGCAAAGCGGGCAGGTAAACCTATTGACGGACATGCCCCGGGATTGCGTGGAGAGGATGCAAAAAGGTATATTGAAGCCGGAATTTCCACTGATCATGAATGTTTTACTCGGGATGAGGCACTCGACAAACTTAAATACGGCATGAAAATCCTGATCAGGGAGGGGAGTGCGGCCAGGAACTTTGAAGCCCTTTGCGATCTGATCGATGAATATCCGGAAATGACGATGCTCTGCTCGGACGACAAGCATCCGAATGACCTGGCAGTGGGACATATTAACCAACTTGTTGTTCGTGCATTGAAAAAAGGATATAACTTCATGCATGTGATAAGAAGTTGTACATATCACCCTGTAACTCACTACAACCTTCCGGTAGGGCTTCTGCAACAGGGCGATCCTGCCGATATGATCGTCGTGGATAACCTGGATCAGTTTTCCATCCGGGCTACCTATGTGGATGGACTCAAGGTTGCTGAAGATGGAAAGACCCTCATAGAATCTATCGTTGAAAAGCCAGCAGACAAGTTCTCAACCAGTTCGATCGAAGCATCCGACTTGAAAATCGCTCCTCAGAAAGGTCATATCCGGGTACAGAAAGCACTTGACGGGCAACTGATCACCGATGAGATCCACTGTTCCCCGCTGATCCGTAACGAAAATGTAGTAAGTGATCCCAGTCGTGATATCCTCAAGCTTGTGGTTAAGGACCGGTACCAGGCTGCACCACCGGCAATCGGATTTACTAACGGTTTTGGGCTGAAACAGGGAGCTATAGCCTCCTGTGTGGCGCATGACAGCCACAATATCGTGGCTGTAGGTGCAGATGATGACTCCATCGCCAGGGCGATCAACCTGATTGTTAAATCAAAAGGTGGAATCTCCATTGTAGAAGGAGACAAAGAGATGATTTTACCCTTGCCATTCGCCGGGATCATGTCCGACCAGGATGGATACAAGATTGCTGCTATATATGAAGAGATGGATCAGTGGGCAAAAAAAATGGGAAGCCAACTCAGGGCACCATATATGACTCTCTCTTTTATGGCCTTGCTTGTGATCCCGAAACTGAAATTAAGTGATATGGGATTATTTGATGGTCAGAAATTTGCCTTCACATCACTTTTTTGTTAAAAATATATATATATTTAGTTTAATAAAATATTTTTTATAATTTTGTCCGTAATTATCACAATATATTAAATATAACATGAAAAAGAAAGTGCTTCAATTAGAAAAACTTGAAATGGGAGCGAGTATGCTTAGAGCTATGGCTCACCCGATGCGAATTGCTATTATTGAATTGCTCAATGAGAATAAGCGTCTGTCTGTTACAGCGATTTATGAAAAATTGAAAATTGAACAGGCTTCCGCTTCACATCATTTGAATATCTTAAAGAATAAAGGAATCTTAGGATCAAAAAGAGAAGGAAAGATGATTTTTTATTCCCTGAAGCATGAAAAGCTGACGGAAATTATTAACTCTCTGGAGCGCTGCCTGGAGCTTTAATCCAGCAACTACCTATATACTCCAGTCTTCTTCCACATCCCAATTCCCTCTGAGCTCAATTGTCTTTGAGAAGAAGAAAACTTTTTCGGGCTGAATCATCTTGATGTAATCGCCTGTATCCCATCGTGTGTTCTTGTTTAAATCAAGAATGGCTTTTAACGTATATTTCCCCGGTTTGATAAAGGCAAATATTAGTTGCCCCGATTCATTCAGGTATTGCTCTTCAAGTGTTTTTCCTTTTTCACTCTGAAGTTGGATGATATAATCTCCAGGATTTGAGGATATATCGACATTCACAAGCAGGGATGCCAGGTCACGCGAGTTGGCTGTTTGAAAAGAGTAGACCAATGTATCATGACTCAGGCCGTTATAAGATATAAAGGATGAGTCAGGGATAAATATCTTATAGGATTTCGCTTCTTTCCATGGATAATCAATATGGACTTTACGTTGGAGGGAATCGGTAAATCCAACGGGTAGCTCAACCGTATCACTTTCAGTGAACAACTTGATTCCAGAAAGATCATGTTCAGCAATAGGGTAAGAGAATATCCCTGAGATATTATATTTGAAATGGTTAATAATGCCACCGCGTGGCTGCCAGGAAAGGGTCAGGAACACAGGCTTCGCCTCCTCTTTTTTCTGTTTTCTTCGGGGAATTATTTTCGTTGGTGAAATGGTCACGGTATCGAGGATGATCCCTTCATCACTGATCTTCAACGTAAGAGTATCGGGAATTTCAGCGATACTCCACAGGATGATGGTATCTTTATTAAGACTATACTCCTCCATCCACCACACCCGTGTGCTGTCAATATTCAGCGGAGTGATGACCGGATCCCGTGGCGGA
Organism: uncultured Prolixibacteraceae bacterium; assembly: GCA_964616825.1. Classification (GTDB taxonomy): domain Bacteria; phylum Bacteroidota; class Bacteroidia; order Bacteroidales; family FEN-979; genus QYOJ01. Next base: position 75,763 of record CAZTSX010000001.1, read on the forward strand.
AAGGCAAAGACAATCATGAACTCATCGTTTTTCACAAGATCCGATTTCTCCACATCCTGGGTTGAATCAATCTCTTCAAACATGCTTAATTCAACTAAGGTAGAGAGGATGGTATCCTGAGGTTGAATGGAATCAGTTTCCAATGAATCTACTGTCATTTTTGTCCCGATCCAGGGGTAGATGAGGGAGTCGGAAAACGCAATTTTCTCAGCTGGCATATTGTACTGAAAATCCCCGCTTTGATCTCTCAATACAAACAGTTTATATGCATCATAACGAAGGTTAGACAGGATAAATCGCCCTTGTTCATTTGTCATAGCAATATAGATCGGTTTTCCTTTATATGGAAGTGAGTCGAACGGGATGGTATCGCTGGAATCGGTATAGAGCAGGGCATAAACATCAGCCTGAGGTTGATTGTCGAATGCATTGATCACCCGCCCGGTAATCATTAAGGAATCAACATAGGTACCTGTTGAAAAGACATACCTGAAGTTTGAAAGGGAATTTCCTTCTGTAATGTCAGTAATGGATGTTCCAAATGTGATGATATAGGTGGTGTTATCCGACAGGGTATCATCCAGCTTAATCACCACTGATTTCCCCCGGAGTTTGTAATCTGGCGGGTTTGAAATAGGTGGGGAAATGAAGATTTCAGAGCCGGAGGACTTCAGGTTGACAAACTCATCGAAGGTGATGCGGATCTCTTTCGAATCAAACTGTGTGGAGTAGTTTGGCGGGATACATTCTGTCACCTCAGGTGGACTGACATCCTTTGGGCCTCCTTTTGGTATAACGGGATTAGCACAGTAAAATGGCAAGAGTGCAAAGAGGCAAAGCAGAAGGGCGATATCAATGAATCTTTTTCGCAATGAGATTTGTATTGGCTGTTTGAACCTTTCAAAGTTACCAATCGTTTTCATAAGCAGAAGAAAAAATTGCTAATTTTACATACTGAATCTCTAAAAAACCATTTCATGAGTGGGCATAGTAAGTGGTCAACGATCAAACGTAAAAAGGGGGCATTGGATGCCAAGCGATCGAAAATTTTCTCAAAGATCATCAAAGATATCACGATTGCGGTCAGGGAAAGCGGCCCGGATTTGAATGGAAATCCTCGTCTGAGAGTCGCGATCGCGAATGCCAAAGGGGCGAGTATGCCCAAGGAAACAATCCAGCGTGCGATCAGTAAAGGTTCAGATAAAAATGCTGCTACCTTGTCTGAGATAACATACGAAGGGAAATGCGCTCATGGAATTGCGATCTATATAGAGTGTGCCACCGATAACTCGCAGCGTACGGTTAGTAATATCCGATCCTATTTTAGCAAATATGGCGGGGAGCTGGGGAAAAACGGGATGCTCAACTATCTTTTCGATCGCAAAGGAGTATTTGTAGTTCCAAAAGGGGAGCTGGATCAGGATGAGTTTGAGATGGCTTTGATCGATGCCGGCGCCGAAGATATTGAGGATGAAGATGATGTATTCACCATCATAACTGCCATGGAAGATTTCGGAAATATGGTGAAGAAACTGGAAGAGTTAAAGGTGGAACCCGAAAGTGCTTCACTTCAACGAATTCCAAAATCAACCGAGACACTTGTTGTGGAATCCGCCAGAAAAATTCTGAAATTGATTGAACTCATCGAAGAGGATGAGGATGTGCAGAATGTTTTTCATAACCTCCAGCTCACCGATGAATTGTTAGAAGATTAAATATTGCAGACAAACTGTACAAGGTTTGTTCCCTTTGGCAATTCCAGCTTTTTCCTCAAACGAATACGTGAAATTTCAGTACTGGGTGCAGTGATCTTGAGGATATGCGAGATCTCTTTCGTAGCAAGATTCATACGCAGTAAAGCAGCAAGCTTGTGATCCGTTGGAGTTAGTTGTGGATGTTTCTCTCGCAAACGGTCAAAGAAACCCGGGTAGATCTTCTCGAAGTGTGCTTTAATCCGGTACCAGTCGTTATCAAACTTGACGTTTTCATCGATGGTGTTAAGCACCTCAGCTACCTCTTTTTTGGTGATGGTCTTCCCTTTCTTCAGCAGGCGATTCAAATCTTTACTGATAAGGCCGATAATCTTGTTTTTCTGTGAGATGAAGATAGAAGATGTGGCCATGTCACGATTGATCATGTCGAGTTCCATCTTATACTTCTGCTTCAATAGCTGATTAACCTTCTGTTCAGCCCTGATCCTCTCCTGGAGTCGTTGATTTTTCTCTTTTTCTACAGATTTACGATGCTGGATTTCTGTTTTTAGCTCTGAGATAATCCGTTCATTCATCATCTCCAGGTTCCGCTGGTAGTTCGCTACCTCAATCGCTGCCCGTATCTGATCGATATCTACCGGTTTAAACAGGTAAGCATAAGGTTTTAAAGAGAAAGATTTGGTAAATACATCGTTTCGATTCAACGATGTTAAGAAAATAATACCACAGTTTGAGTTTTCGGTTAAGATCCTGGCAGCTTTAATGCCGTCCATTGAACCGGCAAGCTTGACGTCCATGATAACAATATCAGGTTCCTGGCCTTTCTCTTTCAGGTCAGAGATTGTCTCAACAGCACTTTCTCCTTTTGTATCAACACCCATGATTTCATATCCAAGATCTGTAAGTTTGGTTTTCAAATCATGTGCAAGAATCAATTCATCTTCAACAATAAACAACTTGATCTTTGTCATAACAACTAAATTTGGATTTTTAACTTCTACTTTTTTTCCTGTTTGGTAATCTGATCCTGTCCATTATTCCCGATATTTAATAATAGATTAGGAAGTTAGTAATTAATTAGTGTTTTTCGAAGATTCAGAAACCGGTTCCAGAATCAAATGTTAGGGTCTGCAAATATAGTATATTTGACTCTGTCTTCAAAATAATAAGTAAATTAGATTGCAGTAAACTAGATTTGCTTCAATTTATTGTGACTGGATAACTTCTGTTGGATTTCGCGTATGAAATGTTATGGTAGATGGCATTTCAGCGCCCTGACGTTGGTTGGGGATAATTTATGGTTTTCAACTTCTCCCCAATATTTTACACTATCGATATATTTTAATTTTAATTGTATTTTTGACATCCTGATTTTCATTAGCTGAACACATGGAGTTCCTCAATACTGTCATATCGTGGTTGATGAAAAAGCGGATTCATCAGATTGAGCTTTTTCTGAAATATCCGCATGAAGTCCAGCGTGAATGGCTGAAGAAGCTTCTGTTGGCAGCCAGAGACACCGAAATAGGCCAGAAATTTGAGTACAGGTCGATTGTTTCTGCCGATGATTTCCGTCAACGAGTGCCAATTGTGGATTACGAGGAGGTAAAACCATACATCGACAGGCTCAAGCGTGGAGAACAAAATATTCTCTGGCCAACGGAGATCAAATGGTTTGCCAAATCTTCCGGTACTACTGCAGATAAGAGTAAATTTATCCCTGTAAGTGAAGAGGCACTGGAGGAGTGTCACTTCAAAGGGGGGAAGGATATGCTCAGTATCTATTGCAATAACACGCCCGACACAAATATGTTTTCAGGCAAATCGATTGGAATGGGTGGCACGCATCAGATTGTTGAGTTGAATAATGAGTCGGTCTATCGCCAGGGTGATTTGTCTGCTATTATCATGCAGAACCTGCCTCTCTGGGTCGAGTTTTTAAGGACACCAAACCTGTCGATCGCCCTGATGGACGATTGGGAATCAAAAATTGAGAAGATGGCTCGTGCTACGATACAGCATAATGTGACCAATATTTCGGGTGTCCCCTCCTGGACCATGTTACTCTTCCGTAGGGTTCTTGAAATTACCGGGAAGGAGCATTTACTTGAGGTATGGCCGAACTTTGAGCTTTTTATTCACGGAGGTGTAAGTTTGAGTCCATATAAGAAACAGTTTAAAGGAATACTGCCCTCAGATCAAGTCCACTACGTTGAAACCTACAATGCATCGGAAGGCTTTTTTGCCATTCAGGATCGTGGGGATGAAGATGATATGCTGTTGATGCTGGATTATGGGATCTACTATGAGTTCATTCCGATGGATGAGTTGTCAAGCGACAGCCCAAAAGCTCTCACACTGGATGAGGTAGAGACAGAGATAAACTATGCGGTGGTGATCACAACTAATGCAGGATTGTGGAGATATATGGTGGGGGATACCATCCTCTTCACATCTATCGACCCATACCGGATCAAAATCACCGGGCGTACCCGAAGTTTTATCAATGTTTTCGGCGAGGAGTTGATCGTGGATAACGCTAATAAAGCGCTATCGATAGCCTGCGACAGATGCCGGTGCAATGTCATCGATTATACTGCTGCCCCTGTTTACATACAGGAAAAGACAAAGGGAGCCCATGAATGGCTGATCGAATTTGATTCCCCTCCGGAGGACATGGCCTTTTTCACCGAAATATTCGACAACGCCCTCAAGTCGTTGAACTCAGATTACGAATCGAAACGATATCACAACATGTTATTACGTGAACCAATCATCCGTGTGGTACCACACAATACATTTTATCAATGGCTAAAATCGAAAGGAAAACTGGGAGGTCAACATAAGGTGCCACGGTTGTACAACAACCGGAAATATGTGGATGAAATCCTTAAAATGATTTCATAACTCCAGCTCTTTTTATATCTTTGGTTGAAAATCTACACTATGCATATTGCCATTGCAGGAAACATCGGATCGGGTAAAACGACACTTACAGAACTGCTAGCCAAACATTTTCAGTGGGAGCCTCATTATGAGAGTGCTGACGATAATCCTTACCTGAACAGTTTCTATGAAGATATGCAGAGGTGGTCATTCAACCTGCAGATCTACTTCCTGGACAACCGCTTCAAAAAGATCGTCAAGATCAGGAAATCGGGCAAAACTGTCATCCAGGACAGAACGATATACGAAGATGCTTACATCTTCGCACCCAACCTGCATTCGATGAACCTGATGACCACCCGTGATTTCGATAACTATCGATCACTTTTCGAACTCATCAGCTCGCTGATTCAACCTCCCGACTTATTGATATACCTCCGTTCTACGGTGCCGACCTTAGTCAATCAAATCCAGAAGAGGGGCCGTGAATACGAAAGCGCCATCCGACTGGATTACCTGAAAAACCTGAATGAAAGGTACGAAGAATGGATCAAAGAATACACGCTTGGCAAGCTGCTGATTGTTGATGTCGACGAGGTGAACTTTCCCGAAGACCCGGAAGATCTTGGAACGGTAATTGAACGTATCAATGCCGAATTACACGGATTATTCTGATTGAGCCTTATGAATATCCTTGGTGTCATCCCCGCACGGTATGCTTCTTCCCGGTTTCCGGGGAAAGCACTCTGCATCATTGATGGAAAATCGATGATCCAACGTGTTTATGAACAGGCCAGGCAATGCGATCAGCTTACGCGTGTTCTTGTGGCAACTGATCATGAGATGATCAAGAGTCATGTGAGCGAATTTGGAGGCGATGTGGTTATGACATCAGAGGCGCATCATAGTGGTACGGAGCGATGTTATGAAGCGCTTGAGTTAGCAGATAAGGGTGCCTCCGGAAACGGAACTGATATCGTCATTAATATCCAGGGAGATGAGCCCTTCATCAATCCGCAACAGATTTCGGAAGTAATTAGCTGTTTCGATAATCCATCAACCGGAATCGCTACACTGGCCGGAAAGATCAACCTGCAGGAAGAGATTTTCAATCCGAATGTTGTCAAAGTGGTTTTTAATGACAATCATTCCGTACTCTATTTCAGCCGATCGGCTATCCCCACGGTCCGGAACGCTGAACCTGGAATCTGGTTAGACCATGGCCCATTTTACAAACACATAGGCATTTATGGATATAGAACCGATATTCTGAAGCAATTGGTTGTCCTGCCTCCCACATCACTGGAAGAAAGCGAGTCCCTTGAACAGCTTCGCTGGCTGCAGCATGGATTCCCCATTGCCATTCGGGAATCATCGTTTCGTAGTATCTCAATAGATACCCCTGCTGATTTGAAAAAACTTACCAACAAAAGCTTTTAATCTCAGTTGATTATTGGTATCTTAGCTGGTTAATAGGCAAGGATATGGATGTTCAAAAATACATCTCGGAGTTATTGTCAGAGCATGATTGTGTAATTATTCCGGGCCTTGGCGGATTTGTTGGGGGCTACCTTCCAGCCCAGATCCACCCCGTATATCACACCTTTCAACCTCCATCAAAAAAAATATTATTCAACATCAATCTTCGTCAGAATGATGGTTTGCTGGCAAACCATATTGCACAGTTGGAGAAAATCAGTTTCAGTGAAGCCAATGATAAAATCCGCCTTTTCACTGCAGAGACAATCCGTGTGCTAAAAACCCGAAAATATATAATTTTACTGGATATTGGCAAGATCTATTTGGGAAAAGAGGGGAACATTCAATTTGATCAGGACCTTCGTTCCAACCACCTGGCTGAATCCTATGGTCTGCAGCCATTCTTTTCCGCTCCTGTCAAACGCGATTCTTATCAGGGGAAAGCGGAGAATCGCATGCATACAAGACGTGTTACCAAAGAGATAGTAAAACAAGCACTCCCGAAACCATTGAAATGGGCTGCGATTCTTTCAGTTCCCGTTGCTGTTGCAATTATCCTCAGCCTGGCGGGATATGATTCGATCAAATCAGGATCATGGAATACAGCGGATATTCTCTCATCTCTTTCACCATTTAGCAAAACGGATAAAAAAGAGATCGTGCAACAATCCAAACCAACTTACATTTTGGAAGAGGAGTTGACAACTCCTCAAGAATCACAGATCAGACAAGAACCGGCTCCTATCGAGGAGAAAGCCACGCCGTCTCCTCAAAAAACTCTATCCGGAGGTGGAACTTTTGCCGTGATCGTTGGCGCTTTCAGAGTTGAAAACAATGCCCATCGGTTGGTCAGGAACCTGAACCAGAAAGGGATCAAAGCCAGAATCGTCGATTACTCCTCAGGAGGACTTGCACGTGTTGCAGCTGGTGTTTTCTCGAATCAGAAAGAAGCAATTCGAATGATGCGTTCCATGAAATCAAGCGGTTTTCCAGGAGCCTGGTTATTGGAAAAATAAGCATTGTCGTGGCGAAGAAAAAACTGATCCATTTCACCGAGAATCTTTCTTTCCCTCATCTTTTTCAACCGCGGTATCAGGATATTAAACCCTGTTATCGAATGAAAGGGGTTTGGGGCAGCGAATTCTTCCGGAACGACCACCCGATCACACTTGAGTTGGGTTGCGGCAAAGGAGAATATACAATCGAATTGGCCCGGCAATATCCGAACAGAAATTTTATCGGTATTGATATTAAAGGGGCGAGGCTCTGGAGGGGATGCAAAACTGTTGAAGAGGATCAGTTGAAGAATGTAGCCTTCATCCGTACCCGGGCTGATCACCTGGAGCAACTTTTTAGACCGGGCGAAGTTTCTGAGATCTGGATTACTTTTCCAGATCCGCAACCGGGAAAAGAGAGGAAAAGGTTAACAGCGCCGATTTTTCTCAACCGGTATAAAAAAATTCTTACATCCTCCGGGATCGTTCACCTGAAAACCGATGACCTCGATTTTTTTTCATATACACAGGAGATTCTTGAGAAAACGAGGGTGAAAGTTTTGCTCGCCATTGAGGACCTTTATTCAAAAAATACCCAGGACCCGGCTTCTCAGATCCAAACCTATTACGAGAAAATCTGGCTGGAAAAGGGGAAGAAAATTTCATATATAAAATTTCAATTATGAAAAAACTAATCACACTTATGTCTATCTTTTCACTTTTCACGTATCACTTCTCGCTATTTGCTGACGAGGGAATGTGGATTCCGATTTTGCTGAATAAAAATATTGAACAGATGCAGAAGATGGGACTGAAACTGACTGCCGAAGATATATACAGCATCAATCAATCGAGCCTGAAAGATGCTATAGTCAGGTTTGGCAGGGGATGTACCGGCGAAATAGTCTCTCCGAAAGGACTCCTTCTGACAAATCATCATTGCGGGTATGGTGTGATACAAAGGCATAGCTCCCTGGAGCATGATTACCTGACAGATGGTTATTGGGCACAATCGCTTGATGAGGAACTTCCAAACCCAGGTTTGACTGTCACCTTCATGATCAGGATGGAAGATGTGACAGATCGGGTACTGGAAGGCGTGACTCCTGATATGTCAGAACAGAACCGAAGTGCTGTCATCAAAAAAAACAGCAAAGTGGTTGTTGATGAAGCGGAAAAAGATACTCATTACGATGCTTATGTCAGGTCGTTCTATCATGGAAACCAGTATTTCCTGATCGTCACCGAGGTATTTAAAGATATCCGGTTTGTTGGCGCTCCACCCTCCGGGATAGGAAAATTTGGTGGCGATACCGACAACTGGATGTGGCCACGACATACAGGCGACTTCTCCGTATTTCGCGTCTATGCCGACAGCAACAACCAACCGGCAGTGTATTCCAAAGATAATGTTCCTTACAAACCGAAATACTATCTGCCGATCTCCCTGGGTGGATATAATGAAGGTGATTTTACGCTGCTTTTTGGAAACCCGGGGAGAACACATGAATATCTTCCATCCTTTGCAGTTGAGTTGATTGCTATCAAAGAGAATCCGGTCAAGATCGGATTAAGACAGAAACGGTTGGATGTCATCAAAAATGCAACGGAGAAGAACAGACTGGTCCGGATTCAATATTCGTCTAAACATGCCCGGATCTCCAACTACTGGAAGAAGATGATCGGAGAGACACGAGGTATTAAACGTGCCGATGGTGTGGTGAAAAAACAGGAGTTTGAAAAGAAATTTCAGGCCTGGGCAGAATCTTTGGATGGCGATCAAGCCGGTTATGCAACAATCCTACCGCAATTCAAAAAGCTCTATGGAGAACGTTATCCCATCTCGCTGGCTGCAATTTACCTGAGAGAAGCTGGTATGGCTCCGGAACTTTATCGTTTTTCTCGTACAGCAAATAACCTGATTAAACAGTCCGGGGATAAGAAAACGTCAGATGAGGCATTGGCTGTTGAAACAGAGGATCTCATGAGAACCGCCAGGAGTTTCTATAAAAATTATCAGCCTGCTATCGACCGGGAGATTACAACCTTGATGATAGAAGAGATATGGAATAACATGGATAAGGAGTACATGCCGGATATTTTTACCTGGATAGCGAAAAAGTATAAAGGAGATATTCCGGCCTATGTAGATGACTTATTCCACAAATCTATCTTTGTGGATTCGACCAGGTTCTACACATTTCTTGATAATTACAAACGGAATAAAGGGAAAAAGCTTCGTGCCGATCCGGCGTATCAGCTCTTTCTTAGCATAGCTAAAAGATACAATCAGGATGTCATTCCGGAAGGAAGAAGAATTACTTCCGCGATAGACAGCCTTCAACGAATCTATATGCTCGCCCTGATGAAGATGCAACCCGATAAACAGTTCTACCCTGACGCCAACTCTACCATGAGGGTTTGCTACGGTCAGGTTGACAATTTTTATCCGGCTGATGCTGTTACATACGAGTATTTCACTACAGCTCAGGGTATCCTGGAGAAAGAGGATTCCACCATCTACGATTATGCGGTAGAAGATCGGTTGAAAGATCTGATCTCTGCAGGTAACTATGGCCGCTATGCCGATGATGATGGTCAGTTGCATGTCGGATTCATCTCTACGATCCGCTCAACAGGTGGCAATTCAGGCGCACCTGTATTAAACGGTGAAGGCGAGCTGATCGGGATCAATTTCGACCGGAACTGGGAAGGGACGATGAGTGATCTGATGTACGATCCGGATCAATGCCGGAATATCATTCTGGATATCCGCTACCTGTTATTTATTATAGATAAATACGCCGGTGCAACGTGGCTGGTAGAAGAGATGGATATCAGATAGGCCCTTTTGAAGGTTGTTTTTTATAGAGATCAACCAGTGCTTTGGTGAGGGTAGGATGTTGAAATTGAAATCCACTTTTGAGTAGCTTCTCCGGGATGACTCGCTGACCATCAATCAGCACCTGTGCTCCTTCGCCATAAATAAGCTTCAATGCGAACCTGGGAATGCTGAAGTATACCGGTTGTCCGTACATCTTGCCCAGCATCTCTGAGAAATGAAAGTTGTCAGTCGGATTTTCTCCCACCGCATTGAAAACCCCTTGAATCTCAGGATGGCTGATCACAAACAGGAAGATTTCTGTCAGGTCATCGATGTGGATCCAGGATACTCCCTGGTTGCCATTGCCTACTGTTGCCCCGATACCTGATCGAAACGGGGGCATCATCTTTTTAAGCGTACCCTCGTCTTTTGCCAGCACCAGACCTATCCGAAGAATCACAACCCGGCCCTTCTCGTTCGCCTTCATGGCTTCAGCTTCCCATGCCTGGCATAACTTGCCTAAAAAATTATCTGCAAACGCCTGGCTATCCTCCGTCTGCGTTTTCTCATCATTATAAATCCCAACGGAAGAGGCGTTGATAAATGTATTTGGTGGATTGGCAGCACACAGAATAGCTTCAGTGATCTTTCGTGTGGTCAGGATCCGGCTATCGAGCAGCTCCTGTTTATACGTTTCATTCCATCTCTTCGAAAGGGGTGCACCGCAGAGATTAATGACAACATCGTGATGATCGATATATTCTGCGCAAAAATCTGTGACCGGCTTGTTGAATCCCTCCCGAAGGATGAAAGAGAGATCATGATCTGCTGCCCGCAGGGCTCTTTTCAAATACCTGCCAATGAATCCAGATGCCCCAAACAATGCAATCTTCATCTGTCAAGTTTTTTCAGTAAAGATACAGGGATTCAGTCTATATTGATTATTTTTGTTAATCTTTTTATTAGCTCGTTGAATGAACTCTTCAGAAGCTAATCTCTTAAAGGAAGGAAATGTAAATGAGATCAGGGGAAAAGAAAAATTTATTCAGGGAATTTCCACCTGTTACAACAGAGGCATGGGAAGAGAAGATCAACAAAGATCTCAATGGCGCTGATTATGCCAAAAGTCTGATCTGGAATACACCTGAAGGTTTTTCTGTGAAACCATACTACAGGAGTGGTGATCTCTCGGAGTTAGAGTACCTGAAAACTCTTCCCGGAGAGTTTCCCTTTGTCAGGGGTGATAAAACGGATAACAATGAATGGCTGGTCCGACAGGATATCCAGTCATCAGAAATATCAGAAGCGAATAGTATTGCCATGGATGCGATTAAACACGGGGCTCAGGCGATCGGATTCAATACCCGGGAGATTACGACACACAAACAGATTCAACAGCTTCTAAAGGGGATTGACCTGACAAAAATTGCGATACACCATTTTCGCTCCCGGTCATATCCCTTAACTGCAGAGCTTTTTCTCTATGAAGTAAACAGCAGGAAGGATGATAACGCGCGGATAACCGGCTCATTGAACTTTGATCCGATCAGCTTTCTTCTGGTACAAGGTGATTTTTATCTCTCATGGGAGAGCAACCTGGAAGAGGCCACGTACCTTGTAAACACATTGCATAAGCGGCTTCCTAAGGTAAAAGCCATAAATATCAATGGATACCGGTTCCAGGATGCCGGATCTAACCTGGTCCAGGAGCTGGCTTTTTCATTGGCTTCCGGAAATGAATACCTGGCTGGCCTGGTTACAAAGGGAGTTGACCCGGATATTGTTGCTTCCCGGATAGCGTTCACGTTTGCACTTGGTCCCAGCTATTTTATGGAGATAGCCAAATTAAGAGCTGCCCGCCTGCTCTGGGCAAAAATTGTTGAGCAGTATAAGCCTGCCCGGAAAGAATCTTGCGTAATGGATATTCACTGTGTTACTGCCAGGTGGAACAAAACCATCTTTGATCCCTATGTAAATATGTTGAGAACCACAACGGAAGGGATGTCAGGCGCATTGGGTAACACAGATTCCCTCTCTATCTTGCCGTTCGATATTGCTTTTCAGAAACCCGACTCATTTGCTGAGCGAAATGCCCGGAATCAACAGTTGATTTTTAAGGAGGAATCCCACCTCGATAAGGTTGTTGATCCAGCGGCCGGTTCATATTATGTGGAGAACCTGACTGATTCCATCGCTTGTGAAGCCTGGAACCTCTTCAAACTGGTGGAAGAAAAGGGAGGCATCATCGAGGGTATCAAATCCGGCTTTATACAGGACTCAGTTGCTGAGATCCGTCAACAGAAAGAAACGGATATTGCACAAAGAAAATTTCTGGTACTGGGAACAAATCAATATCCAAACGTCACGGAGAATATGCATAGTGAGATCCCGATCGAGATAGAGAAGGATGAGGAGAAATCGACAACCTACAAACGGATGCCCCGTTTCAGGGCTGGTGAAGTATTTGAACGACTGAGATTGGCTACAGAGAGGTATGTTGAGGCGGGGAATAAACAGCCTGCGGTTTTTCTGTTTACCATGGGAAACTTAGCTATGATGCGGACCAGAGCCGGTTTTGCTACCAACTTCTTTGGCTGTGCCGGATACCGTATCATAGATAATCCCGGATTTGCTTCGATCGACGAAGGAGTTGACGCAGCGATAGCATCAAAAGCGGAAATAGTGGTCATTTGCAGCTCTGATGATGAATACGCCGGGATCGTTCCGGAGATAATTAGGAAACTTAAGGAGCATAATTCAAGTATAATGATTATTATTGCAGGATACCCCAAGGAGATAGTGAAAGATCTTAAAGGGGCCGGAGTGGATGATTTTATCCATATCCTCAGTAACTTGCTTCATGAGTTAACAAAATATCAACGCCGTTTAGGCATTCAATAATGGATTCATATGTGTTCAAAGGATCATATTGAACAAGCTGATAAACTGTCGCTTTCTATCTTGGTTGTAGAGGATAATCTGATCAACCTGCGCATGATAACCGCTAGTCTTGAACGGATTGGTCATCAGGTAGAATGCGCTCCTAACGGCCAGGTGGCAGTGGACATGTTCACAGCAAACAGCTATGATGTGATCCTGATGGATATCATGATGCCGGTGATGGATGGGATTACTGCCTGTAAGGCAATCCGGGAGCTTGAGAGGGAGCAAAATATTGAGGAAAGCAAACGGATCAAGATCATTGCGATTACTGCCAACGCATTTGAAGATAACCGGGACCACCTTCTTGAGATAGGAATGGATGCGATGATGAACAAGCCGGTTGATTTAGAGAAACTTCAGCTACTGCTTTTTCAATAAACAATATATTTCATGAAAAGATTCGTACTGCTATCCATATTGATTGTGGTATCTGTGTTTACAGTTTTGGCTCAGGAAGAGACAGCCCTGCAGGAGTCGAAACAGTCTGAACCGGGAAAAGTTTTCCTGAATATTGGAGCAGATCTGGTAAACCGGCACATCTGGAGAGGACAAAATTTTGGTAAATCAGCAGCGATCCAGCCAACTGCATCTATCAGTGCTTTTGGGCTTACACTAGGTGCCTGGGGTTCCTATGCTTTCTCCAGGCATTCGTTGCAGCTCGACGACTCTACATCAATAACATACAATTACTCCGAGCTGGATCTGTTTATCTCTTATCGGTATAAATATTTCACCCTGATGCTCTTTGATTACTATGCGCCGGGTCCGATCGACTCCCTTCCCGGGAATGATTATTTCAACTGGAACAATAAGAGTACTTTTCATACCCTGGAGGCCTCATTTATTTTTGACGGACCGGAAAAGTTTCCCATTCAATTTATTGCTGCAGTGATGGTGTATGGAGCCGATAAAGGAAAAGACAGTACAGGGGTATATGGGTTTGGAACAAAGAATAACTATTCGACCTATTTTGAACTCTCCTACCAATTCAATGTCAAAGGATTTGGCATCAAACCGTTTATCGGAGGCATCCCGTTTGGGAGTTTGTGGTACGGACCAAAAGCAGGGATCAACAATGTTGGTATCAATATTTCAAAAGATATTCCTGTGTCAAAAAAGTTCTCTATTCCTATCCAGTCAAGTCTGATTTTCAACCCTTTGTCGAAGAAGGCATACCTGGTATTTATTTTATCTCTTTAATACAATCATGATATATATCTGATGAGACCCAGTTTCAAAGATATCGATTATAAATCCTCAGAACCTAACCAGAACTCGTTCCAGGCTTGGGAACAACAACATGGATCAGAAGAAGAGTGGCTAACAGCCGAGCATATTCCCTTAAAGCCGGTTTATGGAGAATCTGATCTGCTGAACCTAGAGCATCTCGAATTTACGGCCGGATTGCCTCCATTCCTCCGTGGACCTTATTCAACCATGTATGTCATGCGCCCGTGGACCATTCGGCAGTATGCCGGATTTTCAACCGCAGAAGACTCAAATGCTTTTTATCGGAGAAACCTGGCGTCAGGACAAAAAGGTCTGTCTGTAGCATTTGATCTCGCCACGCACCGTGGATACGATTCCGATCATGAACGTGTGGTTGGTGATGTTGGGAAAGCCGGTGTAGCAATCGATACTGTTGAAGATATGGAGGTGTTGTTTGAACAGATCCCCCTGGATAAAATGTCGGTTTCGATGACCATGAATGGTGCGGTATTGCCTGTTTTAGCATTTTATATTGTTGCAGCTGAAAACCAGGGTGTTTCGATGGAGGATCTGACCGGAACGATCCAAAATGATATTTTAAAGGAGTTTATGGTGCGGAACACCTATATCTATCCACCAGGTCCATCGATGAGAATCATCGCGGATATTTTTGAGTTTACAGCCAAATACATGCCTAAATTCAACTCGATCAGCATCAGTGGTTACCACATGCAGGAGGCAGGGGCCACCAGTGATATTGAGCTTGGTTACACCCTGGCTGATGGTCTGGAGTACTTACGAACAGGCGTCAATTCCGGCATGGATATCGACGCGTTCGCTCCCAGGATCTCTTTCTTCTGGGGGTCGGGCATGAATTTTTTCATGGAGATAGCTAAAATGCGGGCAGGGCGGATACTCTGGGCTAAGATTGTGAAGCAGTTCAATCCTAAAAATCCCAAGTCGATGGCATTACGTGCTCACACCCAAACATCGGGTTGGAGCCTCACTGAACAGGATCCCTTCAATAACGTTACCAGAACGTGTATTGAAGCGCTTGGTGCCGCTTTGGGTCACACACAGTCCCTTCATACCAACTCCCTCGACGAAGCCATCGCTCTGCCTACAGATTTCTCAGCACGAATATCCAGGAATACCCAGTTGTATATCCAGGAGGAGACCAATGTGTGCCGTTCTCTTGATCCATGGGCAGGGTCCTATTTCATCGAAGCGCTCACCGATCAGATTGCAACACAGGCATGGAAGCATATCGAAGAGATTGAAGAGCTTGGAGGCATGGCAAAAGCCATCGAAACAGGGATTCCGAAAATGCGGATCGAAGAGGCAGCTGCTCGTAAACAGGCACGCATCGATACGGGCAAAGATAAAATCATCGGCGTGAACACCTGCCGGCTGGAGAAAGAGGCTCCGATCGAAACGCTGGAAGTGGATAACTCCGCGGTCAGGGAAGCCCAGATCGGACACATTAAGAAGATTAAAAAAGAGAGAAACAGTGAAGATGTAGTGAAGGCCCTGGAAGCACTGACCAAAGCGGCAGAAACAGGGGAGGGGAACCTGCTTGCCCTGTCGGTAGATGCAGCCCGCAAGATGGCTACTCTGGGAGAGATTTCATATGCACTTGAAAAAGTATACGGGAGGTACAAAGCAGTGATACGATCTATATCAGGCGTTTATTCGTCAGAATCGAAGGATGACGATGCCTTTGCCAGGGCAAAGGAACTTGCCGACAAGTTAGCAGAGATAGAAGGCCGGCGTCCCCGGATCATGATAGTTAAGATGGGACAGGATGGCCACGACCGGGGAGCCAAAGTGGTGGCAACAGGATATGCGGATATAGGGTTCGATGTCGATATCGGGCCCCTCTTTCAAACTCCGGCAGAAGCTGCCAGGCAGGCCGTGGAAAACGATGTCCACATTCTGGGTGTCTCCAGCCTGGCAGCCGGCCACAAAACCCTGGTACCCGAGGTGATCAATGAGTTGAAGAAGCTGGGACGTGATGATATCATGGTGATCGTGGGTGGTGTAATTCCACCCCAGGACTATGATTGTCTATACGAAGCCGGAGCTGCTGCCATCTTCGGTCCGGGAACCATCATCCCCGAAGCTGCCATTAAGTTGCTGGAAATCTTGATTGATAGCAGAAAGTAAAGTTCAAAGTTCAAGATTCAAAGCAAATATTCCATCATTCTATAATTCTATCATTCCTTCATTACTCCTTAACTACTTTTCCCTGAAGGATTTTCTCTCCTTTTCCAATTATCTGAACCAGGTAAAGCCCGGAAGGTAAGTGGCTTACATCCACTTTTAACACCTCTCCTGATAGGTGAGAATTTAAAACAAACCGACCGGATGAATTGTAGACTATCATTTCTGCAGCTTCAAGACCGGCTGTAACGAAAATATGATTTGAAACTGGGTTTGGATAGATTCGGATTAATTCCGGTTGATTTGTGTCATCAGGAGTTCCGGTATAATTTGTGGATTTAATATCGAGCACAGCTCCTTCGATGATAGTCAGGTTGTAGGCGATACTAGTAGGGGGCAAGGTGTACCAGCCGTTGGAAGAACCTCCCCAACCAAAATTGAAGTGATAAAATTCATCTGTATTATATCCGTCGACCACTACGTTGTGACCCCCGCTACCGGGAGGATCAACGAGCAATCCGAGTTGCACCGGAATGGCGACCTTGATGTTTTCGGCAATATCATGGTTCAGATTAGTATCGGAGGGGAAGATTAGCCGGGAATCGATGAAACCGAAACGTTGAAAGGAATCCCATGCCTGGTCGATACCAAACGTGCCAGATACAGATGCAGTATAAACCTGATGAGCAGCCACACCACAGGCAAAGCTTAATGCGGCCTTCATTTCCATGCTGATATGTACTTGTATCTGGTATGCATAGTCCATGGAGTTTAGCCAGGTGTTCAGGGAATCCCATGAAGGGAAACTACGGGCAACATGGTCATCATCGATCCAATATTGGTTTCCTGAGCCGTAACTGTGATAGTAATCATCTCCGTCATTGAAGGTAGTTCCGTTCAGTGTTTCATGGTAGTTGAGGATCTGTCCCATGGCGGTAGCCGGGCAACCCACCACACTCCTGGTTCCGGCGTTCAGGTCCATC
The DNA here is from genome assembly GCA_964616825.1 of uncultured Prolixibacteraceae bacterium. Classification (GTDB taxonomy): domain Bacteria; phylum Bacteroidota; class Bacteroidia; order Bacteroidales; family FEN-979; genus QYOJ01. The sequence goes on from CAZTSX010000001.1 coordinate 92,957, forward strand.
GGACACATACTGTTATAAGGGGCTGATTGTGTCCAGTTGGTGACCACCCAACCACCTGAGGTTGTAGTCCCTTCGGGCGGCCATTGCTGGAATGGATTCATACGTATACTGTTGCCAAGGAACTGCTCCCACTCCCCTGCGATTCCTCTTTTTTTAGCACCGGGCAACTGGTCAGCATACCGGACCCGGGTTTGCAGATCGTATCCGATGATTGCTTTGATATTTCTCAACTCCGGATCATTAATAATAAAATCATTGATAAATGAATAACCATAAACCGGACGGATAAGATTCGAAGTAGAAACAATGATAAATCCGGTTGGTGCAAACCTGAAAATATATCCCACCGTCTGGTTTTTATCAGAAATAAGCGTATCGGCTCCCCAGAGAACCGCTTCCGGGTTTTCGGTTTTCATCAGTTTCAGACTAACACGGTTCAACTCTTCGAAAGAGATAATCTGGGCCTTGGCAAATCCAAGGACCATCAAGCAAGTAAGTGTGAATATAATTCGATTCATAGCAATGAATATTTTATGGAAATCAAAGATATGAGTTTCGAAAAATTTATCCCAAGAAAATTGACTACTTTGGCATTTCAAACTACGAAATATGGATGACAACCGTATCAATTATACGAAGCAGCATACAACTGAGGAGTCAGGGATCCTTTCCAAAATCAACCGTGAAACCCACCTGACCCAGACTCATCCCCAGATGCTGGCCGGCCACATGCAGGGAGTTCTGCTACAGATGATCAGCCAGATGATCAGGCCGCACCGGATCCTGGAAATCGGAACCTTTACCGGTTACTCAGCGATTTGCCTGGCAGGTGGTATCGGGCATCCGGCATCTGGCATCCTCCATTCAATTGAAGCCAATCCTGAACTTGAAGAAACCATCCGGAAATCCCTGAAGGAAGCCTCCCTGGAGGATTCCGTGGTGCTGCATATCGGGAATGCAATGGATATCATTCCCACCCTGGATGTGTCCTGGGACCTGGTATTTATCGATGCCGACAAGCCAAATTACCTGAACTACTACAAGATGGTGCTACCCAGAGTACGACAAGGAGGATTCATATTGGCAGATAATGTGTTATGGGACGGGAAAGTACTGGGTGATCCGGAAAAATTTGACAGAGATACCCGGGGCATTGCAGAGTTTAACGAATTTGTTCAGCAGGATGATAATGTAGAAAACCTGATGTTGCCTTTTCGCGACGGATTGATGATTATCCGGAAAAAAATAGCCTTGTGACAATCAGGATTAATTAATCGACTTTGTACTTGAATTTTATATCAGTCAGCTCTTCGTTCGCTTTCACGATCTTCTTCTTCAGATTCTCTTTAAAGGCAACCATTTTCTCGTGAATGGCCTCATCTGAAAGAGCCAGCATCTCTGCCGCCAGGATGGCGGCATTCAGAGCGCCATTGATGCCTACAGTAGCTACCGGAATTCCAGGAGGCATCTGTACGATAGCCAGGAGTGCATCCATTCCGTCGAGAGAAGCTTTGATCGGAACACCAATGACTGGTAGGGTTGTCATAGAGGCAATCACACCCGGCAGGTGGGCCGCCATACCAGCAGCGGCAATGATCACGTTGATGCCCCGGGCCTGAGCTCCTGTAGCAAACTCTTCTACCTTCTCAGGCGTACGATGAGCGGAAAGTGCGTTCATCTCGAAAGGGATCTTCTGGTCATCCAGGAATTTGGCTGCTGCTTCCATGACCGGAAGGTCGGATGTGCTGCCCATAATGATGCTTACAATAGGGTTCATATCTCTGTTTTTCAATGCGGGTTGAATGTACAAAATTAAACAAATTGTATGTCATCTGAGATATTCTTCTTTATTTTGTACAGGAGGCAGACGAACATTACAGATGGAAATCGTTGAAGTTAAAGGTAAAATATTCAGAAAGTTTATCTCTCGTCAGAAGATAGACCATGCTGTCAGCACGTTGGCTGGAAGAATTAACATCGATTATGCTAGGAAAAACCCCTTACTGATTGGTGTGTTGAATGGCGCGTTCATTTTTGCTGCTGACCTGATCCGGAAGATGGAGATCCCCTGCCAGATCTCATTTGTCAAATATGCCTCATATACAGGCACTCAATCTTCAAAAAAGGTAAACGAGCTGATCGGTTTGAATGAAGAGATCAGAGGCCGGCACATCCTTGTCGTGGAAGACATCGTAGATTCTGGAATAACCATGGATCATCTCCTGAAAGAGTTGCATAAATACCGCCCTCTTTCGGTGCGTTTAGCTTGTTTTTGTCTGAAGCCCGATGCATTCGTAAAGGATTTTTCAATCGATTACCTGGGCATGGAAATCCCGAATGATTTTGTTGTCGGCTATGGATTGGATTATGATGGGTATGGTAGAAATTTACCTGATATATACAAACTTGAGAATTAACTTAAAATCGTTCATCTATGTTAAACCTGGTCTTTTTTGGCCCCCCTGGAGGTGGCAAAGGAACACAAGCTGCAAAAGTTGCTGAGCAATATAATCTCGTTCACGTCTCAACAGGTGATATTCTGAGAGCTGAAATCAAGCGTGAATCGGAATTGGGTTTGAAGATTAAGGATATCATCAACAAAGGAGAATTGGTTCCTGACCATCTGTTGATTAAAATCCTTGAAAATGTTTTTGACAACCATAAAGAAGCGGATGGGTTTATCTTTGATGGATTTCCCAGGACACTGCCTCAGGCGGAGGCTCTCGATGAAATGATGACTCGAAGGAACTGTCAGCTGAAGCAGGTTCTGTCTCTGGATGTACCTGTTGAGGAGTTGCTTGAGCGTTTGTTGAAACGCGCACAGGAACAGGGAAGGACCGATGATACGGAAGATGTGATCAAAAATCGATTACGAGTGTATCATAAGCATACCCAACCCCTGGTTGATTATTACCGGAGGAATGGGATATATTCTGAAATCTATGGTGTTGGAAGCGTTGAAGAGATATTTCAGGAACTTTGTCAGATCATTGATCAAAATAAATAGTGCCCGATTCAAATTTTGTCGATTATGTAAAGATTTTCTGCGCTTCCGGAAAGGGAGGAGCAGGATCAGCACATTTCCTGCGTACACGATCCAATGCACGCGGTGGGCCTGATGGTGGTGATGGCGGCAAAGGAGGAGAGATCATCCTGAAAGGCAATAGTCAACTCTGGACGCTGTTGCATCTTAAGTTTACAAAACACCTGAAAGCCGGTCATGGTGAGAATGGCATGCGCAGCCTGAAGACCGGGGCTGATGGAAAGAACGTCGTCATTGAAGTGCCTCTCGGTACGGTGGCCAAAGATGCAGAGAACCAAAAAATCCTTTGCGAAGTGACTGAAGATGGGGAAACAATTACATTGCTTCCAGGAGGAATGGGTGGTTTGGGCAACGACCATTTTAAATCTTCTACGAATCAGGCACCCCGATACGCTCAGCCCGGAAAACCCGGACAAGAGGGATGGTTTATCCTGGAATTAAAGATTCTGGCAGATGTGGGCCTGGTGGGATTTCCAAATTCGGGAAAATCCACACTTCTCTCAGTCATCTCAGCAGCAAAACCTCAGATCGCAGATTATCCTTTTACCACCCTTGTCCCAAACCTGGGGATTGTAAATTATGAAGATAACATATCCTTTGTGGTAGCCGATATTCCAGGTATTATTGAAGGAGCACACGAAGGAAAAGGAATCGGATTCAGGTTTCTCCGGCATATCGAACGGAATTCGGTACTACTGTTTATGATCCCGGTTGATTGCATGGAGATCCAAAAGGAGTATGAGGTGTTGTTAAATGAGTTACAGAAGTATAATCCCGATTTGCTGGATAAACCTAGGTTACTGGCTATTACTAAATCCGATCTGGCCGATGAGGAGATCATCCTGGAGCTGGAAAAAGATCTTCCTGCCCTTCCGTATGTGTTTATTTCGTCCCATAAACAAACGGGATTGCTGAAGCTAAAAGGGATGCTCTGGGATGCATTGAATAACTAGAAAGAAATATGCTTGAAATCCTGAATAATATCGACCAATCCTTCTTCCTGACACTGAATGGCCTTCATAGTCCCTTCTTCGACCAGTTCTTTTTTTACGCTACCAAACCGATTGTATGGTTACCACTTTACCTTCTGATCACCTACCTGGCTATCCGCACCTTCAAATGGAAAACCATCACATTGGTGATCGGGATAGCGTTGATGATCACTGTTTCAGATCAACTGGCAAACCTCTCGAAACATGGAACCACACGTCTTCGCCCATCGCATGAACCAGAGATTGAGCAGGTGCACATAGTGAATGGATACAAAGGAGGACAGCATGGTTTTTATTCAGGACACGCCTCTACCAGTTTTGCCATCGCTCTTTTTCTTATTCTGTTGTTGCGTCGCCACTATCGTTGGATCATCCCGGTCATGTTGGCTTATGCATTTATCATGGCTTATTCTCGGATCTATCTGGGAGTGCATTATCCTGGCGATATCCTTGCAGGGGGCGCAATTGGAAGCTTACTCGGACTTGGATTCGGGAAGCTGATTGATTATGCAATCCGATGGCAGATTAAATGTGAGCAGAAATAAGGGAGTTAAGCTATTTTCAACACCTTCGCTCCACGAATTTCCCGGTGTTTGAGCTCTAAAAGTGCTTTGTTGGCATCCTCTAATGAATAGAGCTGCACCTCCGGTTTAATAGGAATGTCAGAAGCGATTTGAAGAAAATCCATGACATCGGTTGTGGTTACATTGGCTACACTCTTGATCTCCTTTTCCATCCAGAGATCTTCAGGATAGTCGAGGTGCAGGAGATAATCTTTATCAATATTTTCTTTCCGAATCGCATTGATTACCAGACGCCCTCCCGGTTTCAGGTGCATGAGGGCTTCAACAACCGGCTTCCAAACCGGGGTCGTATCTATAATGGCATCCAGTTTTTCAGGAGGGTCATCCATTGTATCGCCAGCCCATTCAGCACCGAGTTCACGTGCAAACGCTTGCTCAGCTGCACTTCTGGCAAACACAAATACCTTTACCTCCGGCCACAAGTGCAGTATCATTTTTAATACCAGGTGGCCCGATGCTCCAAAACCCGTCAGTCCCACACTATGACCCTCACCCCATTTGGGAAGATCTGCAGAGAGAGGATGTGCAAGCCTGACAGATCTCAGGCCGATCGCCCCGGCACACAGCAATGGAGCAGCCTCTGCATCGGTAAAATGCTCAGGAATAATCAGCGCGAAATCTTCATGGATTTTCATCTTTTCTGCATACCCGCCAAACGCATCTCTTCCGGTAGCTTTGAATTCAGGACAGAGGTTTTCGTTTCCGGATTTACAATAGGAGCATTTGCCACAGGCGGAGAAGATCCAAGCGACACCCACCCGGTCGCCGGTGTTGAATTTTGATGCCCCGGGGCCCAACCTGGAAACATGCCCAACAACCTGATGTCCCGGAACCATTGGGAAAAATGAAGGAGGGGTCCGGCCTTCAATCTCATCCAGTTCGGTATGACACACACCACAGGCTGATACGTTAATCATGATCTCATGGTCATCCGGAATGGGGTCCGGGATATCGGCCAGGATCAGTGGTTCGCTGGTCTCTGACAGCTCCTGTATATGTGTTAAGATCATTGCCTTCATGCATGCTGTTTTTTACAAAGGTACACGAAGGATTTACAATTGAAGGGAAGTGTGAGGAACTTCTTTCTCAGGCCTTACCGTAAAAAGCGAAATGAAAGATTCAACATGATAAAACGACCCGGATTGAGCTGGCCTTTGTTGTTTACCCATTGCCTGTTCAGGAGATCCTGAATCGTGACTCCAAGTGTAAGCTGGTTGAAAAATGTGTGCGAAGCTTTTAAATCGATCGTGAAATAGTCAGGAGTTTGGGCCGTGTTTGCATCATTGATCCATTGCTTTCCGACATATCTGCATGTGACAGAAGCGGTGAGCCAACGGGGAGTGAAGATGAGCCCGGCAAACGCTTGATGTGGTGGGACCTCCATTAAAAATTTACCAGTCAGGTCCTCCCCTGTAAACAGGGAGGTGTCAAATTGAGTGATCCGGGAGTCGTTATAGGCATAATTGGCGATCAGGTCGAGTGTTTTTACCAGGGGAATATTCATGGTGATCTCAGCACCAAGAACTCGCACCCGGCTGATGTTCTCGCGTTTCATCACAGGTTTGAGATTATTCCCACCTGTATTGACACTATCCCCTGTAGCTACGAAGTATTGAAAGTCTCTTCCCAATGAGAGATAAACAGACGGCTCCAGCTTGATCTTTTTCAGAAATGTGATCGTTCCACCAACCTCGAAGTTGTCGATTGATTCCGGCTTCAATTGTGGGTTTGCCAGTTTAAATCCTTTGCTGATGTTGCCATTCTTACACATGTCATCCAGAATGGGTGGGCGAAATCCATGAGCATAGGATAAATAAAGATTCTGATAAGGATTGAAGTTATATCGTAATCCCAGTTTTGGACTGATGGCATTCCATGTTTCATCTGAAAACTCAGTAGGGAAGTTGGTCATGAATTGTGTAAGCTTGCTGGGATCTTCAATGGTAAAGGATCCGTTGGTAAACCAGGCAATATCCCATCGAAGTCCGCCGGCAATAACCATCTTTTTCTGAAGGATGTTCAACTGATATTCGGCAAATAGAGCAAAAAACGACATTTTTCCTTTGTTATTCAGGATGTCGGTTGAAGTAATATAAGTAGTGGTGGCATTTACATTCCCTTGTTTCAGATCCATCCCCACTGTGATTGCCTGGTTTTTCCGGAACTGGTTTGTCAGGTTAAGCCATACGCCATAATCATTTCGTTTACTATCGGTTTTGTAAAGCGTATATTTCCCGCTTTTATTACTGATCGATTCGTTTTGCCGGATGTAGTTCTCGTGTTGAAAAAAACCATTTACCAATAAACTATATTTCCCCCAGCCATTCTGAGTTGAGAGCCTGACAAAATGAGTGGGATACCGGTTATAGCTTCCAAGTGGCTCATAGATCTTTGTTCCGGCCCCCCTGATATCATTGTAGTAGTTGTACTCCAGTTCTATATTGTTCCGCTGATTGAACTGATAACCCAATTTTCCGGCTAGCGTCCCCTCTTTCAGGTAGGTATTGGTATCGAAGGAGTCTCGTGTGGCTTCCGGCTCCACAATATATCCTTTCCCCTGGCGATAGAAACCTGTGGCATTGTAATAGAAACCCCGGTCACTTTTAATCAGACTTCCGCCAACCTTAATAAATCCACCAAATGTCCGGAATGTCCCGGTGAAAGCTTTTATCTCTCCTTCAAACCTGGCAATGGGTTTGCGTGTAATGACGTTAACCACTCCCGACATCGCGTTGGATCCATAGACAGCTGAAACCGGTCCTTTCAGCACTTCGATCCGCTCGATATAACCCGGGATCAGCCGGTTCCAGTTGATGCCTCCGCCATCCGTTTTGTTGAGCGGGACTCCGTCCATCAGGATCAGGGCGCGGTAAGAGCCATTCAATCCCCGCATGGTTACGCTGGAATTCTTGGAGAAGATCCCGAGATCACGGTCGAAATTGATCCCAGGAACCACCTGAAGGGCTTCGTCGGTATTGTTAATTGGCATCTCCATCACTTCCGCTCCCTGGATGGTTGCAATCCGAGCGGGAATTTGAGAGGGTTTCAACGGGGTCCGGGTGGCAGTGACAAACACTTCAGGCATCTGCTGGATCTCAGGTTTCATGCAAAGAATGAGGTGAATGGTATCGGTAACCTGTTTGGCTGAAACAGGCTGTATCAGCCCCTGGTATCCGACAAAGGATATCTGGATCCTCGATTTCACGCCTTTTGGCACATCTAATAAAAAGGTTCCGTCACTTTCAGAAACAGTACCTATCCCTGTTTCCTGTACCAGGATATTGGCTCCTGAAACCGGATCTCCGGTGTCACAATTCCGGATGATCCCGGTGACAGGTGTCTGTGAGAATCCGACAGTTTGAAAAAGTAATGAGATAACGAATAAACAACTCGATATGTTGAAAGTAGCATATCGGGAATGTGAAAAAATAGTAAAATGCTGCATTAGGGATTATTTTTTCTGGAGGTGAGAGGATAATTTAAGGATACTTGCACCGAGCAAACCACCTGCAAAACCGAAAATGATATGGGTCATCACAGGCCAGCCAAGACCAAACCGGAAAGAGGTGAAGAGGAGTCCGGTAAACGAAGCAATAAAAAATTTGATCAGCGGAATGCACATCCACCCGATGGCACAGGATAGAGCCGTTGCCATTACAAATGGCATGATCTTGCGAAATGCCAAATAAAGCAGGTCAAGGAATACGCCAATCAGGATGTAAGTGACAGGCATCAGTGGTTCACGAAAACCGAGCCAGGATGTGGCCAGAAGCGTTGCTGAACCTGCACAGGCGATGGTGGCAGCAAAGGGGAAGCTAGACCAACCGCGGGCCAGGATGATAATAGTCAGAAAGATGATACCTTGCCTGCCGGGGAGTTGCATCGGGATACGAAACTTGGCATGAATAGCGATTGCAAGCATGCCCAGAATCAACAGAAATAATACTTCTGCAATAGTTCCCGCAATCCTATTCGGAAAGATGCTTGATATACTCCTTGGAAGCGGACTGGTATTCGTATTTTTCATGTGCATCAGATTTCTCTGCAAATAAAACAATTTTTTTGTTCTTAACCACAGGTCGGCACCAATCTGAAATATTTATTTTGCTTTCAGGATGGAGCAAATTTCCGTCAATATCCACAATCGTATCCACCGGTACCAATTCCTGGTATTCCTTTACAGGGTATATTCCCTGAACCTCACGAAGACGATTCAGCCAGAGCAACCGGCCATCGTTTCCATGAAACCGTAATCCTACAGCCGCCAGCGCACCAATAACACCGATCTTTTGACCTGTCAACCCAATCAGATATATTGAATGCTTTTTTGCAATATCAAGGGCTTCGCCCTCCTTCAGCACCTCTATTTTAGCACGTTGACCAAAGGAGACAATCTCTTCAGGAATGTTCTCTTCCAACACGATGCATAATCCCGCATCAGAACCATCGGCTGCATGGTTCAACAGAAAGTCAGCACAAAAATCCCTGATCTGAAGTTCGTTCCCGGTAATCTGACCCGTGATACAGGCCGCAGAATTGTGTGACGTGTATGGAATCTTTGGATCGACTAGCAACTGATGCCGGGTGATCGAAAAGATCCTAACCAACCCCGCATGGTCAAGTGAATTGGCCAGATCTCTTGCCAGATGTCCTGTCCCAATTGACACCAGGTTATCTGTATCATCAATGCCTATATATATTTTGTGATTCAAGGTTAAAGGAAAAACGCAAAATTACAATTTTTCTCGACATGTCAGAATTAACATATCGAAAAAACAAACAATTTGAAATCGATTTAAATAAGAAGGCTTAATATCCGTATGCTCTCCCATCGAACCTTTCAACCTTAATGGTCCAGCAATTGACTTCCCGGATGGATGGCGGATTGTAGTTGAATTTTCCGTCGGTATATTGTTTCATCACTACATCCAGAGCGTTCCTTTTCAGCTGTGCATCTTCGATGAATTCAACCGTGCCGTAACACAACACACTTCTGTATTTCATATTCCAGGAACAGGCAACCTCTTTGTGTTGGTAGCTAAGCTTATGATCTGTAGTGAAATTAATGCAAACTTCAGGATTTTTCTTCAGACTATCTATCTTTTTTCCTTTCTGACCCGAGTGAAGATAGATGACATCATCAGCAAAGCCAAAGTTCATAGGTACCAGGTATGGTTTCCCCTCTTGATCCACCATCGCTACATGGCAGACCTTACACCTGGAAATGATATCTGTGATTTCGGTATGATTGACGAGTTTCCGGAGTCTCATGACCAGCTAAATGCAGGGAGGATCATCTCTTCTAGAAGATACATGATCACTGACAGGATGATACTGAATATCAGCGCCCACCAGAAACCTTTTACTTCAAAGCCTTTCACGATTGCGCCTGCCAACATGATGATAAGCGCATTGATCACAAAGAGAAACAACCCGAATGTCCATAGTGTAAATGGGATGGAGAGATACACCATAATTGGTCTGACAAAGGCATTTAATAATGCCAGCACAATAGCAATCAGCAGAGCTGACCAGAATGATTTAACATAAATCCCCGGAAGGATGTAACTGGTGAGAATCACGGCTATGGCCAGGATCAGGATTTGAATGATGATTAGTGTCATAGGTGGATGGTTTAAAATTTCTACCAAGATAATCAATTATCGGAAAAGAGATACATAAAGCTCCTCAATTTTTTTTACAGGAGCAACCTGGATCTTGAATTTTCGATGTGAAACTCCTTTGGAATTATACTGTGAGATATAGATCTTCTCAAAGCCGAGTTTCTCTGCTTCCACGATTCGTGGTTCGATGCGGGTTACCGGCCTGATCTCTCCGGAAAGGCCGACTTCTGCTGCAAAACAGGTTTTGTTATCAATGGGAACATCATCGTTGGATGAGAGCACTGCTGCCACCACAGCGAGGTCGATTGCCGGATCATCGACCCGGATCCCGCCGGCGATGTTGAGGAAAACATCTTTGACACCCAACCGGAAACCACTCCGTTTCTCAAGCACTGCAAGCAGCATATTCAGCCGGCGGGTGTCGAACCCTGTACTGGAGCGTTGAGGTGTGCCATAGGCGGCGGAGCTTACCAGAGCCTGAGTCTCGATCAGCATAGGACGCAATCCTTCGATCGTAGCGGCGATAGCGATGCCGCTGACATTCTCATCACGTTGGGAAAGCAGGATTTCCGATGGATTCGAGACTTGCCGGAGGCCACGATCCTGCATCTCGTAGATCCCCAGCTCAGACGTCGAACCAAAACGGTTCTTGACAGCCCTTAATATTCGGTACCCATAATTTCGGTCGCCTTCGAATTGCAATACGGTATCCACCATATGCTCCAGGATTTTTGGCCCGGCAATGGCGCCATCTTTGGTGATATGGCCGATCAGGATCACCGGGATGTTGGAAGTCTTGGAATACTTTTGCAGTTCGGCCGTACATTCCCGAATCTGGGAGATACTCCCTGCCGAAGAATCAATCACCTGTGTGTTAAGGGTTTGGATTGAGTCGACCACAATCAGATCAGGTTTTATTTCATCCAGGCAGGGGAAAATGTTTTGTGTGGATGTCTCTGTCAGGATGAAGCATGCTTCGTTTTTCATCCCGATCCGGTCAGACCGCATACGGATCTGCTGATCACTCTCTTCACCCGTAACATAAAGTACTTTCAGCCCCTGGCAATGGAGTGATACCTGGAGCATCAGGGTGGATTTTCCGATTCCGGGTTCGCCGCCGATCAACACAACTGATCCCGGGACAAGGCCTCCGCCAAGCACCCGGTTAAACTCCTGGTCGTGCAGGTCGATACGTTTCTCGTCAGACATCGAAACATCAGAAATCTTAACCGGCTTTCTGTTTCCGGCATCCGGCATCCGATATCCTCGTTTAACCTCTTCCCGCTGGATGACCTCTTCAACAAACGTATTCCACTCTGCACAGGAGGGACATTTCCCAAGCCATTTAGGTGATTGAGCGCCACAATTCTGACAGAAAAAGGTTGTTTTTATTTTCGCCATTCGGTTTTCGTCATTGATACCCCTAAATCCCCTGCCTGACTGGCAGACAAGCCTGAAGGGGACTTTCTCCCCCTTTAGGGGGCCGGGGGGTATTCACCACCTCACCATCTCACCAGTTTCACAAAGGTAGTGAAATTAACGCTTGATTCTGGCAATGAGGTCTGTCGTGGAGTACCCTTCTGTCAATGGTATCGTAATAACCTCTCCGCCATGTGCCTGAACAATATCGTGCCCTGCGATCTGCTCCACAGAATAATCGGCTCCTTTCACCAGGATGTCAGGATTAACAAGTTTGATCAACTCATATGGTGTCTCTTCATCAAATATGATCAAGCCGTCTACAAACGAAAGCGAAGCGAGGATAATAGCCCTGGCCTCTTCATTGTTGAAGGGACGATCGGGACCCTTGATAGCTTTCACAGAGGCATCCGAGTTCAAACCGATCAGCAGGATGCCACCAAGATCGGCTGCTTGGGTGAGGTACTCGATATGGCCTAAATGAAGAATGTCGAAACAACCGTTAGTGAAAACGATCTTCTTCTCATTAAAACGCCAGATATTACACTGGTTTTTAATTTGTTCCCGACTGAGTATCTTGGTTTTTATCCGTTCCAGTTTTTCCATGGGGAGTTTTATTAACAGAGAGAAGCAACAATGAAATCCCTCCAACGATCAGTATCATCAAGGTTTGAGTTGTCCAGGCAATCCAACCCAGGGCCAGGCCAGTTGTCAGAGAGATCCCGTATAGTTTAAGCGTTTCCTGGATAAGGGCGGGGTATAAGCCGATTCCTCCGGGAGTGATCATGATCCCGATGCTGCCCAGCACCAGAGCAGATAAGCCTGCTCCAAGTGAGAGATTGGAGGTGGATGGGAAACAGAAGAAACAGATATAGAGCATCATGAAATAGAGTGCCCAGATTCCCAAAGAATATAAGATAAACAACCAGGGTCGTTTGATCTTGCTCAGGGATTTCAACCCTTCCCAGAAACCGATAATGAGGTTCTTAATTTGTTGATATAGTTTGAATTTCCGTAATCTGGCACGAAAGATTAAAAAGAGAACTGTAACAAGAGTGACCAGACTACCGGTTGTAAGCCAGAATAGCCGGGAATAGTGAAGTGTGCCAAACTTCGCAACCAGTTTAGGGTAGACCGTATCATCAAGGTATTCCCTGATGGTTCCGACCTGGGTCACAATCATCAGGATGAACAGTCCCAGAAAGATCAGCATGTCAATGGCACGCTCGGTGATTACGGTGCCGAGTGATTTATTAAACGGGATCTTTTCATATTTGGCCAGGATACCGCAACGGGTTACCTCCCCCAACCGGGGGAATGCGAGGTTGGCCATGTATCCGATCATCACTGCATAGAACGAGTTTCTTAAGTGGGGCTTATACCCCATCGGCTCCATGAACATCATCCAGCGTAAAGAGCGCACGAGATGGCTGAGAATGCCCAGCCCAAGTGCCAGAATCACCCAATAATAATCGGCCGTGCGGAATGCAATGATGATCTCTTGTCTTTCAACTTCCGTAAGATCTTTTATCGAAAGCCAGATGATCAGGATGCCCAATCCGAGAAAAAAAACAAATTTAAAGATGGAAAGAAACCCCGCTTTGAAGGGTTTCGCTTCAGATTGTGTTGACGGCATCAGGTTGCTTTTTAACCGTTTGGAAGGTGGTTATTGTGATCGGGGAAAACAAGGACAGGCTTGAATGTTTTAGCCTCTTCAAAATCCATCATCGCATACGAGGCAATAATCACGATATCACCCTGGATAAACTTGCGTGCGGCAGCGCCATTCATACAGATCACTCCGCTGCCTTTTTCCCCTTTTAGTACATATGTTTCAATTCGTTCACCATTATTGATATTTAGTACATGAACCTTCTCATTCTCAATAATATTGGAAGCTTCCATCAACAGCTCATCGATGGTAATACTTCCAATATAATTAATATCAGCCTCGGTAACGGTACTCCGGTGGATCTTCGATTTCAGCACTTCTATATACATGCTGCAAAATTACAAAAAAAGTTCCATATTGTCGATCAGGCGGATGTCTCCTAGATAGAGAGCAGTGCATGCGATGATCTCTTCCGGATCATCCCATGTGTCGACAGGCAGCAGGGTTCGCTTATTTACAATCTTGAAATATTCAACACGAAACTCGGGAATTTCCACGAGTCGTTTCAATGAAATGAGTTGCAGTTTCTGTACCGGAACAGATCCGGCGTTGGCTTTGGTATACATCAGCACATCATAGATCTTTGACGCCAATTGCCGTTCACCGATTGTCAACTGCAGATTACGACTGCTCATCGCCAGCCCGTCAGGCTCCCTGAAAGTCTCGCAGGCGACAACCTCTACCCGGAGGTGTAGAGCGCGTACCATGTGCTCAATGATTATTAATTGCTGAAAATCTTTCTTGCCGAAATAAGCACGTGTTGGCTCAATGATATCCAGTAGCTTCTTTACAACTATAATGACTCCCTTGAAATGACCCGGTCGGTGCTCCCCTTCCATCATCTTATCGAGACGACCCAGGTCAAGATCGAGTTCTTGCTTCTCTCCAGGTGGATATATCTCTTCTGCTTCCGGAGCAAAGAGCAGATCAACACCTTCTTTGGCAAGAATTTTTTTATCCTGTTCAAGCATCCGGGGATAATTGCTCAGATCATTTGGGTTGTTAAACTGGATCGGGTTGACAAAGATGCTGCAAACAGTAAGGTCATTTTCTTTCTTTGATCTTCGGATCAGCTGCAGGTGGCCTTCGTGCAATGCTCCCATTGTAGGAACAAAGCCAATCGTCTTCTTCTTTTTTCTACTAGCCGCCAGCTGGTTTTTAATCTCGCTAATCCGTGTGCATGCTATCATAATTCAACGATCTTGTTTTTAATGGCAAATTTAACCATCTCTACAGTAGATTTTAAGCCTAGTTTTTTGACAATGTGATTTTTATGGGATTCAACCGTCCGGATACTGATGCCCAGTGTATTGCTTATCTCTTTGTTGTTAAATCCCTCAGCAAAAAGCTTCAGGATCTCGTGTTCACGGTTGGAAAGTGGTTGAGCCCCATTTCCTTTGCTTGTTTCTGGTTCATTAACTTTCCGGAGGAAGCTTTTCAGGATGACCTGTGAGATCGATTTACTAAAGAACTCTTGTCCGGAATGAATGGTATAGATGGCATCAAGAAGCTCCTGTCGTGAAGTATTCTTTAAAAGGTATCCTTTGGCTCCTGCTTTCATAGCGTTAAACACAAAATCCTCATTTGTATACATCGAAAGGATAAGGATTTTACTTGCAGGGTATCTGTTACTGATGATACGTGTAAGCTCAATACCGGAGATATCAGGGAGTGAAATGTCCATCAGAATGAGATCCGGGTGTGCCTGGGGAATCTTCTCGAGTAGTTCGTTCCCGGTGGTTGCTTCACCAATGATCGTGATATCATTGACCCCGGATAGAAGTGCTTTGATGCCATCAAGAATAAGTTGATGGTCATCGACCAGAAAAATCTTAATGTTCTCCATCTTTTAATGAAATACAGGGATATCTATGGCAATTTCCGTACCTATATTTTCATGTGATTCAATCTTAATCGCTCCCTTCAGCAAGTTAACCCGCTCCCGCATGTTGTTCATTCCATGTCCCGTTCCGGTTTTTATCTCCTGTAGATTAAATCCCTTCCCATCATCGCGGATATTAAAAAGTACCTCATCTTTTTTTCGCTCCAGGATAATTCTCACACTTGTTGCTCTGGCATGTTTAACAATGTTGTTTACCGCTTCCTGGGCAATCCGGAAGAGATATGTCTTGAGTGTCGTGTTCAACGACTCAAGATCACCTTTAAAGTCGAGAGAAATCTTCAATCCGGTGTGTTCGCTCGTCTCAATACAGAGATTCCGGATGGCAAATACCACACCAAAAGCTTCCAAAACTGAAGGCATCAGGTTGTTGCTGATTCTCCTGATCTCATCCAGAATCTCATCGAAATCGGTCCTGAGCCTTGAAATCTGCTCTTTAACGTCGTCCTCATCCAGGTACAGCAGGCTTTCAAGTTTCATCTTGATGGAGATGAGGTATTGTCCGATCCCATCATGTAATTCCCGGGATAAGCGCTGTCGCTCTTTCTCTTCACCTTCAATAAATGACTTCAGGCTACTAAAAGGATCGTGATCAATCTCCTTCGGCTCAACTCTATTTTTACTAATTTTGGACAATCCGGAATAGCTATTAGGAAGCAGCAAACTTAATAAATTTCCGGGTCTGAAATAAAAATTCGTGAAGATGAAACGTATATACTTCATTTCAATACTCGTCCTATTCCTGAGGGGCACCGATATTCAGGCACAGGAGAAAACAGTCACCTATATCAAAGACCCTCATGCTGATCCTCCTACTCACGTGGTTAAACTCAACCATGTTGATGCGTCACTGTCATTTGTCCCGGAGGAATGGAAGGTGCTCGGGGAAGCTACTCTTACATTTATACCAAACCGGTATCACACTGATTCGATTGTGTTTGTGGCACCAGGTTTCAATGTGGAGTGGGTGAAGCTAGAAGGAGAAAGTGTGAAATTACATCAGTCTGGCAGGAACCTGATCATCCATCCAAATATGGATCTACAGCGAGGGAAAGCGTATCACCTGGCAATGCAGTATCATTCCTATCCGGTTGCCACAGGAATCTACTTTGTTGGATGGAAGCCGGAAGAGGAGGGAAAACGAAAACAGATATGGGCGCATCGCCCTTTTGGCTGGCTCCCCTACATGGATGGCAGGGTTACCATGGATATCCGGATCACCTTCGATTCTGCGTTTACAGTTTTCACCAATGGGGAGAGGCTATCTGTGAAGAAGAATCCTGATGGAACGAACACCTGGCATTACCGAATGACAGAAGACCATCCCTTTTTCTCCACCGCACTCGGAATCGGGGACTATGATTTCAACATATTAAAAACAAGTAGGGGAGTACCACTCGAACTGCTCTACTACCGGGGGATGGAAGAGAAGGTGGAGCCTACATACGAGTTTACACAGGAAATGTTTGATTTTTTTGAGAAAGAGATCGGAACTCCTTACCCATATCCTGTTTACCGGGAGATTCCTGTTATAGACTATATGTATGGTGGGATGGAGTGCACGACCTCAACGATCTTCGGAGATTATATGCTGATCGACCCACGGGCCTATTGGCAGCGGAACTACATTAACGTGAATGCTCATGAACTGGCACATCAGTGGTTTGGTGATTGCATCGGACACCTGGCTAATAAAGATGTCTGGCTTACCGAAAGTTTCGGGACATATTATGCTAAAATATTTGAACGTTCGGTATTCGGTGAGTCATATTTTCAGGATATGGTCAGGGAAGAGCAGGAAGCAGCACTGGAGGCTTCGAAACTGAACAACTACCCTGTGGGGAGTAGCCGCGGAGGAAGGGCAAGGATCTATGACAAGGGATCCGTGGTACTTGGAATGCTCCGGGATATACTTGGAGAGCAGGAGTTTAAAGACGTCATCCATGCCTATTTTGAGAAATTCAAATTCGGATCGGCCGAGACGCAAGACTTCATCCGAACGGTCTATGACGTTACCGGTCAATCCTACAACTGGTTCTTTGATCAGTGGATCCTCCGACCAGGCGAACCTCATTACTGCATAAGCTACCGGGTGATGGATGATACCACAGGATCGCGAAACACCCTGGTAAGGGTAGAACAGATCAAGGAGACCAGCAATCTCACCGGCCTCTTCAGAATGCCGGTCTGGTTTCAGGTTTGGTATGCAGATGGAAGTTGCGATTCTATCCAATCCTGGATTGAGGAGAAAGTGCACGAAGTATGCATCCCAAATCATGAAGAGAAGAGAGTGCAATATGTACTGTTTGATCCGGGGAATCACATCCTGAAGCAGGTAACTTTCAATAAATCTTACGATGAACTGGCAGCCCAGACAATAAATGCCAGTCATATGATCGATAGATTTGATGCATTGGTTGCCTTGCGAAACATTCCGGTGGAAAAGAAGAAAGATCATCTTATCATGTGCTTCGATCAGGAGAGGTTTCACCTGACAAAGTCGGAAATTCTTCGTCAACTATCTACAGATCGATCCCCTGAATCGATTGAATTATTCCGAAAAGCGATCCACGATCCGGATGCTACTGTCAGGAAGACTCTTTTGCTATATCTGAAACCAATACCCTCAACACTACAGCGTGATACAGAAGCGCTTCTCAGCGATAGCTCATACCTGAACGTTGAATTGGCACTGAATCGCCTGTGCCGGGATTTCCCGGATGCTGCTTCCCGGTACCTTGAACTGACTAAAGATGAGACTGGATGGCGGGGAAAAAACATCCGGATGAGATGGCTGCAATTATCTATTGAGGACTGGAAATTGGATTTTCTCCCGGAGTTGATCTCCTATACCGCTCCTGATCAGGAATTTGAAACGAGGATGAATGCATTTTCAACGTTAATGAGCCTGGGATATATCGATGAAACCATCGCGCAACATGCTATTCAGGCTTCGAACCATTGGAATCGAAAACTGGCATCCGCTGCCGGGGAATACCTGAACTATTTCTCAAAGCAGGAGGAGTACAATGAGTTGATCCATGAATAAATCTCGCTTCATTACACGTACGGTACTGCTTGTATCATTTATAAGTTTCTTTAATGACATTGCAAGCGAGATGCTCTATCCTGTGATGCCGGTCTACCTCCGGTCAATTGGATTTTCGGTCTTGCTGATCGGAATCCTGGAAGGGATAGCGGAAGCAACTGCCGGAATCAGCAAAGGGTATTTCGGAAACCTCTCTGATTTAAAGAGGAAAAGGTTGCCTTTTATTCAGATAGGCTATGCATTCAGCGCTATCTCCAAACCCTTGATGGCCGTGTTCATCTTTCCCTTGTGGATCTTTTTTGCCAGGACGCTTGACAGGCTTGGTAAGGGAGTACGGACGGGAGCCCGGGATGCGATATTGAGTGATGAATCTACACGGGAGAATAAGGGAAAGGTATTTGGCTTTCACCGGGGGATGGATACTCTCGGTGCTGCTATCGGGCCAGCGCTGGCGCTGGCCTGGCTCTATTTTTTTCCGGGACAATACCGATGGCTGTTTTTTGTGGCGTTTATCCCAGGCATGGCCGCTATCCTGCTCACCATTTTTATCAGGGAAAAGAAGAAAGCGAAACCTGAAAAGAGGCCAGCCAGGATTCATCTTTTCTCCTATTTCTTATACTGGAAGAGAGCCAGGCCGGATTTCAGGTTCCTGGTTATCGGATTGTTGCTGTTTGCACTCTTTAACAGCTCCGACATATTCCTTCTTCTTGCAGTGAAAGAACAGGGTTTATCAGACCTGCAGATGATCGGTGTCTATATTTTCTATAACCTGGTGTTTGCTTTACTTTCATATCCTGTTGGCTGGCTGGCCGACAGGATCGGATTAAAAACCATGTTGATAGCGGGATTATTGATTTTCAGCCTGGTCTATTTTGGTTTCGGTTGGGCAGGTTCACTACTCCTTTTTGGCTTTCTTTTCTTTGGATATGGTTTATACGCTGCATGCACTGACGGGATCTCCAAAGCGCTCATCACGAATATCGCCGATAAAAGCGATACGGCAACCGCCATTGGGTTTTACACAAGCTTGACCAGTATCATGGCCCTGCTGGCGAGTAGCCTGGCCGGTTTACTGTGGTTTACCCTTGGTTCGAGATGGATGTTCATAATCTCCGGATCAGGAGTAGCTGTTGCCATGTTTTACCTGCTGATCACCCTGAAAAGAAAAAAGGATGATATCTAATCGATACAATCCCTGAAATCATAGACTTTCAACGGGATTAATTATTTTTCAGTAATACTATAGATATCATAAGGATATTGATAGCCGGGAAGATCCTTGTACCAATCAGGATAAGCGATTCCGTCTGACTCGCACCATTCTGCGAAGTGGTAATATCCCCATATAATAGGAACCATCTCGTAGGTATAACTATACTTCTCTGTGATGTTCATTGCCCATGGCAGGTTTTTCCCGGTCTTATAATACCTTCCTGTTGCAGGATCGGAGTCATCGTCCTGTGTTTTGAAGAAGGCTGGATTGGCCAGCGATGTTGGAACATAATCTGGCAGATGAATCTCTATATTCCGATCCATATTTTTAATAATGAATGGATTGTATGGCGGGGGCCCAACAACATTCTGTGGCTGTGGTGTTTTAAAATGGAGGTTGATGTAAATAGCGTACTAAATGTCGTTGCGGTCGGGTACCAGTTGTTATATGCCCGAACAATATCTGTCGGATAATCATCCAGGTCGTTACAGTCATAGTCTCCGTAAGCAGGCCAGAGGTCCTCAAAAGCGACACTTCCGTAATCGACCTGATTCGGGTAATAGGAGTTGAAAGCACGGGTTGCATCTGTTGGATAGGCATCCAGATTGTCCATGATCCCGTCACCATCTGTATCTGTGTTGCTTCCGGCTTCAATAATGTTGAGAACAAGTGTTTCGGCATCGCTTCCTGCGCTGTTTGTTGCGGTCAGGTTTACATTAGAGACGCCATATCCGGTAGGTATACCGCTTATGGTTGCATCGGTCAAACTTAGCCCGGAGGGTAATCCGGATGCTGTGTAGGTGATTGGTGTGGTTCCGGAAGCTGTAATTAAATAATTATATGGTTGGCTCTGTTCGCCTGCAGAGGTCAGTTGGCTGGTGATAACAGGAGGTTGAATACCTGCATCGATCGTGATCGTCAGAATCTCTGTATCTGAGCCAAAACTATTTACAGCGGTCAATGTCGCCTCCGTAATACCTGCGGATGTTGGCGTGCCATTGATGGTATGATTTTCTGAGTTGTAAGTTAGTCCAGGATGTAGATTAACTGCATTGTATGTGATCGTTGACGAACCTGTAGCAGTCAGGGTATAGACCGGGAACTGTTGTCCATACGTACCGGAAGCAGTCAACGCGCTTGTAATCACAGGTGGCTGGCCGACCGTTAAGACAAGTGTTTCGGTATCTGTACCACCGGCGTTCGTAGCTGACAAGGATATGTTATAGGTCCCGGCTGTCGTAGGTGTTCCGGTAATCTGGTTGGTAGATGAACTGAACGAAAGTCCTGTTGGCAGGTTGGTCGCATTGAATGTAATGGGCCCGGTACCTGATGCAGTAAGTTGGTAAGTATAGGATTGGTTAACGGTTGTAGAACCCGTAAGTGCGCTGGTGATCACCGGTGGTGAAGTGGGTTGTGTAACAGTAAATACGAGGGTTTCAGTATCGGTCCCCATATAATTATCGGCTACAAGAGTGATGTTAGTAACCCCGACTGAGATCGGTGTTCCGCTGATGGTGTGAGTCCCTGCATTGAAAGTCAATCCTGCTGGCAGATTGGTTGCTGAGTAGGTGATGGGTGAGGACCCTGTAGCTGTGATCACATATGGTGTGATCGCTTGGTTCACAAGGCCTCCGCCAACCAGTGAGCTGGTAATAGTAGGAGCAACCGGCATAGTACAATTAGGGACCGGAATGGTATAACTGCAATAGGTAACATTCGGACCTTTGGAGCCGTCATTTGGGTCCAGATCGTCTTCAACACAGATATCCACATAGCCTGTGACACTGGACCCGCTTGTGGTCTCCCCTTCATCCTCTGACCTCAACTGAGCTCCTTGTGAGTTCGGGCCAATAATATATCCCCAGCTATTTTTAATTCTTCTTCAGTTACCATCAAGCTGTTCAATCCCAGATTGGTGGTTGAACCCGATTTAAATTCAAGTTCACCTTCAACACTGACATACCCATTGTTGTGGAATGTTCCTTCTTGTTTAAATGCATCGTTACCATCTTCTGTAATGTAAAAGGAACAGTTATTTGTAAACACACTACCTGACTTGTTTTTAAATTTTTTAGTGATGGTAAATGATCCATCGTTGATAATGGTTCCTTTGTTTTCAAATTTTACTGAGATATTTACAGTGCCCCAGTTGTGCAGGCTCCCGTTAAGTTTGCATGTTTTACTTCCACTGATATTCAAGCTTCCGTAATTCTCAAGAGTAAAGTAGTTTTCGTGTTTGGGAAGTGTGAGCGTTCCGGACGGGGTTACAATTATCGTCCCTTCACCTCCGCCTGAGTTGTAACTGTTAACAGAGGCTGTTCCACATATCTTCAGGGTTCCACCTGAGTTGACCTTTAATTGATTAAAAACTGCAGATGAACCATCTTCTACACAGTAAACCTCTCCGGATTCGACTGTTAAATTGTCCACTGTACCTGTAACAATATTTGTGCATCCGGAGTTACAATCATTAGCGGTGACGGATCCTGGTGACAAAGGAGGTCCTCCCCCTTTGCTGAAATCATAGACGATCGCATTGTTGACAATGGGAACCGCCACATAATTATTGTATCCATCCGAAGCAAGTTTCGCAATATAGACCTCTTTCAATCGGGAAGGTAACCTAACCATACTGTTAAACTGGCCATTGCTGAGCCCACCTGTGGTGATCAACTTGCCGCCTTCTGCCGGATTGCCCTGGAATATCTGGATGATATTCATGCCACTCGCCTTCGGTGACGGCACGTAGATAGTTGCATCGACATCATTGAAGTTTTCAAACTCAAAATGGGGAT
Source organism: uncultured Prolixibacteraceae bacterium (assembly GCA_964616825.1). Classification (GTDB taxonomy): domain Bacteria; phylum Bacteroidota; class Bacteroidia; order Bacteroidales; family FEN-979; genus QYOJ01. The sequence continues at coordinate 115,248 of CAZTSX010000001.1, forward strand.
CTACCTTCAGTTCCGTGTACTTTGTCACTGGCCGTTCCGTGATCTCAATGGTTTTCCTGCACCCAAGGTGGAGCACTAAAAAACCCGCCAGAAGGATGATTAATCCTGCTGAAACTGATGTGTTGAAGAGAACTTGCCTTTTCATCTGATGATTTTTGTAGTTTCACATAAACTGAGATTTCTTCTTAATGTACAAAAATAATCTGTTTTCCCTCTTGATGAAACCTCAAACTAGTAAGTGTAAATCCTTATCTTTTATATGTATAATTATGGTTTGACATTGTCACAATATTCCGGATTTTTTATCATATCCAACTGTAAAGATACGAAAAAGCCTCTGAGGATCAAAATCCAGTAAAAATGGGTACACTTCACAGATGCTGCGGCAGATGGTGTCATCCAGCTTAACAATATACACGATTTGATCCTTGATGAAGATAGTTGCTATGTGAACGCCGTAAATGATCAGGTAGCCTGTCGTAGTTTAAATTCTCCTTACCTTTGCATGCTCATTTTGCGATTGAACAGAGGTCAGATGAAAGAGAATAAGACAGTATTAGTTGGTTTAAGTGGAGGTGTAGACTCCTCTGTAGCTGCGTTCCTTTTGAAGCAAGATGGATTCGATGTTGTTGGTGTTACGATGGCTATCTGGGATGGAAAATATTCGGCTTCAGGAAAGCATGCCTGCTATGGCCCGGATGAAGAGGAGGAGATCAGAGAAGCCAGGGAGATCGCTGAAGTGCTGGATATTCCCTTTCATGTATTTGACTGTGCTGCTGAATATAAAGAGTTGGTACTAAACTATTTTAAAGCTGAGTATCTCACCGGAAGAACACCTAATCCCTGCGTGAAATGTAACCAACTGATCAAATTCGGTATGCTTCCATTGCTGGCAGAGAAGGGAGGCTTGTCATACGATTATTTTGCGACAGGGCATTATGCACGGGTAGAAAAAAATGAGGCAAACAACAGATTTTTATTAAAAAAGGGTGTTGATCCGAAAAAGGATCAAACATACTTCATCTATCGGCTCTCCCAAAAGCAGTTGAGCCGGATTTTACTTCCGCTTGGTGGATATACCAAAGCAGAGGTCAGGGAACTGGCTCGCAAAGCAGATCTTCCATCAGTGGAAAAGGAAGAGAGCCAGGATTTTTACGGTGGCGACTACAAAGAGTTGCTAGAGATGCCCGAAAGAGAGGGTGATATTGTCCTGGCAGACGGCAAAATAGTAGGTAGTCACCAGGGTTTCTGGAACTATACTATTGGCCAGCGGAAAGGGCTTGGAGTGGCTTTCACAGAACCACTGTATGTATTGAAATTAGATCCGAGGCAGAACAGGGTTATTGTAGGAACCCGTGAAGAGACGTATGAATCCACTTTTAACGTAACCGATCTGAACTGGATTTCTATTGAGAGTCTTGATGCCGACATGGAAATAACATGTAAGATCCGTTCGGCACAGCAGGAGCGGGAAGCAACCATAGCGCCCAAAGAGAAAGGAGAGGTGAAAGTAACCTTCTTCCACCCAACGGATGCAATCACACCCGGACAAAGTGCGGTGTTTTATGATAGAGATATTGTAGTGGGAGGAGGAACCATAAAGTAATTTACGATTGACGATTTTCGATTGAAGATTAATAAATTAACACAAACATGTTTTATATGAAAACTCGAATCGCTTTTTTTCTTATGGTGTTCATTTGTTTGAATACCTCAGCACAACAACTCGTACAGATTAGTCCTGATGACCTGAAGCAGCATGTTGAATTTCTCGCTTCCGATTCACTCAAAGGGCGTAAACCAGGGACTCCCGAGGCAGATATAGCCGCCAGGTACATTCTGCAGGAGTTCAAATCTGCGGGCCTCAAACCCATGTTTGATAACGGCTTTCAGTATTTCAATGTGATAACAAGTGTTCGGCTTGGAGAGAATAATATGCTGGCCTTCGGAGAGAATCAATTTGAGTTAGAGAAAGATTTCATGCCGTTGGCATTCTCTTCCAATGGAGATGTGGATGCCGGAATTGTATTTGCCGGTTTTGGCTTCGATCTCGATCAGGATAGTTTGCAATGGAATGATTATGCAGAGGTTGATGTGGAAGGCAAATGGGTGATGATATTCAGGGCCGATCCTGAACCTGATGACTCTGAGAGCAAGTTCATTCCGTTCAGTGGAATTCGAGGCAAAGTCCTGACAGCTAAGGATAAGGGCGCAGTTGGTGTCTTGGTAGTTACCCCACGAAGTATGGAAAAGAAAGATAAGCTGAAAGCCCTCATCGTGGAGAACAATGATATGACTGCCGGTATCCAGGTTATCCATATCAAGCGTGCGATAGCAGATTTGTTACTTCAGGAAGCGGGATTTAATGCAGATAGTCTTGATGCGCTCATCATCGATCAGATGAAACCAAACAGCATAGAATTGTTAGGAAAAGTTTCCGGACAGGTTGAGGTGATCCAGGAAAAGGATCGTACGATGAATGTTGTTGCTTTACTTGAAGGATCGGATCCTGTATTGAAGGAGGAGTACCTTGTTCTTGGAGCTCATTATGATCATCTGGGCATGGGAGGCCCGAATTCAGGATCCAGGATGCCGGACACCAATGCAGTACACAACGGAGCTGATGATAATGCCTCCGGAACTGCTATGGTAATCGAACTTGGGAAAATGCTGGCGAGTGTACAATCTACTCTGGGTCGGAGCATCATTTTTGTCGCATTCGGTGCGGAGGAAATGGGCTTGCTTGGATCCAAATATTTTGTGAACAATCCTCCGGTTCCGGAGAAAGCAATTAAAGCGATGTTTAACTTTGATATGGTGGGGCGTTTCGACAAAGATAAGAATGCGATTTCTGTAAGCGGGACCGGAACTTCTGTTACGGCTGATTCCATCCTGAAAGTTTATGAGAGCGATCTTCCATTCAAGGTGGTCCATGCACCGGATGGCTATGGCCCGTCAGACCATGCTGCATTCTATGCCGCCAATATTCCGGTTTTCTACTTTAATACCGGGGTGCACATCGATTACCATACGCCACTCGACGACACAGAGTTTCTTGATTTTGAAACCTCCGCTATGGTTGGTGACTTTGCCGCAGATGTTATCCTGGCCGTCGACAAAGATCCAGAACCATTGACATTCAAAGCATCAGGGAGCAAGAAACAACCTGGCAGAATGGGAAGGAGACTGAAGGTTACCCTCGGGATCATGCCGGATTTTGCCGGAACAGAGAAGAAAGGATTGCGTGTGGATGGTGTCACGAGTGGCAGACCTGCTGAGCGGGGAGGCATGATCAAAGGCGATATCATCATCTCCATTAACGGGATGAAAGTGGCAAACATCTATGAATATATGTCCCGGTTATCCAAACTTAAGCTCGGTCAGACTATCACCGTTGAGGTGATTCGCAGGGAGAAAAATGAAGTTTTGTTGATCCAACTTTAATCTCACGTTGTTTTGCAAGAGTTTTTTTCAACCAGCTTCCTGCTGAAATTCATCAAATTTGGGATTGTCGGTTTCTCAGGTGTGATCGTTGATTTTTCGATCACATTTGTCTGTAAAGAGTACCTGAGGATCCAGAAATATATTGCCAACGGAATCGGCTTTACGATTGCTGCTGCAACGAACTATTTCCTCAACCGGATTTGGACATTTGAAAGCACCAATCCAAATATACTGATGGAGTTTTCGCGGTTTTTTATCATTGCGCTGATCGGTCTCGGGATCAACACGGCGATTGTGTGGGCAATGTCTGGAAGGATGAGGGTTAACTTTTACCTCTCGAAAGTGGTGGCAACGATTGTCGTAACAGCCTGGAACTTCCTTATTAACGCCTATTATACCTTCGCCTGATATCAGTATGTTTTCGTCATGCTGGTCGGGATGCAGATGATATAATCTGCCTTTCCAAGATGATCTTCTGAAAGTTTATCAAGATCATCCTGTTCTACACAGGTGATGGTCATGACCTGTAATTCAAACGGAAACTTTCTGCCATAATCAATGACATACCAAACGGTACCTTCGAAGTTATCACTATGATAAGCACCGTTATAATGTAAAATGGTGACGCCATCCTGGAGATTCTTCGTGATGAACCAGCCCATGGTAGCATCTTTGATGGCCTGGGCTTCAGCCAGGTTCATTGTCTTGTGCATCGGGCCGGCATCTTTGAACATCTCTTTCATCGCTTTGTAACAATTCAGGGTGGAGTCATATTTAATCGGCAATGGAGCCACCATCGCACGTTGGTATGCGTTGATGCTGTCGAGACCGGCAAAGCCCTTGCTGTTGACAATAGCGGCATACCTTCGTGGAATGTTCGAAGCGATAAATTTCAACTCATGTTCCCTGGCAAAATCGACGAGGGGAGCATAATCGGTTTTATAATTCGGCCAGAGTTTTGCTTCCCTTTCAAAATCTTTCTTCCGGATCTGCTTAGAAGTATATTCGTTGAGCAACAACTGGTTGTCAGTCTCGAACATCTCTGCTGCCAATATCAATTGATCCTTTTTGGTCTCAAAAAGATCTTTCGTCAACTCATATTGAAGCCAGTGTGAGATCGGATTGTTGTGCAATTCACCAAAAAAAATGACCTGCGACTCCATGACATTTTTCAACATTCGCTGATAGTTTACTTTTTTCCCTTTTGCGTCAAAGATCTGATACGCAGGTTTATCTGCAAATCCGGAACTGGTAAAGACCAGGACCAGAAAGATTATTCCAATCGTTTTGATTTTTTGCATAGGCTGGATTTATTCGTTGTTATTGGAAGCGTTGTCCAGAACGTTTTCTGTTTCCTGGTTTGTTTTCTCTGTCGGCTCATCTGGCAGGGCATAGGTTCCGTCAAGGATGGCCTCATACGTTGCCGGATTATGTAGTATTTCAATAGCCCTGGTTAATTCCGGATCACGATCAAGGGAGGCTTCTACCTTTCCTTTTTGGTAATAATACCGGGATACGATCTCCATCCTGAGCAACTCCCTGATCTGCCCTTCGTATTTTTTGATGTCGGCTTGTTTATCTTCGATCATATATGTGCTCAGTTGGTCATACTCCTCCTGAATGGCGTCGAAATAGTTCTCTTTCTCAGCCTCTCTTTTCAACCGTTCAAGCGCTTGTTCACTGCGGGTTGTGTAAGAGTAATCTTTGTCATCGATGAAAGCCAGAAAATCGTTATATGTGCTGTCGTCGATCTCAAAGTCACTGATCAGACCAATATCCGTGTGTCCCCGATGATATCTGGTAGCGAAATCGAATATGAGGAACTTACCGAAAAGTGTAAGAGCAAGCTGGCTGAATTTCCTTGGTTTCACTGTGATATCCGGGGAGATCCCACCACCATCATAGATCTTTCTTCCTTTTCTGGTCTTGAACTCTCGAATGAGTGAATCGGGCATCTTGGTGAAGTATCCATTGTTGTCCTTGTGGCTGTAGTCGATCGCCTGGATGCAGCGGCCGCTTGGAATATAATATTTTGCTACCGTAATTTTCAACTGCGCATTGTAGCTTAATGGAACTACATTCTGCACCAACCCTTTGCCAAATGTGCGCTGACCGACCACTACACCACGATCAAGGTCCTGCATCGCACCGGCAAAGATTTCGCTGGCGGAAGCACTCTGTTTATCAACCATCACCACCAACGGGATCTTCAGGTCGACAGGAGGATGAGATGTTTTATGTATACGGTTTCGCTCTTTGACTTTTCCTTTGGTAGTGACGATCTCCTGTCCACGTTTTTCAAATATGTTGGCAACGTTTATGGCTTCTTTCAATAACCCCCCACCATTATTGCGCAGGTCGATGATGACACCGGCAATAGCTTGTTTCTCTTTAAGCTTCAGAAAAGCTTGTTTAACTTCACGGCCGGCATGCTGCGTAAATCCTGTAAGTTTGATATATCCGATGTCACCCCCTACCACCCCAAAATATGGGATATTATCTATTTTGATGTTTTCCCGGATAATGGTCTTTTCAATGGATTGATCAGTACCCTCTCTTTTGATCTTGAGTTGTACTTCTGTTCCGGCCTGACCTTTCAGTACAGCGCTTACTTCATCGTAACTCTTCCCTTCCGCTGGTTTCCCGTTCACCTCAACGATCTTATCTCCAGCTTGTAATCCTGATTTTTGTGCGGGAGAACCTTCATAGGGTTCCGAGATGATCACGTAATTATCCTGCTGGTGAATCAGTGCCCCAATGCCTCCATACTGTCCGGTAGTCAAAAATTTGTAGTCCTCCACATCCGTTTCCGGTATGAAGTTTGTGTACGGGTCAAGCGATCGTAACATCGCATCGATCCCCGCTTTGGTAAGATCACCAGGTTGGATATCATCCACATATTCAGCATTTAATTCCTTTACTACATCTGTATAGATATCCAGATTCTTAAGAATATCGAACGTCTGGTCCTGAGGTGACTGAGCATACACTACAACATTGTAAACAGTAAATATCAATAGTGCCAGGCTTAGCAGACCTGTTCTCATATAGTTGCTATTTTTTTTCATAATTCTTCATTTCTCATTCTTCATTAGATCCTGGAACAGGATCATATCCACTCCCTCCCCAGGGATGACATCGTACGATCCGTTTAAGGGTTAACCATCCTCCCCTGAAAGGTCCATGTCTATGAATGGCTTCCACCCCAAATGCTGAACAGGAGGGGGTAAATCTGCATGCTGGCATCAGGTATGGAGAGATTGCGCCCTGGTAAATGCGAATCAGTAAAATGAAAAAACTACTTAGAAGCTTTCTCATTCTCTCTCTTTAAACGTTGTAATATTACGATTATTCTCTCTTGGATCTCTTTCGTTGAAAGGATCTCACGGCTGGAATAGGTGATAGCAAGGATCATATTCCTGCCCGATGATTCCAGGGAATCGTACAGAATGAATTTATGTTTGCGGTAGACCTCTCTCATTCGGCGTTTCAGAAGATTTCTTTCGCTTGCTTTAGGAATGATTGCTTTGGGAACACTGAAGAGTATCTGGACAGGACAGGGCGTGTTTAATTCCTGAAAGAGCCAGCGTAAACGTATCGAAGAGACCGATTTGGTGGATCCCTCTTTGAAAAGTTGATGAATCAACTTTCTCTCTGTTAACCGCTCATGCTTGGTAAATGACTGGCTCATGCAAATCTTGAAGACTCGGAATGATCCGTTACTTCTTTTTCCCCTCTTTGACGATGTACTCTTCAATCGCCATCGTCATGGAGGGCGCAGTACTGGTCGGGGCCTGGATAGTCAGCTCCAGTCCTGCATCTTGAGCAGCCTTAGTGGTTGAAGAGCCGAATACACCAATGGCGCAGTTGTTTTGTTTGAATTCCGGAAAGTTTTTGAAAAGCGACTTGATGCCGGAAGGACTGAAAAAGACCACCAGATCATAGTTGCAGATATTCACATCTGAGAGATCACTGGCTAGAGTTCGGTAGATGATTGCCTTCTTGAAGGCTACCTTTAAGGAACTCAGGATGTTTGGGATCTCCATCTTGTGAATGTCAGAGCAGGGAAGAATAAATTTCTCACTTTTGTGTTTCTTGATCAACTCTGTCAGAATGTCGAAACTCTCTTTACTATGAAAGATCTTTCGTTTTCTGTATTGTATGTATTTCTGAAGGTAATAAGCTGTCGATTCTGAAACACAGATGTATTTCATGGAATCAGGTATCTCACAGCGCATCTCTTTGGCAATCCGGAAATAGTGATCAACAGCATTTCGTGATGTAAAGATCACAGCGGAATGATCAAGCAGGTTGATGCGGTCTTTCCGGAACTCTTTGGCTGGAATTCCATCTATCTTGATGAACTTCCGGAAGTCGAGCTTTAGGTTGAACTTCCTGGCAAGTTCTCCGTATGGAGATTTCTCAATATCGGATGGCTTAGGTTGGCTAATCAGAATTTTCTTGATCTTCAAGGTGTACTTGTTTAGGGGTTCAACTATCAGTTCCTTTCACCTAGTATTAATAGTACATCAGAATCAACTTTGCAACAACGAGTAGTGGTAAAATTTCAAGGGTGCAAAGATACACAAATAAAAAGAAAGGAGAAAATTTGGTAAGTGATATTCCTATGATGAATCCTTTGACCAACCTGAAGAGAGAGGCAATAATGATGATGCCCAGACAGAAATAAATGAGCCAGGATGATCTCAGGTAAACAGCGAAAACAAGTATCGGGAGGAGAAGAAATCCAAGAAAGCTGATTGTGGTGAGGATGTTCAGTTTGTATTCGTTATTTGTTTGTTCTGTTTTGAAAATGGTACTCAGAAAATTCATCATCAACAGCTTTAGTGCCCAAAAACCAACCACAGCAAGGCATAGGAGAAGAAAAAGCTGGAAATCAGGAATGATAAAAGTGGATTGATCAAGCAAGAGTTTCAGCACCTGAAAAGTAACCATTGCGATCGACATCACATAGAGCACGCTCAGAGCAATCGAGATTCGTTCCTTGAAGGGGTCTCCATCCCGGATAAGCTGATGCAAGCATCTCGTGTTGAAGTTGGCTTTGATCAGCAGTTGAAACCGCTGGAAAAAGAAGACCTGAACCCATGCCAGAATAAGGAACATCACGAGGTATACCCAAAATATCCACGCTGGCTGAAACGGAATAACGGGTACTGGTTGTATTGTTAGCAAATAAGGCTCCATGGTTTCATCTGCTAAAGTTCTGGTTCGGTGCAAAAATGATCCCAAAGAGGATCGGAGGGTGGATCCGCCACGATCCTGAAAGGCTCATTCCGAACAGGATGAATGAACTCGATGCTGCGTGCATGCAGATGTATCGAAGCATTGGAATTCGACCGTGATGATCCATATTTAAGATCTCCCTTTATGGGACTGCCTATAAAAGCCAGTTGTGAGCGTATTTGATGATGACGACCTGTCAGCAGGTTGATCTCCAGCAGATAATACCTGTCACTGGCGGATTTCATCTCGTATATTAGTTCGGCTTTTTGTGAATTACCGACCGCTTTGATATGTGCGTAGCTTTTATTTTGTTTCTCATTCCTGACCAGGAAATGAATCAGGTGATCTCGCTGTGCGGGAGGTGGATGTTGAACGATTGCCCAATATGATTTTCGGATCTCACCCTTTTTCAATAGCTGGTTCATCCGCGTTAATGATTTGGATGTTCTCGCGAATATTACTGCCCCACTGACAGGCCTGTCGATCCGGTGAACGACACCCAGAAATACATTCCCGGGTTTATTGAATTTTTCCTTCAGGTAGTTCTTGAGTTGTTCGTTAAGGGGTTCATCTCCTGTTTTATCTCCCTGAACAATATCTCCCGGCTGTTTGTTGTAAACCAGTAAATGATTGTCTTCATACAAAATCAACTCCGGCCTCATCAGTACTGTTCTCGCTCATTCGGAAAATCGAGGTTTTTCACGTCATTAATATACGTGTTGATAGCTCCTTTTACCTCTTCGGAGAGATTGTGATAACGACGCAGGAAACGAGGTGAGAATTCCTGAGTAATGCCCAGCATATCATGTAATACCAATACCTGGCCGTCGACTTCAGGACCGGCTCCGATACCGATTACAGGGATCTTCACCTCCCTGGCAACTTGTCCCCCAAGTTTGGCCGGAATTTTTTCAAGAACGATCCCAAAACAACCGGCACTGTCAAGGAGCTTAGCATCCTTAAGTAACTTGGCTGCTTCGTCTTCGGTGGTCGCACGCACCACATAGGTGCCAAACTTATGGATAGACTGCGGCGTCAGGCCCAGATGTCCCATCACAGGAATCCCAGCCGTTAAAATCCGGTCAATCGACTCAACAACCTCTTTCCCACCCTCCAGTTTTACTGCATCGGCACCCGACTCTTTCATGATCCGAATAGCCGAGCTCAAGGCCTCTTTTGAGTTTCCCTGATATGTGCCAAAAGGGAGATCCACTACAACCAGGGCTCGCTTCACCGCCCTCACAACGGAAGAGGCATGATAGATCATCTCGTTCAGTGTGATCGGTAGCGTGGAGGTGTGACCAGCCATTACGTTGGAGGCTGAATCTCCAACCAGGATTACATCAATACCTGTATCCTCCAGAATCCTTGCGAAAGAATAGTCGTAGGCAGTCAACATGGCGATCTTTACCTCTTTGAGCTTCATCTCAAGAAGCACATGGGTAGTCACCTTCTGTACATTACGAAATGAAAATGGAACTGGCATATCGATCAGTTTAATTTACAAAGCTACGATTTTATTGAAAATTGTTTAATTTTGCATACTTATCTAAATGTATACTGATGCGATCACTGAAAATCTTGATCTTGCTACTTACAACCACAACAATTTTACATTCCTGTAAGAAAGAGATAGAATTGAATACTGAATGGAAAGATGTTACCATCGTTTATGGCATATTAAACCAGTTGGATTCAATACATTATATAAAAGTCACAAAAGCATTCCTTGGGCCAGGGAACGCATTGCAATATGCTCAGATACCTGATTCCAGCAATTACCCATACAAGATGGAGGTTTCCCTTGAGGCATGGAATAGTACGAATCAGGTTGCTGTGTACCGGTTTGATACCACAACTATTCACAACAAGGATAGTGGACAGTTTTACTTTCCCAATCAAATGACCTATGCCAATGATTCCATCCTGGATCCAGTTTATCATTATAAACTAGTCATACGAAACCCTCACACCCAGAAAGAGATCCTTTCAGAGACCGCGCTGGTTAGGGATTTTACCGTCGAAAGGCCATTCAATTATCAAGCGATCTCATTCGATCCGGGAAAAATCAGTAAAGTTGAGTGGATTTCAGCTGAAGGTGGACGGCTCTATCAGGTGATTGTTCGATTCTATTATCTTGAGACCTCAAAACAAAATCCTTCCCAGAGTGTTGAGAAATATGTAGACTGGGAGATTGTTCCGGGAAAGAATTCCAAAAATGATCTGGGCGGAGAGGAGATTATTGAATCCTATGACAATGATGGTTTTTACAGCCTCCTGCATGCAAAAATCCCTGTTGATCCGGATGTTGACCGTGTGGCAAGAATATTAAGGTATTATTTTATCGTCGCGGCAGAAGACCTGCAAACCTACATTGAGGTTTCCCAACCCTCAAACTCAATTGTTCAGGAGAAACCTGCCTACTCCAATATCGATAATGGTATTGGACTCTTTTCAGCTCGCTTTGTGAAAACGGTAGATTCTATCCACCTTTCTCAACGAACAAAGGATGAACTGAGAGCCAATGACCTGACGAAAGACCTGGGATTCTAGATAACTGGATAACTGGATCCTCGTCCCTCGACCCTCATCCCTCGTCCCTCGCCCCTGAACCATTTCCTGTCGTTTTGTCATATTTCTAGCCCTGATTCTATTCTGGCACAATCATTGACCAAACTCAGAAAAATTCAGAAACCAATAATTTAATATAAAGATATTCATTATGGGAAAAATAATTGGTATTGACTTAGGAACTACAAACTCATGTGTTGCGGTTATGGAAGGCAACGAACCTGTCGTTATTCCAAACAGCGAGGGTAGAAGGACAACACCTTCAATTGTGGCCTTTACCGATAATGGTGAACGTAAGGTTGGTGATCCTGCCAAGCGTCAGGCTATTACCAATCCGAAAAACACAGTATACTCTATAAAACGGTTCATGGGTGAAACCTATGATCAGGTAAAGAAAGAGATAGAACGTGTGCCTTATGATGTTATACGCGGAGAGAATAATACACCAAGGGTTAAGATTGGTGATAAGGAGTATTCCCCTCAGGAGATTTCAGCAATGATTCTGCAGAAGATGAAAAAGACTGCAGAAGATTACCTCGGGTCTGAAATCAAGGAAGCCGTGATTACAGTACCTGCTTACTTCAGTGATTCACAGCGACAAGCAACCAAAGAAGCCGGTGAAGTTGCCGGACTTGATGTGAAACGTATCATCAACGAGCCAACAGCAGCAGCACTGGCTTACGGGCTAGAGAAAAAACAAAAAGACCTGAAAGTGGCTGTATTCGATTTGGGTGGCGGTACATTTGATATCTCTATCCTGGAGCTGGGTGACGGTGTTTTTGAAGTGAAATCTACAAACGGAAACACACACCTCGGAGGCGACGATTTTGACCATGAGATCATTGATTGGTTAGCCGCCGAATTTCAGAAAGATGAAGGATTGGACCTGAAAAAGGATCCGATGGCATTACAGCGTCTGAAGGAAGCTGCCGAGAAAGCGAAGATTGAACTTTCCAGCTCAACGGAGACGGAGATAAATCTTCCTTATATTATGCCTGTTGAAGGGATGCCGAAGCACCTGGTTAAAAAACTGACCAGAGCAAAATTTGAGCAACTGGTTGATCCGCTGATGCAGGAAACGATAGAGCCTTGCAAAAAAGCGCTGAAAGATGCCGGGATGAAATCTACTGACATTGATGATGTAATCCTGGTGGGTGGATCCACACGTATCCCCGCCATTCAAAAGATCGTTAAAAACATTTTCGGTAAAGATCCTTCCAAAGGCGTGAATCCTGATGAGGTTGTTGCTATTGGAGCAGCTATTCAGGGCGGTGTCCTTACCGGTGAAGTGAAAGATGTACTTCTTCTGGATGTTACTCCACTCTCAATGGGAATCGAAACACTTGGCGGAGTCATGACAAAATTGATCGAAGCCAACACCACGATCCCGACACGGAAATCGGAGACATTCTCTACTGCAGCTGATAACCAGACATCTGTTGAGATTCATGTGCTTCAAGGGGAGCGCCCCATGGCCAATCAAAACAAGAGCATTGGACGTTTCCACCTCGACGGAATCCCGCCAGCCCCAAGAGGCATCCCTCAGGTTGAGGTTACGTTTGACATTGACGCCAACGGGATTCTGAATGTAACAGCCAAAGATAAAGCGACTGGAAAATCACAGAACATTCGGATCGAAGCCTCTTCCGGATTGTCTGAAGATGAGATCAAACGTATGAAAGACGAAGCTCAGGTAAACGCTGAGGATGATAAAAGACTCAAGGAGGAGACAGACAAGATCAACACAGCGGATACATTGATCTTCCAGACAGAGAAGCAGTTGAAAGAATATGGAGACAAAGTGCCAGCTGAAAAGAAAGAACAAATTGAACAAGCGCTGGAAGAATTGAAGACTGCGCATAAGAGCCGTGATTTTGCAGGCATTGATACCTCCATGGAAAAATTAAACTCTATGTGGCAGGCAGCCAGCCAGGAGATGTATCAGAATACCTCCCAGGCAGGTCCGCAAGGCGGCCCGCAGGAGGGACCTCAGGCCGATCAAGGTCAATCCAAAGGCCCTGCTGACGATGAAGTCACAGATGTCGACTTTGAAGAGGTGGATGATAAAGATGATAAAGATGAAAAGGACGATAAATGAAATAGAATAACAAGAATTTCTGAATGAGTCGGTGTGCTTTTTTCATAGTTCTGATGGTTTGGTTGCCTTTTATCATCGTTGGGCAACAAAGAGAATCAAACGGATTTACTGATAAACCGTTGCGAATTGAGATCAAAGCCTACTCTGACAGAGAGACATACAGGATCATCCCGTGCGATTCTACAGGGATGATCCTGTTCTTTAAAAGCATTGAGCTAACCAGTGATAATGCAACCAGGTGGTACTTCATTTACTATGATCAAAACCTTCTGCAGGTCTGGATGAAAAGTGCCCCTATCCATTCTGAGTTAACCTTTAACAAGGTTTATCGTACTCATGATACTCTCAATTTCTATTTTGAAGCGAATAAAAAAGCTAAAAACCGGGAGATCAATTTTCAAATCCTCCGTGTTGTCTTGAGGAATGGATCCCTGATCCTGAATAACGGAAAGACACCCGGATCATCATCCATGGCTTTTTTTCAGGTTGACGGTGACTACGCATTTCTCGGTTTGAATAGTGAAGGTGCCCTGGCTCAAATTATGGTTATGAACCTGCCAACAGGAAAGGTTAAGTTAATTCCTCTTCTTGAAGGGGATCAATCGTCCCTCATCTCAATGACTTTCAACTCTTCAGAGAAAGTTCTATCCGCGTTAATTACTAAACGACTCTCCAAACGGAATTCGGAACTCTACCTGATTCGCATGAAAAGTGATGGTACCAGGATCTCTGAGATTAAACTCAGCAACTACAGCTCCGACCGGAGATTAACAGACATGAAAGAGATCATGGTTTCTCAGAATGAGGCCTTAATAGCAGGTTCCTATATTCAATCCCCGAAAAAGAAAAAATCCCAGAAAGATAAACGAACCGGCATTTTTTCGACACATATAGGTACTAACCTCCAGTCACCAATTAACTTTTATAACTTCCTGGATTTAAAGAATATAAGACAGCTATTGAGTGAAAGAGACATACTTAGTCTTCGAAAAAAAAGCATGAAGAAAAAGCGGCCTGATCAGGAATATTCGCTTGACTTTTCACTGTTACTTCATGACATTATCCATTGGAAAAATCAATACCTGCTGGTGTCAGAGACATATTTCCCTCAGTTTCATACCGAATCCTTTACTGATTATGACTTTTATGGTCGCCCTTTCACAAACTCCTACTCCGTTTTTGACGGTTATCGTTTCACGGGTGCTATTTTAACAGCTTTCGACGGAGAGGGAAAGCTGGTTTGGGATAATGCCATGAGTATCAGAAATATAATTACATTTTCCATGGAGCCAAAAGTATCTGTCTACTTTTTCAGGGATGAAATTGTGTTAGCATACCTGAGTGAAGGCAGGATTGCTTCCAGAATCATCAAAGGGCCGGAGATCATGGAAAAGACCTCATACTCAGAATTAGAGTTGATGAGTCCGAACGAAAAACTGCTGGGTGAGTCAAACAGCATGATGGTTCACTGGTATGACGAATTTTTTCTATGCTATGGATATCAGGAGATCAGGGATATCTCGAAAAGCGGTAATGACAAGCGGCTGGTTTTTTTCTGTAATAAGGTCAGGTTTGATCGCTGACCTTATTGGAAATACTCAATCTTTCGGTTACTCCACAATTAAGTAAAGATCATCACACGACAGGATCATAAACGTTGTATCCAGGTAGAATGCGTTACATGAGATCTTAAAGGTGTACGGGTTGTCACTTGTTAGTGTTAGACATTCCATGTAATCTTTATCCAGGTCAAAGAGATGATTCGTCTGTATAATCTGAATGGTAGCAACTGAATCAAGCTTGTTGGTGATACAGATGCGGCCTGTTTTGTCGCAGGGCTCCACAGGGTTGTTTTTATTGCAACCTATCATGAAGATAAGCGCCAGAATAACAATACATGGTATGATCAGAAGCGATTTTTTCATATCATCAGGATTATCTTTGCAAAAATAACAAGATTATTGGAAATATTAACATGAGATTGTTTTATGTATTGACACAAAAATACAAGAAAGTTGCGTGAAAAAATCCCTGCCAATAAAATTTGTTTATTTTTGTTCAAGTATTATTTGTTAGGGATTTCGCATAATAGAAAAGCAACCTTTATGTGAAACCTTTGTTATATATGAAAGCATAATACCAATTTATAATAATAACACACGTTTCTAATCACACCAATATGTTTCGTAGATTTTTACACAGTGTTCTGGCCTTTTCGTTCCTGCTATTGATTTCTGCTGGTGCGTTAGCTCAACCGTGTCCTGATAATTCACCCGTTATTACAGGCCCGGGAGTCGTCAGCAACAACCAACTTGGGGTGATATACTCAACGCCCAATATCCCCGGACATACGTATGCCTGGACAGTCACAGGAGGTACAATTGGTTCCGGAGCCGGAACCAATCAAATTACAGTGAACTGGGGTAACATTGGAACGGGTACAATAACCTTAACAGAGACTAATCCTGCTGCAAACTGCTCTACAACAGTCAATAAATCAGTTTCTATCAGACCATTACTAATCTCCTATTTTTACTATACAAACACCTCCTGTTACGGCGACATTGTCTCCTTCTGGGATGCCTCAGTTGCTGATGCGAGTAATCCGGTAGTAACCTGGTACTGGACGTTTGGTGATGGCGGCACATCAACATTGCAGAATCCACAGCATCAGTACATGTCTCCCTTTAATGTGACATATACGGTTAGGCTCGTTGTTACTAACACAACAGCGGATAAAGATACAATCATCGATGCGGTTTATGTGAATCCGGATCAGTTTATTCCACATCCTAAATTTACATCCGTTATTCCGAATTGTTTATATACACCGGTTCAGTTTAACAGTACGACATCTACGACTCCTCCCGGAACCGGTAACATCATTGGCTGGGACTGGAACTTTGACGATCCAGCTTCAGGAGCATCCAACACCAGCACATTGCAGAACCCCTCACATGTGTTTACGGCACCAGGCACGTATTTAATATACTTGCAAGTAACAAACGAACGCTATTGTAATAATGACACTACGATACAAATCATCATTGAACCTTCACTCCCTGTTGCAGAGTATGATTATTCCACTCCTACCTGTTTGGATAACCCGATATACTTTACAGATCTTTCTACTACGCCTCCGGGAAGAGATATGGTTACCTGGATCTGGAATTTCGGTGATGCCACTGCTCCGGTGGTGATCAACGCCCCCAACAACCCTGATATCGTTCACTATTTTCCGGGATTGGGTCCCTATCCTACGACAATTACCGTGATCAATAACCTGGGTTGTCGCGATTCCATCTCGAAATCCATCCAGCTTGATCCTTCTCCACTTGCCGACTTCAGCTACGAGGCAGCTTGTGTTGGCGATACGGTTCCCTTTACAAACCTCTCCATTCAGAATAATGGCCCGGAGATTGTATCCTACTATTGGAATTTTGATGATCCGGGATCTGGATTCAACACCTCCACTCTCGAGAATCCTAAGCACCTCTTCTCAGCTGTGGACATCTATGATGTGATGCTTGTTACCGTAAATTCTACCGGTTGTCCGGACACCGTTATCAAACCGGTAATTGTGTTTGACTCACCGGATGTGGATTTTACATGGAATTTTGGAAGCCAGAACAACGAGATCCATTTTCACATCGACACGATCGTGACCAACCTGGAAATGATCGGAGATATGTGCCTGTGGAACTTTGGTGATGGAGACTGGGGTTATGGGCATAATCCGATACATACTTACGCAGCTGCAGGCACTTTTTGGGTGACGTTGTTTGTTACGGATACTGTAGGATGCACCAACGAAATAACCTATCCGGTAGATGTCCCATCAGTCCCGGTTGCTTTCTTCTCATCCACGTCTCCGGTATGTGACGGGCAGGAAGTCTGTTTTACCGACCTCAGCTCTGTTCCCTCCCCTCCGTTCGGTTATATCGTTACATGGATCTGGGATTACGGAGATGTATCGCCACAGGATACGATCAACTTTCCGGATGATCCGAATGTTTGTCACCTCTATGCCACGGCTGATACATTTGCAGTAACATTAAAAGTCATAGATAATAATGGTTATGTAGACAGCACGACTGCGAACGTGATTATCAAGCCAAATCCAATTGCAAACTTTGTCTATTCAACTGCCTGCCAGAATCAGGTGGTCAACTTCACCGATATGTCAACACCTAATGGTGGAGGGAATATCATTAGTTGGGATTGGAACTTTGCTGACCCCGGATCGGGGATAAATAACACCTCCGCACTCCAGAATCCTACACACGCTTTTTCGAATGGGGACTCCACATATCTGGTTCGATTAATCATTGTCAACTTCAATGATTGCCGGGATACTATCATTAAACCGGTATATGTCTTCCCGGCCCCACCGGTAGATTTCACACATGATACGGCCTGCCTGAATTCATTAGTGACTTTTACAGCTGACACAACTGTTACATACCTCGATTCAATTGCCACCTGGTCATGGGATTTTGGTGACGGCACCCCACTGGTGACAGACCCAATCACAACCCAGCATCTCTATACCGTTGCGGGAGTGTATACAGTTACACTTTCTGTTATTGATTACCATGGGTGTGAGAACTCAGTCTCACATACAGTACGAGTTAATCCGCTTCCTGTTGCGAACTATACATGGGCATCACCCTCCTGCCAGGGAGATTCAGTGCTCTTTACTGATCAGTCTTATATTCCGCCAGGATTTACCGGATATATCGCGAAATGGCTCTGGGATTTCGGCGACGGAATCACTCAAACCATCATCACACCAGCTTCTCCAAACGTCTATCATACGTTTATAGGACCTAGTACCACCTTTACCGTTCGGTTAACTGTTTGGTCGAATGACAGTTGTTCGATGTTTATCGAACAAACCGTTAGTCTTATCCCTGCACCAGATGCTAATTTCGACTATTCATCCACTAATTGTGAGAATCAACCTGTTGGATTCACTGATTTGAGTCAGCTCAATGGCGGCGGACAGATCACCTCCTGGTTATGGGATTTCGGTGATCCGGCTTCGGGTATAAATAACACATCCACACTGCAGAATCCATCTCATACATATAGTTCATCCGGAACCTATTCCGTGATCCTTGCCGTAACCAACGTCAATAACTGTACAGATACCATACTGAAAGACGTGGTTATCAATGAGGGCCCGGTGCCAGACTTCTCAGCTGACACAGCTTGTCTGGGATCCCCCACAGTATTTACTGACCTTTCAACCTCTGATACGACCATCATCAGCTACTCCTGGGATTTCGGTGATGGGTCACCGCTGAGCACGCAACCTTCGCCCACACATACCTATGTTAGTTATGGAACATATACTGTAACACTGACCATCATCAACGCAAATGGCTGTATCAGCTCAACCGCCGAAGATGTGATGGTCAATCCACTACCAATCCCGGAATTCAGTTACAGCACACCCAATTGTTTCGGTGCACCTGTTACCTTCACAAACCAATCGACCACGGTGCCTGGCTACATGGGAAACATCATAACCTGGGTATGGGATTTCGGAGACGGCACCACTCAAACGATCAACTATCCTGCTAATCCGAATGTTACTCATACGTTTGTAGGCGCAGCTCTTTCACATACAGTGGAACTGACGGTCACGACCAATCATGGTTGCAGCGATTCCATTGAACATATTGTAAACAGCATTCCGGCTCCAATTGCAAACTTCACATTTCCGGGCACACCCTGTGCACAAAACCTGATTCCGTTCACAGATCTGTCACAAACAAATGGAGGCGGAACGATTGTCCAATGGGCCTGGAATTTTGATGATCCGCCTTCCGGAATGAACAACAACTCAACAGCACAAAATCCATCACACAGTTTTACCTCTGCAGGCACTTACAACGTACGGTTGATCGTGACCAATACCAATGGATGTATGGACACGACAATCATAGCAGTAAACGTAAATGCCCGACCTACAGCTGATTTCTCAGCCGATACAGCTTGCCTGGGGAACATGACTACTTTCACTGACCTCTCTTCTACCACGAGCGGTGTTATTGTCAGCTGGTTGTGGGACTTCGGTGATGGACAGACTGGAACAGGTTCAGCACCTACTCACCTTTATGCCAATGCAGGCACCTATACCGTCATGCTGGCAGTGACAACATCCGAAGGGTGTACCAATGATACTACACACCAGGTGATTGTTTATCCGGAAGTGACAGCAGCTTTCAGTTATAACTCTCCGGCTTGTGCAAGTGATTCTGTCAACTTCGTAGACCTTTCGAATTCACCTCATGGATCAATTACTACCTGGCTTTGGGACTTCGGAGATGGAAATACTGTCACAGTGAATTTTCCCGCTAATCCAAACGTGTCTCATATGTATGCGGATGGTGGTACATATACTGTGTCCCTGACCATCACCACCAGTGATGGATGTACAGCACAAAGTTCAAATCCGGTTACAATAAACTTCGCTCCTATTGCGAACTTCTCTTTTGAAGCAGGCGGTTGTGCGAATCTTGGATTGCAGTTTACTGACCTCTCACAGGAAAATGGAGGCGGATCTATCATCTCCTGGAATTGGGACTTCGGAGATCCTACTACTGGAATAAACAACTATTCAACATTGCAGAATCCAATACATGCCTTTTCTTCTGGAGGTACCTTTAATGTGAACCTGATCGTAACAAATATCAACGGATGTATAGACTCACTAACAAATATCGTGACAATCAGTGACGCTCCGTTGTCAGACTTTTCTGCTGATACTGCATGTTTCGATGCACCCACATCGTTTACTGATGAATCTACAACACCGACGGGTACCATTATTGCCTGGAATTGGAACTTTGGCGATCCCGCATCGGGGGCGAACAATACGTCGACACTGCAAAATCCGACTCATATATTTACAAATATTGGCGTATTCGATGTCATCCTGATTGTAACCAATTCCGACGGGTGTGAGGATGATACAACCATGCAAATTACTGTCAATCCAAAACCGATAGCTCAGTTTGACTATACTACTGCATGTTTAGGAAGTGAGACACAGTTTACAGATCTCTCTATCGCGCCGGGTAGCTCCATTACAGATTGGTTCTGGGATTTCGGTGACGGTGTAGGAACGTCTGATATCCAGAATCCGGTTTATGTTTACACCGCAGCTGGAACTTATGATGTGACACTTATCGTAACCAACCTGGAGAATTGTATTGACTCGGTAGTCGTGCCGGTGGATGTCAGAGAAAATCCGACCGCAGCCTTTACCTACCTGAACTTCTTTTGTCCGGCCGGACAGGTGAACTTCCAGGATGAGTCTTTCGGGGCAGGTTCAACCATTGTGGAGCGTTTTTGGACATTTGAACCCGGGTATACCTCTATTGAAGTCAATCCGGTGCATACCTTCACAGAGACTGATACAACCTATGCCGTCGAGCTGATTGTCACAGACAACTTTGGCTGTATGGATACGATTGTGGATAGTGTATTCGTAAAACCTGGAATGGAATTTACCTTTTCCAACGATACTGTATGTTATGGATATACGACAAGTTTCCTGACACAGAACCTCGCTTCAGGCGATTCTCTCTACTCTGTCGAATGGAATTTTGGAGATCCGGCGTCGGCACCCAATAACATCTCTTATCTTTATAATCCCACACATACATTCAGCGCTGCAGGTATCTATATCGTGAAGTTGAAAGCATGGAATAGTGATAACTGTGTCGATAGTATTTACCGGGAAGTGACAGTTTATGAACTGCCTCAACCTGCCTTCTCATTTGTTTCCGAACCCTGCGACAGCATCATATCATTTACTGATTTGAGTCTTAGTGGTGCGAACTCAATTCTTAGCTGGGAATGGCATTTCGGCGACGGAAGTCCTCCGGAAATTATTCCCGCGCCGGGTCCGGGAAATACCACACACGGTTATTCTACTATTGGCACATATCTGGTAACACTGATAGTCACCAATTCAAACGGATGTGTCGATTCAATCACGGATACGATAGAACGCTATCCTTGTATCAATGCCGTCTTTTTCGCTGATCCCGTGTTGTGTGCCAGGAGCCCTGTAATCTTTGCCGACAGTTCATACCCGGTAGACAAGATCAATCAGTGGCACTGGAGTTTTGGTGATGGGTTAGATACAACGTATACAGTGTATACGGATTCAGTCTCGCACGAATACTTAACTTTTGGAGATTATACAGTGGTCCTGACAATCAATGCAATTGTCAGCGGAATGCCGTTTTCAGACAGTTCGTCTCAATTGATCCGGATACGGCCCACGCCGGAACCATACTTCTCAAATGTGGCTATTTGCTATAATCAAACAACGATGTTCTTAGATACATCCGTCACATTTGGTGAACCAACCACCTCATGGTATTGGAACTTTGGAGAACCGGCTTCCGGAACCGGTGATACATCCACATTGCAGGATCCAAGCCACAAATACCTGGATCCGGGACTCTATGATGTTAGGATGATCGTTTCGAACCAATATGGTTGTACCGACTCGATCACCAAAGAGACAAGGGTGTTTGGTGTCCCGGAAGCGATGTTTGAAAGTACAATAGCATGCGAGGGTAATCCTACATACTTTACAGATATGTCGGTATTCACGGATACAACCATCGGCTACTGGAAATGGAACTTCGGAGTAGCAGGCATCATCACAGATACTTCTAATATCCAGGATCCGGAGTATGTTTACAGTTCAACGGGGACCTATCCTGTCAGGCTGATCGTGCAGGATTATAATGGATGTATGGATACTGTTGACTCCACTGTGATAGTCAATGTAACACCTCTCAGTGCATTCAATATCAGGGAATATATTGATGGTTTGAACGGAAAATTAGAGATGCAGAATTACTCAATCGGTGCCAACAGCTACATATGGAACTTTGGCAACGGGCAGAGTTCTACAGAGGAGAACCCGGTGATCACATATACTGAAGATGGCACCTACATCATTGAACTTATTTCTCTCAATGAATTCGGATGTACTGATACCACTTACTTTGAATATGAGCTCCTCTTCAAGGGACTCTATATCCCCAATGCTTTTGCCCCGACCAGTTCCAACCTGGCTGTCAGGTTGTTCAAGCCTGTCGGGATCAACCTGAAGAAATTTC
This sequence comes from uncultured Prolixibacteraceae bacterium, assembly GCA_964616825.1. Lineage (GTDB taxonomy): Bacteria > Bacteroidota > Bacteroidia > Bacteroidales > FEN-979 > QYOJ01. Next base: position 137,760 of record CAZTSX010000001.1, read on the forward strand.
ATATTCAGGTCTTTAACACTTCCGGACACCTGATGTGGGAATCCACAAAACTGGATACACAGGGACGACCGGAAGAGGCCTGGGATGGTTCCTTTAACGGAGAATTGATGCCGCAGGGTAACTATATGTGGAAAGTCAGCGCGACCTTTATAGATAATTCTCCATGGGAAGGTTCAGATATCGGAATGGGCGATTACGAGACCATAGGCACATTAACACTGATACGATAATTAGCTAATATATACCTAGATGAAAAAGGTTTTTATATATCCATGCTTATTGATACTGGGAATCCTGGGAACATTCCAATCAGCCAGGGGACAGGACATCAACTATTCGCAGTTCTTCAGCACCCCGCTCTATTTTAACCCGGCATACACCGGGATCAATACGGGGCTGCGGGCCAGGTTTCTGTTCCGTGATCAGTGGCCATCATTGCCGATCGACTTCAAATCATACTATTTCTCAGCTGATTTGGGAGACAGAAATCTTCCAGGCGCCGGAGGGATCGGGATCATGATCAACTCCGACTCGCCTGGCGCTGGTCTGATCAATACGTTACAGGCAGCACTGACCGTTGGTGTCCGGATTCGGATAGCCAGCTTTATGGTTGCCCAGGTAGGTGTCAAAGCTGCTGTATTGCAGCGAAAAGTAAATTGGGACGACCTGGTCTTCGCCGACCAGCTTGATCCAAAATACGGTGCGATATACCAGACCTCTTTCATTCCCCCTGATGCCGGCTCACGGGTTGTGCCCGACTTCGCTGCCGGAGGTATTTTCCAGTTTATGAATGAGACCGGGAATATGACCGGTTCTCTCGGATTTGCTGCAGATCACCTTTTTCGCCCGGATGTCTCATTGCTTTCCGATGGAAGCGCCCCATATCCCCGGAAGTGGGTGATCCATGGAGACGCAGTATTCACAACAGGATATGGCTCCTCATCCAGCATGTATGGAAACAACGGTGATCCCCTTCGAATCAATCCGGGCTTTATGTTTCAAAGGCAGGCTGGGCTCAACTATCTTGAGGTTGGATTGAATCTGCTGAAGTTCAACATCTATCTTGGGGGATGGTATAAGACTACCCTAACAGGGGAGACGAACAACGCGGTTGCACTGCTGGCTGGTTATAAATATATGTTTATGCAAGACATGAGCATTAAATTTATCTATAGCTATGATCTCCAGATTGCCGGTGTGATGCAGGGAACAGGTGGTGCGCATGAGATCAGCCTGGTGCTGGAGTTCGACGGATTCGCCTTGTTTGGCGGAGATGGAGGAAATCGTGGAGGCCGCGGCTACATTCCTACCGGACGATCCAAAGGTTACGTGCCCCTCGAATGTCCAAGTTTCTATTAAAAAATCATTAAAACCGGAATTTTTTCCGGTTTTTTTTAGGAAAGTCGAATAATTATTTTATTTTTGACCGACCGTTTAGTCAATAAACAATTGATCGATGTTCAGATTTCAGGTATTCTTACTGGTATTAATCACGCCGACCCTGTTGATGGCTCAGGAGAGGAAGGAGAAGAGGTGGGAGCTGAAAGGTTATTTGAATGACATGCAGATGTTTCAATTTGCCAAGATCAACGATCCATGGGTACTTGATAATGAGATCCACAACCGGCTGGATTTTTCCTGGTATCCGGGAAAAGTCTTTCGAATGGGGATTGGCATGCGAAACCGGTTTATTTTTGGTCAGAGTTTTACCCAGGTCCCGGATTATAAAGGATCTATCACAACCGATCCCGGATTGATAAACATGACATGGAGTGTTTTCTCCGGCAAATCGTTCCTGTTGGTTTCGCAATTCGACCGGGCCTGGTTCTCTCTGACTGCCGGGAAAGTACAATTAACGGTTGGACGACAACGGATCAACTGGGGACAAGCATTCGTATGGAATCCAAACGACATCTTCAATACCTATTCATTTTATGATTTTGATTATCCTGAACGACCCGGGAGTGATGCCATTCGGTTGCAGTTTTATCCAAGTTATACCTCCGTGCTGGAAGCTGCAGTAAAATGGAATAACAAGGGGAGAATTACCATTGCAGGACTGGCCAGGTTTAACATGCTACAATATGATATTCAGTTCCTTGGCGGACTGGTTGATGATCGGAATTTTGTGATTGGAACAGGCTGGTCGGGAAACATCAGTCAGGCTGGATTCAGAGGGGAGATCAGCTATTTCTATCCAAAACGTCCGGAGAAAGATACCAGTGGGCAGTTACTTGCAACAATCGGCCTCGACTATGTATTTTCAAACTCTCTGGCCCTGACATTTCAAGTATTCTATAATCAGCTACCTCCAAATTTTGAACCGGAGAGTTTGTTGAGCATTTATCAGGCCCCACCTTCTCCCAACATGCTCTCATTCGCCGAGTGGAACATCTTTCTACAGGGAACTTACCCAATCACCCCCCTGTTCGATGTTAACCTGGCGGTCATGTATTACCCCGACCTGAATGGATATTTCATAGGCCCGAATATCAACTATTCACTGAGACAAAATATCGACCTGAGCCTTTTTATTCAATATTTCAACGGCAGGTTTAAAAACACAGGTCCTCAACACGACCAGAATCTGTACTTCCAGTCCTGTCTTTCAGCATTACGCCTGAAATGGAGTTTTTAAAGCATGAACCTATGGCACCAAAAACGAAAGAACAGTTTGCAAAGATCCGGGAGGATCGCAAAGAGGAGATCTTGAGTGCCGCTCTGGAACTCTTTGCAAAACAGGGAATTACTCATACAACCATGCAGGATATTGCCCAGAAAGCGAATATCTCCAAGGGATTGATCTATAATTATTTCTCAAGCAAGGAAGATCTGTTGAATGAGCTTATCAAGTCCTTTATCAACCACCTGTATGATTTTTTTGATCCCGATGGAGATGGGATCCTGACTACTGAAGAGATGAAGTATTTCATTGAACAACAGGTTAGTACGTTTAAAATGAATATCGATTACTGGAAATTTCTCTATATGCTCTTAATTCAGCCATCCGCACAGGAGATGATGGACAAACTTCAACTGGAGGTTCTGACCTCAAAAATGTGGAGAATGATTGCCACCTATTTTAAAAAGCATAATTTTGAGGACCCGGAAAGCGAGACATGGCTGTTTCATACCACCCTGGATGGGATTGTCATGAATTACATCTTTAATCCCGATAAATACCCGATCGATAACGTAAAAGACTTACTGATTAAACGATATTGCAAACCATTATAATACTAGGAGGAACAGCGATGAAAACAGTGCGAATTCCCATTTTCGTTTTACTATCGATAATCTTCTGCATGCATGTTGTTGTTCAGGCACAGGATGCAAAAGAGATCGTAAAAAAGGCACATAACAAGATGGAAGGCCAGTCCAGCCAGATGGAGATGATAATGACCGTCGTAAGACCAACCTGGCAGCGTACAGTCAGTTTTGAGTCCTGGGCTAAAGGAAGAGACTTTTCCCTGACACTGATCACTGAACCTCCCAAGGAGAGTGGTCAAACATTTCTGAAACTGAAAAACGACATGTGGAGCTGGAATCCCACGATCAACCGGATGATCAAACTTCCGCCTTCGATGATGTCGCAGGGATGGATGGGCTCGGATTATTCCAATGATGACATCCTGAAAGAGTCTTCCATTGTGGTTGATTATCATCATACAATTATCGGGAACGACACCATAGCCGGGTATGACTGTTTTTTGATTCAACTTGATCCGAAAGAAGATGCCGCCGTCGTATGGGGAAAGATCATTATGTGGATCAGTAAGAAAGAGTATTACCAGCTACGGACGGAGTATTTCGATGAAGATGATTACCTTGTCAAGACACACCTTTTATCCGACATCAAATTTATGTATGACCGGAAGATCCCAACCCATTTTGAGATCATCCCGGAAGATAAACCCAATCAGAAAACGCTGGTGGATATCATACGTGTGAAATTCAACATAAAGATCTCTGAGAGCTTCTTCTCTCAACAAAACATGAAAACAATCAAATAGGTCAAGTCAATGGAAACGATAAAAATAGCCTGGCGAAACCTCTGGAGAAACAAACGGAGAACACTGATCACCTCAGCTTCTGTCTTTTTTGCCATTTTCCTGGCGTTGCTTATGCGAGCCTTCCAGTTGGGAAGCTACGACCTGATGGTCCACAATATTGTTCATGCCTATTCAGGGTACTTTCAGGTTCATGCAACTGGTTACTGGGATGATAAGATCATCAACAACACCATTGAATACACCCCGGAACTGGTTGCCACAATAGATGAGGTCCCTGAAATTCTTGGCTATGCTCCACGCCTGGAATCATTTGCCCTGGGGTCCTATGGGACAAAAACAAAAGGTGTGATGGTCAATGGCGTGGTACCTGATGAGGAGGACAATCTAACTGGTCTGCGCAAAAAACTGGTAAAAGGTGAGTACCTGACCCCGGATGATGATGGGGCACTGGTTAGTCAAAAACTGGCTGAATATCTTAAAACTGGTATTGGCGATACCCTGGTTCTGATCGGACAGGGCTACCACGGCATGAGTGCAGCCGGAATATTCCCGGTTAAAGGGATTATTCATTTTCCTTCACCGGAGCTGGATGGCCGGATGATCTTCTTGAGTCTCCCCATCGCTCAATCATTATTCTCTGCTGATAACATGTTGACCTCTCTTGCATTCAATCTGGCTGAGTCGAAGAATTACCGGCAAGTCGCCCATCAACTGAAGGTGAAGCTCGATCCTGAAATCTATGAGGTAATGACCTGGGAGGAGATGATGCCTGAGGTGGTTCAGCAGATCGAGTCGGATAACGGTTCCGGGTTGATCATGCTGGCGATCCTATATATGATTGTCGGATTCGGAATTTTCGGAACCATCCTGATGATGTTCAGCGAACGAATCAGGGAATTCGGGATGATGATCGCGATTGGGATGCAGAAAATCAAATTAACCCGGATTGTAGCAACCGAGCTCATTTTTATTGGCCTGCTCGGTGTGTTAGCAGGGACGGCAGCGGCGATCCCATTGATCTATTATTTCTTCCTGAACCCGATCCCCCTGACCGGGGAGATAGCGGAAGCTACCATCAGTATGGGATTTGAACCAGTAATGCCGGTAGCCTGGGAACCTTCTTACTTTTTCGCTCAGGCGATAACCGTATTCGTCATCCTGCTTGTGGTGATGATCCTGCCGGTAGTAAAAATCAGCAGATTAACTGTAATCAACGCATTAAGAAGATAATACCTTACTAGTATGATTTGGATAATTGCATGGAAGAATATCTGGAGGAATAAGGTACGCAGCCTTGTGGTGATCCTGGCGATCACATTCGGCCTGTTTGGCGGTGTTTTCTCCTCCGCTATCATGAAAGGGATGGTAGAACAGCGCATCAAAGAGGCTGTCAGCCGTGAAACAGGCCATATTCAGATTCACAATCCGAAGTATATTGACGACAACGAGATCCAGTATGCTATCAATGGCGACGCAGGTCAACTTGAGGAAAATCTTGACGCGTTACCTGAAGTAAAAGCCTGGTCATCGCGGATCAAATTTCAGGCGATGGCAAACAGTGCCAATGCCGGTACCGGCGTAATGATTTTCGGAATTGATCCGGAAAAAGAGCAACAGGTCACAGAGATATCTGCCATGATCTGTGATTCGTGTGGTACCTACCTCGATGGAAATAAAAAGAACCAGATCGTGGTCGGAAAAGCCCTGGCTGAGAAACTCAAAGTGCGATTGCGTTCCAAAATTGTCCTGACATTCCAGGACAATGAGGGCAATCTGACCGGTGCCGCTTTCAGGATCTGCGGCATCTACCGGACGAGCAACTCTATGTTTGATGAGATGAATGTCTTTGTAAGGAAAGTCGATATTGCCAAATTACTTATTACTAACCCGCAGAAATACCAGGAGTTGGTCATCAGCCTTATCTCCCCCGGACTGGTTACAGCCGTACAGGATGAGCTGACCGGTTCCTTTCCTGAATTGCTTGTCAGAAACTGGAAAGAGATCGATCCGATGCTCGGAATGATGTCCGATTTGACTGTAGTATGGCTTTACATGTTTATGACGATCATCCTTCTTGCTCTGGGATTTGGTATCATCAACACCATGTTAATGACCATCCTTGAACGGACAAGAGAGCTCGGAATGCTGGCCGCAATTGGCATGAACAAGGGACGGATTTTCCTGATGATCATGCTGGAATCGGTCTACCTTTCACTAACCGGAGCTGCAATTGGAATGGCTCTTGGGTACATCCTTACCCTTTACACCTCCCATACCGGGATTAGTCTCAGCAGTTTTGCCGAGGGATTTGAAAAGATCGGGTACAATCCGATCATGTATCCATACCTTGATCTGAACTTTTTCATCACGCTGACTGTCATGGTCATCTGTATTGGAATCCTGGCCTCTATCTACCCGGCCAGAAAAGCATTAAAACTCAATCCGGCAGAAGCCGTCAGAACCGAATAAACCAACGATTATGAATATCATTGAAATCAAAGATCTGAAAAAGATCTACAACGACTCGGAAGTAGCCGTTCATGCATTGAACGGAGTAAATCTAACCTTTCAGCAAGGGGAATTTGCCGCCATTGTAGGCCCCTCAGGAAGCGGAAAAACAACTCTCCTTAACCTGCTGGGCGGACTGGATGAACCATCGGAAGGGACAATCCAGATTGATGGGTTGAACATTGGCGAATTATCAAGCCGAAAACTGATCAATTTCAGGTTGAAGAATATTGGCTTTGTCTTTCAATCCTTTAATCTGATTCCGGTCCTGACAGCCTATGAGAACGTGGAGTTTATCATGAATCTGCAGGGTTACAGCAGAGAGAAACGACATACCCGGACAACAGAACTTCTGGAATCGGTCGGTTTGGGAGATCGTGTGAACAGCCGTCCTGCCAAACTCTCAGGCGGCCAGCAACAACGAGTAGCTGTTGCCAGGGCGTTGGCATCAAAACCAAAGTTTATCCTGGCCGATGAACCGACCGCTAACCTGGATTCGCAATCAACGAGTAACCTGCTTGATATTATGGAGAAACTGAACCGGGAGGAGAACATCACCTTCATTTTCTCTACTCACGATCAGCGTGTAGTAAACAAAGCCCGGCGGGTTATCCAGGTAGAAGACGGTAAGGTAACCAGCGACGAGGTTATTCAATCTCCATAGGCCCGTGGGCATGGACAAAGATTACGGTACCGAGCTCATCATATCCGGTGAAGAGTTCCGCCTCTTTGTGCTTTAAGGTATCTTTTGCAAAACCGATCAATGTTAATCCTGCATCAGCCGATTTCTTGTTGATTAGCTCTTTCTTACTTATTTCAGGCCTTTCCATGATGATCTCAATGTTTTTTCTTGTAATCTCTAATCGGCCGGTTTGAATCAGGTTCGCCATCTTCTCTTTGTTCACTGCCAAACTGTCGGGTTTACAGATCTCAAAGATTTTGATACTGGATTTTTTCCAGTCGGAATGACCGAGGATGATAAAGCCCAGCAAGATCATCAAATTTGCATTCTTCTCATAATCGCTATGGATCCAGAGATGGATATCCCCATGGTAATTGATGGGTTTGCGCGAACTTCCTACAATACAAATGTCAAATTCCCCGGAATTGACCAGAGCAAAGTTGTCGACGATATGTTGGAGGTTGGTCGGGTTTTCCTTATCAAACTCAAAGATCACCATGTTGTTCTCCATTCCGGCTATGCCTGGCACCTGAATGGCATTTACAATAGCGGCAGAGTATGATGGAGATATGATGGTGTCTAAGTAGACATGGTTGTCAACCGTGTCGAATTGACGCAGAAGCCTCTGCATCTCGTGTTTCGACTGGAGATACGATTGTCGTGAATAGTATCCTTTAATCAGATGGATATAGGTGCCGAACCCATACTTATAGGATATCCAGTTCAGAAAGTTAAAGGCCGTATGACGCTCAAAAGAGTTTTCCGAGATACAGATAGCGCTGGGACGCCACTCGTTATTTGTGCGGCTCTTACGGTTTTTTTGCAGATATACCTGCAGGTTTCGGCTCATCTGGAAAATGGAATTTGTAAAGATTGCTTCCATCCCTTTCCTGTTTTTGTGGTAGTAGTTGATGGTCAGGTAGATCGCAATCATGATCAGGTAGGCTGAAAGAGCATATGGAGTGTTGATCTTAAACATCACCCAGATTGAGATCAGGAAACCGATCAGTGAAAGATACCATTTCGACCTGAAGGAGGGCCTGTAGGATGGGGAGGAGCCAAAATGATTCAGGAAGGATATCAGGTTCAGGGAACCATACGTAACCAGGAAAAACATCGAGATTATCTCTGCCACAGCGTTAATATTTCCCATCAGGACGAAAAGCATCGCAATAGAACAGGCTATGATTGAGGCATTCTGAGGCTCACTATCTTTTTTCCGGTTCAGAGAAAGAATTCGATTGATCCATTTAACCGGAAACGATTTATCCCCTGCCAGTGCCTGCAGGGTACGGGGTGCGATCATGGCAGATCCGATTGCTGATGAAAGAGTAGATGCGGCCAACCCTAACGGGATGATGATCGCTCCACCAATAGCTATCTGGCCCATGACCAACTGGTTGTTGACCAGATCTTCGGGAGAGGCAGAGGAGGCCAGCTTGTAGATCACAAATACGTAAACAATCATCCCGATAAGGGAGGCGCCAATCGTTCCCAGGGGAATCGAACGGGAGGGCTTGCGCAGGTCCCCTGATAGTCCTACACCGGCAGTCATTCCTGTAAAGGCTGGAAATACGATGGCAAAGACAAAAAAGAACTGATCCATATTCCGAAGTGGCTCTTCAGCCACACTGATCCCTGAAGTAGTAACATAGCTTGTTTGCCCTGCGAAGAAAAGGATCAGCGATATCCCGAGAAGTCCGACAACGAAATAGAGAGCCTTCACACCCAGCTTTGCTCCCCGCAAGATGATCAGGAGTGAGAGAAGAAGCATCAGGGGGACACTAATCACCTGGCGGGGCAACAGGATATCGAAACTGGATTGGACCCAGTTAAAGAAAAACTCGAAAGATTCTGTGAAGGCGATAACGTAGAAGGCCATGCTGATCGCCTGGGAAAGAAAAAGCGCAAATCCGATGGTAGCTCCGATATTCAAGCCAAAGGAACGGGATATAATGAAATATTCACCCCCTCCCTCCACGCGTTTGTTTGTAGCCAGCTCTGAGATTGCCAGGGCAGTGGGGATAGTTACCATGTGGCCCAAAATGATAATCAGTATCACACCCCAGAATCCTAATGTTCCCACAGCAAATCCAAAACGCAGGAAAAGGATCGCGCCAAGAATGGTTGCAATAGCCGTAAAGAAAACGGGTGCAGCCCCGAAGCCTTGCTCTTTTTTATTCCCTTTTTGGAGAGTCATATTCATCTTGATTTTCAGTACGAAAGTACAAAAAAGTATACCGAAAAAAAAGCCGGTCGTCATGACGACAACCGGCTTTGAGTGCACCAGACTACCTCATCATCTAATCAGCACGATCTTCCGTGTAAATAAAGAACGATCTGTTTTCAGGACCACCTGGTAGAGGCCCGACGGAAGACGACTTGAGGAGAAGGTAATATTGTAGATCCCTTTAAACATCTTTTTGTTTACCAGTTGTGCAACATTCTTTCCCTGAAGTGAATATACAGCCAGTGAGACATGTGTCGGTTCATCCACAAAAAACGGAATCGTAGTTTCGTTGGAGAATGGATTGGGGTAATTTTGCAGAAGCATGACATCGCTTCCTCCGGAATAGGAAGGTATACCGGTTGGATCTCCAAACTTATAGGTCATCACATATTTCAACAGGTTCTTCGCGTCAGCGGTATCAATATAATACAATGGAAAGCTCATGAAGATGGTCTTGAAATCCTCACCCATATATTCAATACCAACAGGCCTGCCCTGCATCTTTCCCAGGTTGGTTGAAGGATCGTACTGTGAGTCAAAGCGGTAAATCACAGTCCCCTCAGTCGTGGGGGCGAACACCTCGATATTGAACAGCTCTCCCGGATACTCAGGCGTTAAATTCTTTGCCGGATCTACCCGTAGCGTGTCATAGTCATCAGCAGAAGGATAGGCCTGGAACATGAAAGAGTTGAGCTGGCGATCCACGCTGTCAATTTTAAAATACCTGGAAATGAAGTAGTTCTCCGAAAAACTGGTGGGATAGCTACTATTATTTGCCCAGAATTTGGTGGGGATGAAGCTTGAGACAAACATATTCCCTCCGTTTGAGAAGAAAGAATAAAGATTGTATCCCAGCGTATCAGTAGGTTGGAATGTGACAAAACCATTTTGAAGCCACAATACGTTTTGATAACGGGAGAGAGTTCCCAGATCGAGCCGGTGAATGTTGTTCACGTCAACCCAGGTAAAGGGGATCGTATCCAATACTGAAACATAAAACTGGTAAATGCTATCCGGAGTGATTTCATTCCCATTCAACGAAGCGACCACCAGGAGGGTATCGGTAAAAGCAAACAAAGATCCCCAAACCACCTCTGAGAACATACTCTCTTCACCCTGATCATTGGCAATCGTAATTTTATAATAAAACTGTTTGCCTGATTCCGACGGGATATCCAGGTAAAAGGTATCAGATATAAGAGCCTGGTTTAATTTTTCAAACCCGCTCCCAACGGCCACTGATCTGTATATATTAAAACCGTCTACAAGGGCATTTTCCGTCGGGTCCCAGGAAATTGTGATATTATCACTGGATGACGTGGCCTGGAGTCCTTGCGGATAAGGAAGGAATTGCTGTGACATGATTGTAGCACAGGCTCCTCGTGTGATCTCAGCACAATAATCGATATTGCAGTTATCAATTATGTCAGTGGGTTGATGCCAGTTAGGACTGAAATCAAATTCTTCAAAATAGGTGCTGGGGAATCCCCACTCCCAGTATCCTCTTGAATCAGACCCTGAGCTATTCCATTGGTTAGAGAAGACTGCTTCCAGCGAAGTGTATTGCTCGATGGCAGCAGCTCCAAGAATGCTGGCCCATTCAAAAAACTGATACCTGAAGATAAGAACCTCATTCAGGCTGTCCGGATTGTTTGCTATCATGTCCAGATTCTGCATAAACCTGACGTCCTCTCCGGTTTCGTAAGCTTTTTGGGCCTGATAACGGGAGCCAAACAGTCCGAGTTCTTCGGCTGCAAACAGGGTAAATTGAATGGTCGCTTCCGGTTGGTAATTGCTGGCCTGCATGACCCTGGCAATTTCTAATGTAGCAGCAGTTGATGAGGCGTTATCATCTGCTCCTGGTGCAAAAGTATATGGGTCAGGACTACAATAGGAGTCATAATGCCCACCGATCACATAGATCTCCTCCGGAGCGCTCTGACCGGTTAGGGTGGCTACTATATTGTATTGCCATAGTGTATCAACATAAATGCCACCCCAATTTACATAGCAAAGAAACGAATCAAGGACTACATTGGTCATTCCATAAGAGATAAACTGGTTGGCAATCCATGTGGCAATCTCTTTTCGATTATCCACCATCATGAACCGTGTGCCATAATCCTGTAGATGTTGAATCGTGGCACGGATACTGTCGGAATTGATTTGGTTGATCACATTAACAATGACTGGATTCAGATCTGATCTGAGCCCTCCTACAGATGGCTCATAGAAAGTGACTTCATCCCGATTCATCGGTCCGTCGTCTGGTTCCTGGGCGAAAGAGGATCCGGCAAGAAACAGAAAGACAATGGGGAGGCAGAATAAGCGTACAAATGGTCTCATAATCTCTGATGTTTGGTCAAATTTAAGTTGAACAATGATGATTTTTATGAAATTTATATCAATTTATGTTTTTACTCGATATTATTAACCTAGTGCGTGTTATTCTGACTCAATGACAGCTCAATCCCAAAAAATCTCCCAGGCCTGATCCAGGCCGATATGGGAGTATTTTGTGTCACTCTGGAGGTTAGCCGGACTGACTTTGAACTCAAACATGTTCAATGCATCGTTGTATGGGAGAATATCGAAAGAGAAATATTTTGGATCAATCATACACTTAGCTCGTCTTATTGCACATAAGCCGGGATGTATGTAGTGATATCATGAAAAACCTGATTGACAGAGCGACGAACCAGTTTCATCGATAAAATCAAGCATTCAACATCAATTTGACGCTGATCTTTATATCTTTACTTCAATTTTCCGGCCATTAGCAGGAGGAATACCATGTTCACTTAACCATTCAGAAATAATGATGATTACATGCATTGCAGTAGATGATGAGCCTCTGGCACTGGACGTGATGGAGGATCACATTCAGAAAATCCCTTTTTTAAAGCTTGTGAAAGCGTTTGATAATGCCCTTCAATCCATGGATTTCCTGAGGCAGGAGAAAATCGACCTGATGTTTCTGGATATTCAGATGGAAGAGCTGACAGGGATTCAGATGCTGAATATTCTGAAACCAAAACCGGAGGTAATATTTACCACTGCTTATGATAAATTCGCTTTACAGGGATATGAACTGGATGTGACAGATTACCTGCTGAAACCGATCTCCTTTGAGCGTTTTGTGAAAGCAGTGGATAAGGTGCACGAGAAACTTTGCCGTCAGGTCAATAGCAAATATACACCTGAAGAAGTCTCTATCTTCAATCCAAAGATCGACTACTTCTTTATTAAAAGCGGTTTCAAATTGCATAAAGTTTCCTTTGATGAGATCCTCTACATTGAAGGCCAGGGAGATTATCTGAAAATTGTTACTCCAAAAGCCAGGATTATGACCCTGCAGACTTTTAAAGGTATCGAAGAGATTCTCCCTTCCAATAATTTCATCCGCGTCCACAAATCATATATCGTGACAGTCGACAAAATCGAATCGATTGAAGGAAACATGATCAAAGTGGCCGATAAACTCATTCCAATCGGTGAAAGCTATAAGAAAAGCTTTCAGATGCTTCTGGATAAGAAGAGAATCGTGTGAAACCATGAGAAATCTATTTTATCTCCTGACTGCCTACCTGATATCGGGTACCCTGATTGCCCAGACAGGTGATTATCCGTATACGCCTGTTAAATTTTCTGATGTTCAAATTGAGGATAACTTCTGGCTTCCCCGTCTGGATACCAACCGGATCATAACCATCCCATTCGCGTTTCAAAAATCGGAGGAGACTGGCCGTTTGAAAAATTTTAAGGTCGCTGGCAAGGTGAATGCCGGTGAAATTGAAACAGGCAATTTCTGCAGCAAATATGGTTACGACGACTCTGATGTATACAAAATCATTGAGGGAGGAGCATATTCGTTAACAACTCATCCCGATTCGGTGCTGGAAGGCTTTCTCGACAGCCTGATTGCGGATATCGCTGGTGCCCAGGAACCTGATGGGTATCTCTATACAATGCGCACCATCAATCCTGACAAGTCATGGGCGAAAGAGCGGTGGGTCAACACCCGCTACAACGGAAGTCACGAGATTTACAATGTTGGCCATATGTATGAAGCCGCTGTCGCATGGTATGACGCTACCGGAAAACGCTCCTTTTTGGATGTGGCGATCAAAAATGCCGATATGCTCTGCGACACATTTGGCCCGGATAAACGATACATTGCATCCGGCCACCAGGAGATCGAGATCGGTCTGGCAAAACTTTACAGGGTGACAGGGGAGAAGAAGTACCTGGATCTGGCTAAATTCTTTTTAGACCAGCGGGGAAAAGGGGAGAAGAGCGGAAGCACCTATACGCAGGATCATCTGCCGGTCATTGACCAGATCGAGGCTGTGGGGCATGCGGTACGGGCTACTTATATGTACTCTGCCATGGCTGATATCGCTGCGTTGACAGGTGATTCAGCATACATTAATGCCATCGGCCGGATCTGGGATGATGTGGTCACCGCCAAGATTTACCTTACCGGAGGAATCGGTTCCCGCTGGTCAGGCGAAGCCTATGGTGATAAATATGAATTACCCAACCTCACCGCCTACAATGAAACCTGTGCCGCAATTGCAAATATCTTCTGGAACCAACGGATGTTTTTATTGCATGGCGACAGCAAATACATTGATGTACTTGAACGAACGCTTTATAACGGCATGCTCTCCGGAATATCGATGACGGGAAATCGGTTCTTCTATCCTAACCCGCTTGAATCTGAAGGAGACTATAATCGCTCTGAATGGTTTGGTTGCTCCTGTTGCCCATCCAACATTTCCCGGTTCATTCCATCTGTATCCGGGTATATTTATGCAGTCCGCGCCGATAGCTTGTTCGTAAACCTGTTCATCGGCAGTGAAGGGCATGTAAGTATTGATAACCAGGATGTTAACATAAAACAACAAACAAACTATCCATGGGATGGGGATATCAGGCTGACAGTTAATCCGGAGAAACCGATCACTATAACTCTTTGTCTTCGGATTCCCGGATGGGCCCGGAATGAAGTTCTTCCCGGCGGATTGTACCGGTTCGCGCAACCTTCAGCTCTCTCTCCTTCATTGATGGTGAACGGAAAGTTACGTCAGTTGAAGATCAAAAATGGATATGCCCGAATCACAAAAACCTGGAAAATGGGTGATATCGTGGAATTCTCTCTTCCGATGCCGGTACGCAAAGTGCTGGCAACAGATCTAATCGTTGATGACCGGAACAAGGTTGCCCTTACGCGTGGACCTGTTGTCTTTTGCGCAGAAGGTGTTGATAATGGGGGAGATTTAAAGAGTCTGGTCATCCCAATTGCAGCGCCATTTACCTATACTTTCGATTCCGGCCTGTTGAATGGAGTAGGAACACTGGAGGGCAATGTGTTCAGGTCGATCGATTTGGGCGTTGATCAACCCGTGAAGCTTCGTCCCTCGTCCCTCGTCCTTCTCCCTTACTATGCATGGAATCACCGGGGAGCAGGGATAATGAATGTCTGGTTCTATAACGATTAAGTCACATTATTGCCAGTAGGTTTTATTATCATTACTTCATTTGAATTCTTAAAAAACTCAAAATTCACTTTTTTGATCTCAATATCCATGTTTGTCAATCTCTTGTCTTTTAAGCATTCTTTAATTAACCTGCTCTTCTTCCCTTCAAGGGTAGTTAAAGGGTAAATTCGTACTTCTTGCTTACTGATTCTAATCAATTCTAAGATAGACTTGATATGAAAGTCTAAATTTAGTCTATCCGAATATAAAAACAGCAGGTACGAAACTAATGAAATATCGAATTCTTTATCAGGGATACAAAGTTTAGGTAAACCTCCTGAAATGTAATTCTCATTGAATTTAGTGTAAATTCCCATTGAATTCGCTTCTGCACAAAAAGAGCTGACACCACCACCTACATCCAGGATCTTTTTCCCTTTCAAGTATTCTGGTGAAAGTCCGAAATAAGCAGAATACTCAGCAAATGTTCTGCCTAAAAGGACAACTTTTTCAAAATTCAGTGATTTTTTCATTTCGTGGTCATTATAGCCATTCTGATAAGGCTGCAAAGGATGGCCTATGGCATTGCCTTCCCCTCGGCAGTTGGTCTTCAACTAATCAAACAGAATAGTCTCCCCAAATATAATGACAATCTCCAATGAGTCTCCTGAAAAAACCAGGGCTGTCTCTTTCGAAACAGCCCTGATTAATCCCAAATCGCATTTAAGCCTGCATGGCGGTCCGGCGAAACCCTTAATAACACCGGATATATAGATCCTCTTATTGAGAAGTTTCTATAGTGATTTCTTGCTGTTTTTCCTTTTCAGCCAGAACGTTCTGGTAAAGAGCAGCAAAAGAGGCATTGATCCAGATGATAGCTGGGATGATTCCGATGATCAGGAGCAACAGCCCAGCAATAGCGATAAAGAAACTGACTACACCCATCCCGAAAATGGTCCAGCCATATCCTCTGGTCATTCGCCAGCTCTCTTCGATAGCCTCAATGGCTCCCAATTGTTTATCTATTACCAGGTATTGGACGAAAGCCAACCGGCAGGCAACAATGATCCCGGGGATAATCAGGGCCAAAAAGGCAATTCCGATCAATGCTGTCAACAAGAGATTGGCAAGAACAATATTGAGATAGTAATCAAATCCTTTCAGGACATTTTTCACATCAACCTCTTCTCGTCTGACTCCTTTCACAAATAGATATGAAACACAATAGTCAAATACAGGGTAGATAAGGAAAAAATATCCGATTCCAATGATCCGGAGCAGGATTGCTCCTGTTGTTTCATATTCATGGTCAATATGTATCAGGCCCATGGGAATGGAAACAAGCCAGAGGACAAGAAGAAGTAAGAACAGGCGTAGAAAATAATCCTTCATGGTCTCCCACCCGGTGCTGAAGCTGGTGGAGAAAGATGGTGTTAACGGTTGGTATATCTGTTTGTTCATGATTGAAAAAGTTTTGATGATGAAGCAAAAGTAAACCTGATCCGTATGATATCCTTCCTACTTAGGTCGGAATCTGAAAAATCACGACCAAAGTCGGATAGCCAACTAAAGTCGTATCTATACTTTTGAGAAATTCTTATCTTCGAGGTTGTGAAAGAGATACTTTTTACGATTGACTTTATACTGTGCCTGGCTGTTGCCATTCTGGGGATACTGATAACAGTTGAGTTAAGAAAAAAAACCCGGGAGAATTACTTTTCCAGCCTGCTTTTTTACCTGGTCTTTCTTTCCGCCTTCGGATTGTACGGAATTTGGGGACAACAATTTTTACATTATGTTCTGACACCGGTTGAGAGTCCGGAGTTGATGGAAAAGATCTCCGGGTTTCTCTCATTTCTGGGGATCCCGTTCCTGGTCACCGCCTGGTTTATGCTGCTGAAATTCACCCTGGATATCCGGTTCAAAACGATCAATATCTATTTGATTGTGGCCTTTTTCCTGGTCAACATCTCCTGCATCATCCTCTCCTGGATCTTCCTGAAGGTTTTTTCAACAGATTCAATCATTACTGATACCAGCAGGATCTTTTTTACCTCCCTCAACTTCCTCTATTTTTTACTGGCTGGATTCATCCTGATTTTTTCCAAGAAAACGAGAACCAAATATAAAACGGGATCTTCTATTACAATCCTCGGATGGCTGCTGATCGGATCAGGGATCTTGCTGAGTATCCCGTCACTCTTTTCCGGAAATGCATACTACATCGACCTGATAATTACCCTGTTGTTCTTTATTGGAATGATCATCCCGATGATTTTTCTACGGGTGGCACCCCTGATCTCCAAGGACTCAGATACCGTCTCCATTCAGGTAACTGGATTTGATGCATTCTGCTCCCGGTTCGAGATCTCTCCCCGTGAAGCAGAGATCATCCAGGAACTTTGCCAGGGAAAATCGAACCGGGAAATCGCTGACGGATTATTTATTACACTACAAACTGTTAAGGATCATCTCTACCGGATTTTCATCAAGACAGAGGTAAAGAGCCGGATTCAACTGGTAAATCTGGTACGTGATTACGATTCCGCTTCACATTATTTTCTTGGAATATGATCATTCTAGGCCTATATTTGTATCAAATTTGCAATTAACCAATATGACCAAAAGCTATGAAACGACTACTTTTTATCGGTGTAGTGCTCGCCGGAATATTGTTCTCATGCAAGGACAAGGCACCAGATAATGACGACCAACTGAAGGCAGGTGATCCAGGTGCAAACAGCAAGGCACGTTGCCTCGAAATGGTATTCCCCTTAACCTTTATCATGCCGGATGGTTCAACTATTACTGGCAATGATAGA
>CAZTSX010000001.1:155597-158893 GCA_964616825.1 uncultured Prolixibacteraceae bacterium
TGCCATGAAAAGATGGTATGAAGCAAACCCAGGTTCAAAAGAACGCCCTGCGTTGCAATACCCTGTTGAAATTAAATTCAGAGATGGCACAATATCAACCATCAATAATAAAGAAGAGATGCGCAGGGCTAAAGCGGGTTGCGAATAATCTCATAGATCCAACCATTTCAGATTATCTTTGTCTTTATTATGTGAATATCATAAGAAAACAAAGATGAAAACCATAGCAATTATTCTTACTGTCATAGGGTTGCCAATTTTATGTTTCTCCCAGCAAACCATTTATGGATCAATCACTCATGATAGCATGAACCGAGAGTACATCCTGTATGTGCCTGCCAGCTATACAGGAACCTCAGCGGTCCCATTGGTGTTAAATTATCATGGGTACGGAAGTACTGCTGAAGAACAAATGTGGTATGGCGACTTTCGTTCAATCGCAGATACAGCCGGTTTCCTGGTTGTCCATCCGCAAGGATCATTACATCTGGGTATAACCCACTGGAATGTTGGTGGATGGACCATCGGAAGCACTGCCGATGATGTAGGATTTACAGCTGCATTAATTGATTCTCTCGAAGTTGAGTACAGCATTGATCTGACCAAAATATATGCTACCGGAATGTCTAACGGAGGTTTTATGAGCTTTCTCCTCGCCTGTCAGTTGAATGATGAAATTGCTGCGATTGCATCTGTAACAGGCTCAATGACCCCGGAAACTTATGATGATTGTAGTCCAATCCACCCTACACCTATTTTACAAATGCATGGTACTGACGATGGAGTTGTTCCTTACGATGGAGCATTCTGGACGAAATCGATTGATGATGTTTTACAGTATTGGGTTGATGTTAATAATTGTAATCCTGTACCTACCATAACAAGTTTGCCGGATATTGATCCCAATGATGGAAGTACTGTTGAATATATCGTTTATGACGGAGGTGATAATGATGTAACAGTTGAACATTATAAAGTAATCGATGGCGGACATACATGGCCTGGAAATCCCCTTGGAGGCCCGGGTACAAATTATGATATCAACGCTTCCATCGAGATATGGAAGTTCTTTTTCAAATATGACCTTACCAGTATAACTGGTTATGAACAGTTAAGTGACAACAATCTGCAAATTAACATTTATCCCAATCCAACGAATTCATACATAAAAATTGAAGGTGATTTTTCCGAGCCGGTAGAATATGAGTTGATATCACCCATAGGAAGACGAGTTTCGCATGGAGTGATCACTACAAATCATCAGCGAATTGATTTATCCCATTTACTCCCAAATATTTACGTTTTGAAGATTGGGAATAGTACGTACAAAGTCCTGAAAGTGGAGTAGTTGGGTAAGAACAGCTAATTTTGTTCAAGAAATTTTTTCTCACCAGGAATTAGCATCGCTAATAATCCAAATCCGATCACAAAGAATACAATGATCCCCAGCACCGAGTTCCGCATGCTGCCGGTCAGGGCTTCGATGGCCCCAAAAGCAAAGGTGCCGGCGACGATAGCCAGTTTTTCTGTTACATCATAAAAGCTGAAGAAAGAGGTGTGATCGTTGGTTTTCGGGATCATCTTCGAATAGGTAGATCGGGCCAGTGATTGGGAGCCACCCATGACAAGTCCGACGAAAAATGCGACAATCATAAATCCCAATGCATTGGTGATGCTCCAGGCTCCGATACAGATCAGGATCCAGCAGAAGGTAGCCACCAGCAGTGCCTTGAGGTTGCTGAGTTTGGATGAGAGCCAGGCGAACAAATAGGCGCCGGCCATTCCTACAAGTTGGATAAGCAAGATAGTAGAAATGAGGATCTCCGTCGACAGGCCGAGTTGTTTTTCGCCATATGTAGCGGCCATGAACATGACTGTCAGCAATCCCATGGTTATAAAGAAAAAACCGAGCAGATAAATAGTAAGATAACGGCTCCTGATAACCACATGAAACACCTTCTGTAATTCCTTGTACCCTTTGGTGATGACACGATGGCTGTGTATTTGGTGAGGCAAGATGTATTTCGGTAGCCGGAGGAAAGTGATCTGTGAGAATCCAATCCACCAGAGACAGACTGTCAGAAAGGCGATCCGGGCCGGCATAGTCGGACTGGTGATCCCGAAAACTCCCGGAAAAAGGATGACAATCAGGTTAATGACCATCAGTACGACCCCTCCAAGATATCCAAGAGAATAGCCTCGGGCAGAAATGCGGTCCTGCTCTTTTGGCTCTGCAATTAAAGGCAGAAACGAGTTATAGAATACCAGGCTGCCTCCATAGCCAAGCGTACCTAAGGCAAAGAAAATGATACCGAATTCGATATTTTCACCGGTAAAAAAGAAGAGCATTCCGCAGGAGATTGCTCCCAGCCAGGTAAAAAATTTCATGAACGCTTTCCGTCTCCCTGAATAATCGGCCATGGAAGAGAAGAGGGGAGAGAAAAGGGCAAAAAGCAGATAAGCACTGGCAATGGCCCAGGAGTAGAGCACGGTATTAATTTCTGAGCTACCTTCTTGTTTGCCGGCTTATCTTTCAAAGCTTCATTTATTTTTGTAATTGTATCGGCAACCTTCTGTGAATCGATCTGTTCGAAGGTGGTAGGTGTGATATCCTGGAGCTCTTCCTGTGCGATATTCTGTGTATAGACCCAAAGTTCTTCTAACTGCTTTTTGATTCTTTTTTTACTCGTTCTTATTGATTTTCCCCATACAAAGGTGTATCGGTTCGCTTTGGATTCGATCTTGGTGCCATCAAGATATATTTCTTTCAGGTTTACCAACCCTTCGGCTACCAGCAGTTCAACAACCTTTCCAAATACTTGTTTGAGAACCCCCTTTAATCGTTCACTGCGGAAACGGTTTATGGTGTTATGATCAGGAGTATTCATCCCTGAGATCCACATAAAATGGATGTTCTCCTTTAGGGCAGCTTCCATCTTGCGGGAGGAATAAATGTTGCTTAAATAGGCAAACACTACAACTTTTAATAACATTCTGGGATGATAGCTTGAGGTTCCCCCTCCCTTAAACTTTGCAAACAAGGGATCAATATCAATCTGATCAATAACCTGGTTGACGATGCGCACCGGATGACTCTTGTCAATCATCTCTTCAAGGGAAGGTGGTATCAGCATGATTTGATTCTGTGTGTAGGCTTTGAACTTAACGTTCGAACGTTTTATCTTTTTCATGATGCAATATAGTCATATCTTGCAGAATATCAGGCATATGCATTAGGTTTTTGTCAACCATTTTATTAACAATCAGCGATTTGAAAAAGACAAAAAAACATCAGC
>CAZTSX010000001.1:158993-193026 GCA_964616825.1 uncultured Prolixibacteraceae bacterium
CAGCTGCGATGCTTGTAATCCTGCTCAGTTTATGAAGGGACTGAGGGCAAAAAAAAAGAAGCTGCCTCGCTTTTGAGACAGCCTCTACTTATGTTCCCATCTTTGATCGACAGCTAAAACAAAGATTCAGACTTTTTTGATCAATATCTTCTACGTATGTGCTTGACCTCATTACACAGGATGGAATATGGCAGTGAATCAAGCCAAACATATGTCCAAGTTCGTGGATTACCTCTTTTTTCAACCGTGCGTGCTGGATTTCATCATCTTTTTCCATTCCATATCGCTCATTTCCAAACCGGTATAGCGATGCAATTCCTGTTCGCCCATCTAAATATGCTTGCCCGAAAATATAGGTCAGAATGGGAATATAAAGATCCACGCTGAATAACCCAAGTGTTTTTACGTTGTCGGAAGAGAACGTAGAATCAACTTTCTTCAGTAAATCGTTCCCATTGTATTGTCGTCGCGTCGGATCATGAAAATTACTCAAATCCAGATGCCCCGTGATAATTTTCACCGGAGAGCTAAATTCGAGTGAGACTTCAGCCACTAGCTCCCCCAGAAAGTTCTGCTCAAAATAACCAAAAGAAATCAATGTGATAGGTTGCAGCTGCATTCAAACAGAACTTAATTGATTGGTGTTGATTAGAATGGATTATTTTATGATTATCAATCTGCAGGTTTTAATCCGTATTTTTTAATTTTATTATAAAGAGTCACCCTGTCCACTTTTAACGCTTTTGCAGACCGGGTAATATTCCAACCGTACTTAGTGAGGATTTGATGAATATGGAGTTTTTCATTATCTTCAAGACTCTCAACTGAGTTATCGATCATGCTTTTACCCAATGGAAGATCTTTGAGGCGGATCTCCTTCCCGTTACCAATCACGATGGCACGCTCAATCATATTTTCCAGCTCCCTGACATTGCCTGGGAAATCAAACTCCTGGATCCGTTTCAATGCTCCGGAATCAATCGGAATGGGAGGTTTGTTCATGGAGATACAGTATTTTTTAATGAAATAATCCACGAGCATGGGAATATCCTCAATCCGTTCACGCAAGGGTGGAATATTGATATTCACAACATTCAGCCTGTAATAGAGGTCCTCACGAAAGGTTCCTTTCTCTACCATGCTTT
Source organism: uncultured Prolixibacteraceae bacterium (assembly GCA_964616825.1). Taxonomy (GTDB): domain Bacteria; phylum Bacteroidota; class Bacteroidia; order Bacteroidales; family FEN-979; genus QYOJ01. Next base: position 160,139 of record CAZTSX010000001.1, read on the forward strand.
TCAGATTCCTGTTGGTCGCACAGATGACCCTGAAATCAGAAGTAATTTCCTTGTTCCCACCTACTCTCGTAAAACTTTTTGATTCCAGCACCCGTAGTAATTCTATCTGCATTTTCGGGGAAATGGTGGCAATCTCGTCCAGAAAAATTGTTCCCCCATCCGCCATTTCAAACCTACCTTTACGGTTATACATGGCTCCGGTAAAAGCTCCTTTTTCGTGTCCGAAAAGTTCACTCTCCAGTAAACTCTCTGTCAATGCGCCACAATGAACACTCACAAGAGGAAAAAATTTACGCTGAGAATTGGCATGGATCGCTTTGGCAATGAGCTCTTTCCCCGTACCACTCTCGCCTGTAATAATCACCGAGGAATCCGACTGAGCTACGTGTTCAACCTGCTTCAGGACTTTTATCATCGCTTTGCTGTTGCCAATCAGGTCCTCCACATTCTCCAAAGAAATAACCTTCTCCTTTAGGGCTACATTCTCTTCTGTTAACTGAATCTGCTTTGAAGCGTTCCTGATCAGATGCGACAAATCATCAGGATCAAAAGGTTTTGTTATATAATCATAAGCCCCGTCTTTTAATGCCTGAACCGCAGTATCCACAGTCGCAAATGCGGTCATGACAATCACAACTGAATCTTTTTTTAAGGACTTTATTCTTCTGAGCATCTCCAGTCCATCCATCCCGGGCATTTTAACATCTGCCAGAATGATATCGAAATGATCAGACTCAAGCATCGACAACGCTTTTTTTGCATGTTCTGCACGTTCGACGCGATAACCGTCCTCAAGGAACCAGTTATACAACGAATCTCTGACGGATTCTTCATCGTCAACGATTAGTAATGAAATCTTTTTTGCCATTAGTTAGTCTCCTTTATTCCTTATTACCGGTAACGTAAGTGAAATGGTCGTACCTTCCCCAAGCTCCGATTTTACGACAATTTGTCCATTGTGGCTATTTACGATACCAAGTACAATGGACAATCCCAGGCCGATGCCACTTGCACCCTGTTTGGTTGAAAAGAAAGGTTCCATGATATGCGGGATGTCTTCCTGGGCAACACCTGATCCGTTATCAATGATCTCCAGGTTTATGGTTTTGTCATCAGGATTAGACGTTTTTATTACGATTTCACCATTCTCTTGAGTTGCTTCAGAGGCATTGACAAGGATCGCTACACAAGCTTGTTTGATCTGATTCGAACTACAGCTAATCAAATCTGACGTTGCGTTAAAGTCTTTGATGAAGTGGATGTTGGCGATTTTTATCGGATGCGCCATTAAATCATAGGTTTCCTGTAAGATTTTATGAAGGTGTACCGCTTTGAAATCATCTTGATCCGTCTTGGAAAAATCAAGCAAGCCTTTGACGATATCTCCGCAGCGTTTCGTCTCCATTTCGATCAGTTTCAAATGCCTGAGAATAGACTCCTTTTTTGTGGGTTCCAGATCCAGATTACCGAGTTGTTTGGATACAAGTTTTGAGTAAGTAAGAATGCCTGACAGCGGATTATTGATCTCATGGGCTACAGATAAAGATAATCTTCCAAGAGAAGCGATCCGCTCAATATGAATCATTTCATTTTGAACTTCCCCTAACTCTTCCGTCTTTTTCTGAACTTTGTATTCAAGTTGCTGCGACCAGTTTTGCAATTCGGTTGTTGCCGATTGCAACTTATCAAGCATATCATTAAATGCGTGAGAAACCATTCGCATGTCTTCCAACTGACCGTCTTTTATTATCAACCGGGTACTTTTGTCCCCTTTTGTCACATCCTCGCTGGCTTTGATGATAGCAGTCAGGGGTTTTTTAATTTTTATTCTGGTGAAGAAAATTAAAGAAGATACCAGGAGAAAAGTCATCGCGATTGATATGAAGAGAAAATCTCTTAACGACTCACTGAGGGCTGCATCCAGGTTTGCCAGCGGGATTCTGATGACGAGCGAACCGAGCACATCATCACTCGCCTGATGAGCATGACATGAGCTCTCGTAGCAGGATCTTTGATTCATGATGGGCGATCTGATCAACAGATGTCGGCAATTGCTGTCTCTTTTGTTCATTTTACATTCATTGTCAATATCGATGATTCGATATGACTTCTCAGTTCTGGGAAACATCTCTTCCAGATTTGTATGGCAATATTTGCAATTTGGATTATTGTGGCCTACAGTATCGTCAGCAAATGATGAATAAACAAGGTTATTCTCCTCATCATACATATTCACATCATCGATGCCTGGCATGGTATTAATGATATCAAGGGAACTTTGCAGATCTTCTTTGTCGTTTTCTAGCATGGAGCGATACAAAGCCCCTTCCACAAGGAGACCGATATTGGTTCCGTTCTGACGAAAGACACTTTTCATATATTCTTCGTTTACAGACCTGAAGATGAGCCAAAACGCTACAAACAGAAAAACAGACAAGATCGTGATAATGTAAACCACCCGTCCATAAATCGAGGAATGAAATTTCAGATATTTCTCAGGCAAAGAACCGAGTGAAGGTTTTTTGCGCCCGTTATTCTTAAACGCTGCCATAGTCAGATTCCCGTTTCGGGTTTGGGTAGCTAATTAGCCATGAAAGATAAAAAAAAATGGTGAGTTAACACCATTTTTTTCTTTTCTCATGATGTGTGATCCAGAAAATCCTTCTGGAAATCCTCCCATACTTCATTGGGAAGATGCGAAAGGGTATTGTCACGCAATTCACCACCATCCTGGAGTATGACCAAAGCGGGCTCAGATGAATGCTTTTTCATCGACACAGCAAGAAAATCTTTGAATCTCTCCAACTCCTTCTTTGACCAGCTTGTTGCTTTTTCAGCAAGGTAGTAAGATTTGGTTTCTGCCATCCAGTTGGATGGCTTTATTTGATAAAGCCACCCCTCCTTGTATGGATCATCATTCAGGAGTTCGGGGCTCCCTGTAAGTTCTGAATTTGCATCCAGAATTGTTCCCGATATAGGGGAAAATATCCTTAGATGCTTGCCTTCCTGATGGATCTCCGTAAGCAGATCTCCTTTTCGAATGATTTCGCCAGGGGAAATAAACTTGCTGAATTTAACCTCTCCGGTAATGTGCTGGAGCAGATCATCAACTCCCACTCTGGCGGCCCCGGACTCTTCCAGATGTGTCCAGGTATGGTTTTTACTGTAAAATAGTCCCTGGGGAATTCTCAGCATGCTGGCGGAGAGATTGTCAAAGACTTTTTGAATCTGTTTTCTAATTCCTACCTGTTTGGTTGATATCTTCCAGAAAACAATCAGAAGTATCAGATATCCAATTACAAATATATACTCCATTCCCTTTGTATCGAAAATATCTATTCTACTGAAACCTTCCATTTTTTCCTCCTTTTTCTTATGATGAATAAATGTTTTTTATTTCTAATGTGCGACAGCCCATGAGGGCGATTTCTGGTAGACGGGCATTCTCCTGATGATCCACCTGAATACCAGGATTTGCACAAAAATGACTGCTACACTTACCACAACCTCTTGCCAGGTAGGATAGTGAATCGTTTTATCATACCATTGATAAGCAATGGTCGAGATATTCAATCTGTTTAAAATAATTCCAATGATTGCCATGATGGCTGCAGTCCGAACCAACAGCAGATTTTGTCGCCTGAATCCAAACAGGAAGATGATGCATGGGATCATGACAAATCCAATCACCTCCACAACATACCAATACCACCAGGAATCAGTGATGAATCTATAGTTTTTGCCATGCACGAAGACCAACGCAGTCATGAAGAGGTAGACAAACATAGTTACCGTACAGACCCTGGCAAAACTTATAATTATATTACCATGGGAGTTTTTATGCAGTAACGACATATCTTCTTTATAAACTCGCTGGTTGATTGTTTCCATGATGATAACCAGAGAAAGCCCGGCAAAAATGCTGGATATAAAGAACAGGATTGGGATAAACTCCGAATACCATAATGGATGAATCTTCGGCTTGGCCATCAAAAAGAGTGCTCCAAGTCCGGATTGATGTAATGTCGACAATGCAATACCAAAGATCACTACCGCGAGGGTCATTGAAACAGCGGTTTTCCGCCATCGTTTCAGAGAAGCCCATTCTGTTATTGTCGGACTGAACTCGATGAATAAAGAGATCATGTATAAAATAAAATGCCAGGCGACCAGGAAAAGCACGGAGCTGATCCCGAACGAATTGCCAATGATCGGATTGATCACTTTCCAGGGACGACCCAGGTCGAGCAGCAGAGCGCCGGCATAGAATATATAAGCCAGGAGAGCATAAAGTACAGTAGCCCTCACGACCGGTCGGTATTTCTCCATGCCCAGGATATATACCATGAAAGTGACTACAAAAGCGCCTCCTGCAAAAGCGACCCCGGTGATCACATTGAAATTAATCCAGAGCCCCCAGGGCATCTCCTGGGAACCATGTGTGACTGCACCCAATCCATCTTTGAAGCGGATGACCAGGATAACAATGGCAACCAGAATAGTGATAGCAGAGATCACATTGAATGGTGTGATGATCTTTCCTCTCGGTTTTAACTGATTTATAATGAAAGGAAAAAAACCAGTATGTTGTTCGTTGCTCATGACTGTTCCTCCTTCTCTTTTTGGACTTTTCTTTTTCGTTCATTCCATGAGCTATTCAGACCCAGTAAAAAAGCAGGCCAAAGGAGCAGAACAGCTGGAACAGAATAGAGAAACGTCTTGTTATATTCAGGATACGATGTTGTTCCAAGGTCTTTCCTGAACCCCAGTTCTTCGAATGGAACAGATGCAATGGTTAACAACCCGGTGCCACCCACTTCATGCTCACCATAAATCGCGTGATTATATTTTTCGGGTTCAGCACAAATCCGGCTTTTGGCAATCTCAATCAGATCTCTTCGTTTACCGTAAAGGAGAGCTTCCGGAGGGCAAACATCGACACACGCCGGTTTTTCTCCTTCCTTGATAAGTTCATAGCACATCCGGCATTTTTGAATTTTCGGATTCGGATTGTCGTATTCAAACTTTGGCATATCAAACGGACAGGAGATCATGCAGGACCGGCAACCCATGCATTTATTTTCCCTCCAGATCACAGGGCCTTCTTCTGTTTTCAACATGGCTCTTGTCAGACATGCCGATGCACAAGCGGGCTCATTGCAATGATTACACGACAACCTGGCATACTGATCTCCTTTGGACGTAGGATAGGAGTTCATCATAACACGTTGTGTGTCAGTTGTTTTTTTAATTACTCCAGGCACAATTGCCTCTGTTGGGTACGGTAACCCGTACTGTTCAGCACAGGCAAATTCGCAACTTTGACAACCCACACAAAGTGTTGAATCATATAAAATCCCGTTGAATTCTATATCGCTCTTTTGATCCGGTGTGGACCCAAAGCTCTTGCCTATGGTTAATGTAGCCCCGGCAACTCCCAGGGTTTTTAAAAAGCCTCGTCGGTCTAAACGCATAATTAGTGGTTTTAGATAATAATTAAAACGCTGGTTTTTTATTGTCTCTATTTGGATGTATCAATAAATTGTGTTTGAAAATCTTCCCATACATTGGGCCCTAGCTCTGCCAGAATGCCATCTTTAAGTTCTCCACCATCCTGCAGGACAATGTGAGCATAGTTGACGTTATCTCCTTTTACAGAAAGAGCAAGAAAATCCTTTAACCGGGAAAATTCATTCTTTAGCCACTCTTTATATTTTTCTCCCATGAGCAAAAACCGAAGCTCTCTTGTCCAATTTGTAGGTTCTATCAGATAGACCCAGCCGTTGGAATAGGGGGAAGAGTTGATTATGGATGTTTTTTCAGATAATATATGGTTGTAATCTTTAATGATTCCGGAGATGGGCGCATAAATATCCAGCTGTTTGCCCTGCTGAATGATAGAAAAAAGCTGTTCACCCTTTTTTACTTTCTCCCCGGGATTTTTCATCTCGACACGTGTAAGGGATCCGGTAGTATGTTGAAGAAAATCATCTATCCCTACCCTGACAGTTCCATTTTTTTCCATGAAAGCCCACGTATGTGTTTTGTCAAAATAGAGACCATTAGGTACTTCAACCGTATTTTCATCAAACACAGCAGAAGAGGCTGTTGCGGTAACCAGTTCTGCTTCTATTTTCTCGCGTTTGTGCCGAGCTACTGCTTTTGTGATCATATAGGCCAGTATGAATGGTATTAAAGCGATGATGATCATGGAGAAGATAGATAACCCATGTAATTTATTGGTAAAGAATCCTGTATTGACCGGGATACCTGCCTTCTTCACGTTTCCAAATTGGCTGCTCTGCAGTTGCTTGAGTGGATAGAACTCGGGCGTGTCCGGAACCTCTATGGAACTTTCAGTAATACGGTTGTTTTCGATTGCCGGGTTGTTGCTGCTATAACTTGTGTCACTGCAGAAGAGAAAGAATAGCCCGATGAATAATAAGATCATTGTTTTCATAGCTTGTTGATTTTAAAATGAAGTGATGCCATCGCAGTAACTACTATTCAATTACTGTGCCAAACCAAAAAACACTGATGTATAATAGTGAAAATCAGGATGTTACAAGGGCATATGTTGAAAAAATATGCGACACGAAGTGTTGAATATTTCAACATTGATCCAGAATGTGCCATGCAAGATCCTGATAATCAATCTCTATACAAAGATTGTTGAATATATTTACATCTGTTGAAAAACACAACAGTAAGAAAAAGTAAAGATTCGTTACACCGGGGAAAAGAGCCTATCGGGAAAGTTGTTTTAGAAAATGATGTAATAGAGAAAGATAAGAGAAAAGATCACTAAAAATCCGATCCCTGCCCAGCTAAGTAGTTTGAGCCATTGTTTAGGTTGAGCCTCCCGGGGCATAAACGAACTGGTAACCACTTTGTAATTGATGATGGCAAAGAAAGGAGCTGCCACGAAAGAGAGGGTGGTTGCAATTTTCAGTAACGATCCCATGTTTTTTGTAAAGAAAACGATGATCACAACAGCTGCCACCGATAACACGACGATCCAGAAAAGATAGAGGCCCCTTCCGAGTCTCTTCAGTGATGGAAACAGTTGTAGCATCGAGCCTTCCAATGATCGCGGATAGCCATCAATCACGGTCACTGCAGTGCTGAACATTGTGATGAATACAATGACTGCAATAAAAATTGTACTCCAGTTGCCAATGGATCCGGAATAGAGTGAGACAAGCTGTTTGGAAAATACCACTCCTTTGGCTGAAAATGTCTCTCCTGTCCCATACATTACCAGGGCGCCTAAACCCAGAAAGAATAGAGCAAGCACTGCTGAACCGATATACCCGACATGAAAATCGACATGAAACTCTCGAAAAGAGGGCTGGTAATGAGTTTGTTTCTCTCTCTCAATAGCCCAGAGAGAGGGCCATACAGAAGACTCAATCGGGGTGGGCATCCATCCCATCAGGGCAATGACAAATGTAATTGTTGCAGTGTCCCACAAGGAAACAGGAACAAAACCGGGCTCGATAGGAGAGCCTCTGGAAAGGGCAAAAAAGAAAGCGACAATAGTAAAGAGAGAAAGGATTCCGATCATCACTTTCATCAGGGTGTCCAGAAATGCGTATCGGCCGAAAAAGAGCATGAGCAGTATGATTCCAAGCAATCCGGTACTGGATGCAAATGAATCTAAATGGATGTTAAAAAGGTAAGCTGCCAGATCGGAAGTGACCTTGGTCACTGCTGCAAAATTTACGATTGCTGTACAGGCAGATAGTAAAAAAAAGGTGATCAGGGCCCATTTACCCAGTTTCCGGTATCCCTCCAGCACACTTTTTCCTGTGGCAGCGGTATATCGGTAACTGAATTCAAAAAATGGGTATTTGAACAGGTTGATCAGGATGATGGCACCGATAAGTTTGTAACTATAGCTGGCACCTGCCTGTGTCGAGAGAACCAGGTGTGAAGCCCCAACAGCCGCTCCGGCATATAGTATTCCCGGGCCTAATGCTTTCCAGACTCCGTGTAAGGTCAAGCTTTTTTTTGCTGGATTATTCATGAAACAGGATCTCTTTCTCTACACGTTTATTGACACAAAAATAGCAGGAAATAAGCAAGAAAAAAATGTATTTATCATCTCTAATACTTCCCTTAAGTAGTATCTTTGGCATCTTATTGCCAGATAGCAGAAGGCAAAAACCAAATATTTATTCAATGGATAGAAGAAATGCTCTAAAAAACCTGTTTGCTTTTATTCCCCTGGGGGTAGGCTTTGCAGGCATCACTGCGATGGGGATTCGATTTATCACACCAAATAAGAAAGACATTTACCGAAGGATATTTACGGTGAGCCTGGAGGAGTTGCCGGTTAACGCCACGCGTAGATTCCAGGATCTGCAGGGCAGAGATCTCGTAATCGTACGGACGGGTGAAAAAGAGGTAAAAGCTCTCTCCACAGTTTGCACTCATCTGGGCTGTACTGTGTACTGGCAAAAAGACAAAAAAGAGTTTTACTGTCCCTGTCACCAGGCTGTATTTGATGAAAACGGCAATGTACTATCGGGACCACCTCCCCGCCCGCTGGACTCTTACAGGGTGGAGATTGAAGGCAATAATGTATTTATCTATTTCAAAGATAAGGAGGAATAATATGGGATTTGGGAAATGGTTAGCTGAAGTTTTTCCTGTCGACCAGGAAGCAATTATCAAGATCACAGCCGAACCGATTCCGAACCACCTTAAAAGATGGTGGTGGGCACTGGGAGGCACTCCTCTTTATCTGTTTGTCGTACAGATTATCACAGGGATCATGTTGATCTTTTACTACGTTCCTGAGCCAGCAGAAGCTTATGATAGTGTATATTATATCACAAATACAGCGACCTTTGGCTGGTTGGTCAGGAGCATTCATCGCTGGTCATCCAACCTGATGATCGCTGCCCTGCTACTGCATATGATCCGGGTCTTCTTTACCAGCACCTATCGAAGTCCCAGAGAGTTGAACTGGATGTTTGGCGTCGTTCTTTTTCTCCTGGCCATCCTTTTCGGATTTACAGGTTATTCACTGGTCTATGAGCAGATGTCGTACTGGGCGATGAAGGTAGGAACAGGAATTGCCGGCGCAACCCCGTTTATTGGTGGTTGGATCGCCGATTTTATGAGAGGAGGTACAGAGATCGGGCAGAATACGCTGACACGATTCTACCTGTTCCATGTGATCCTGCTACCGCTTCTAACGTTTATGGCCATTAGTCTTCACGTCTACCTGATCCGGGCTCACGGTGTCAGTGAGCTGAAGTTCAAAGGAGATGAAAAGATTGAGAAGAAGACCTTCCCGCTTTTCCCGGATCATGTCTTCACCGAGTTAATTATGGTCACCATCATCATGATCGTCCTGGTCACCCTCTCATTGCTCTTTCCGGCACAACTGGGAGATCCGGCAAACCCGAATGTTACACCGCTACATATCAAACCTGAGTGGTATTTCTACCCCGTATTCAGATGGTTGAAAATCACCAACCTGACGGTAGGTGTACTCGGTCCGATCTTCTTCATCCTGATCCTCTTCTTCTGGCCTTTCATCGACAAGTTCCTGGAGAAGATATCCCCGGGCAGGGAGATTGGTTTCTGGGTTGGAGTAGCTGGCCTGTTAACCATCAATGGATTCTTGCTCTGGGAGGTATTCGGGCATTGATACAGTATTGAAAAAATATAAACATAGATAAACAGTAAAAAAATGGCAACAAGTTTAAACACAAAAAGAACGATCATCGGAGTTCTTAGTATCGTATTTCTGGTTGTATTGCTGATCGCATTATGGAAAGAGGTCCAGCACGCATTGCCTGATTATAAGCCTCCACCAAGAGTAGATGCAGGAACTAAGCATTGCATTGGCTGTCATTCGGAGAAGGGTGCAGGGAAAGTCATTGTAGAGCAATGGAAACTCAGCAAACATGCTGAAGTAGGCGTTGGTTGCCTGGAGTGTCATACCGCAGAAAAAGGAGATGTGGATGCATATGAACACGAAGGCAGTCTCATCGCTACCATCGTCACACCGAATGATTGCAAGAAGTGTCATGAAAAAGAGACCATGGAGTTTGTAAACAGCCACCATGCTGATGCAGGAATGATCATGGGCTCGCTGGATAACGTGCTCGCAGAGGTGATCGAAGGAAGTGTCCGGTTCAACCACGGTTCCAACCCGGCAGCCGCCAGTGGTTGCTGGCAGTGTCATGGATCCAGGGTGCAACTGCTTTTAGATGATAACGGCGAGGTGTTAAAAGACGATCAGGGAATCCCTAAGCTGGATCCCAAAACCTGGCCCAATACGGGTATTGGACGGATCAATCTCGACGGATCCAAAGGCTCCTGTTCTGCGTGTCACAACCGTCATACATTTTCAGTTAAGCAGGCAAGGCAGCCTGAGAATTGTGGAAAATGTCACATGGGACCCGATCATCCACAACTGGAGATCTACCAGGAATCCAAGCATGGCGTCAATTTTTATGCCCATAAGGATTTAATGAACCTTGATGCCCAGCCCTGGATCGTAGGTGAAGATTATGTGGCTGCTCCGACCTGTGCTACCTGCCACATGAGTGCTACCCCCGATATGCCAGTCTCTCACGAAGTGGGGAATCGCATCAGCTGGACGTTACGGCCAAAGGTATCTGAGAAGATCGATGTCCAGGAGCTGGCTAAATACAAGGCTAAAGGCATGGAGGTCCCGGCCGACTTCCAGACCTGGGAGATGCGCAGGAAAAACATGCAGAATGTTTGTTTGCAATGCCATACAAAGAATTATGTCACAAGCTTTTACACCCAGTATGACAACGAAGTGAACCTGTATAACGATAAATTTGGCAAACCTGCCCTGAAATTGATCAAGTTGTTGCGGGCCAATAACCTGATCACACCGGTACAATTTGACGAGCAGATCGAATGGACCTATTTCTATCTCTGGCATCACGAAGGCAGGCGAGCCAGGATGGGAGCTTCCATGATGGGACCCGACTACACTCAGTGGCACGGGAACTTCGAAGTGGCTGACAATTTCTACATGGAGTTTATACCCGATGTGAAAGAGATCATTCACGAAGCGCAGATCCACGGGAAAGCCAGCCAGGCCCGGGTTGTGGAAAAGGAGCTAAACAAGATACTGAACAGTGAAATGCACAAATGGTTCCTGGGTAAACTGAATCCTGACGAACTAAAGAAACGGAAAGAGGCTGCCAAAGCGTTCAGGGAGCGCTATAGTGCGTCGAAATAATCAATTTTGTTATCGTCTATTCCTTCACCCAGGGGGCTCCGGTATCGATCAACGCCTTTTCCAGGCCGGGGATCCGTTGAACGGTAATCTCTTTCAGCTTACTTTTTAGCTCGTCAAGCTCCTCCTCCGCGATCTCCAGACTGCGGATTTGCGTGGCCGTGGGTCCGTATGAACTTCTGGTGCCTGATGTGGCAACTCCTAACCGGTTGTAAATAGTGGGAGGAGATCCTTCACCAACTTCACGCTTTGACCGGTTACCATAGAGTTTTTCTTCCAGATCCAGCAATGCCGTCTTTACCTGATGCAGGTCCGTTTCCAGGGTGCCGGGAGCAGCTTTAGACCGGGCCAGGGCTATTTGCATACCTTTCACCTTTTTCATGGCATTACTCAGAACCAATGACGTGGCGCTGATCGCTTTCTGGATCTCTCTTACTTCGTCAGTATAAGAAAGAATCTCTTCAGAGGTTGAACCTTTAAGGGTACCCTGGTATAGTTGTTTGACTGTAAACGGGATGGGGCCTGACAGTTCCGTTACCGCTCCGTTGACATGTTTTACAAGGGTGACAGTATAATTACCCGGAGGGGCCAGCAGACCGGACGATGATCTATCCGTTTTTGTTGAATGAATATTAATCGTATAAGCAGAGGGGTACCGCAAATCCCAGGCCACGCGATGAAATCCTTTTGTGACCGGCCCTTCAATACGCCTGATTACCTGCCCATCCATATCGGCAACAGTCAACAGGATCTTCGGTTTTTCTTCCCTGCGCTCTTCCTCCACCTGATCCCATCCGGGGAAACTAACCGGCTCTTCCTTCTTGAGCTGCGCTTTTTCTTTTTTCTTCCGGACCTCCTTTTTTGTCTTATATCCATCAGCAATGTAATAGGTGAATGTAGCGCCAAATGGCGGATTTGGAGCCACGAAATGAGTAGCTCCCTGCGACCTTACGCTCAGCCTCGGGATATACCACCAGGCATCACGGACCGGAAATAGGGTGGCTTCGCTAACAAGTTGTTCTTCCGACACGTCACGTAATACACTATAATCATCAAGCACATAAAAGCTTCGTCCGAAAGAGGCGCCAACGAGGTCGTCCTCACGGCGCTGAATGGCCAGATCCCTGAACGAGATGGTCGGAACTTTGCCAGTTAGTTTTATCCATTTCTCCCCGGAGTCAATGGTGAAGTAAATGCCAAACTCGGTGGCCAGAAAGAACAGGTCAGGATTTACATGATCCTGAATAATACGCCACACAAGTGTTTTATCGGGAATATTGCCCCGTATAGAGTTCCAGGACTCACCACAGTCTGTACTTTTAAGCAAATAAGGGGTGAGATCTCCGAATTTGTGATTATCAAGTATGACATAAACGGTATTCGCATCAAACAAATCAGTTTTGATGTCATTGACGAAAGCGGTTTCAGGCACATCCGGCAAGGAGCCTACCTTGATCTTTTGCCAGTTTTCACCACCATCCTCTGTAACCTGGATGTGCCCGTCGTCGGTGCCGGCATAGATCAATCCCTCTTCGAGAGGGGATTCGGCCAGCGACGTGATGGTGTTGTATTTTGACATAGCATCCAGATCCCAGGGTGAATCCCAGCTCCAGGTCCGGCCCCCAATAGGCAATGTCAGCCGTTCCTGGTTTTTCGTAAGATCACCTGAGATGGCTCGCCAGCTATCCCCGCGATCATCTGACCGCCAGACGCGCTGGGAGGCAAAATAAATAGTAGCAGGAGCATGAGGACTCACCAGGATTGGTGAATCCCAGTTGAACCGTTCATATGCCTCTCCGGGTTCAGGCTGGGGCTTTATACTCACGATCTCACCGGTTGTTCTGTCGGTACGCGAAAGGTACCCCTGCTGTGATTCGGCATAAACAATAGCCGGATTCCCGGGTTCGGTGGCAGGCTGATGACCGTCGCCGCCATGTATCATAGACCAGTCGCTATTTGCGATGCCCTCCCGTTTATCGGTACGGGAAGGCCCTCCATGGGTTCCGTTATCCTGCGTTCCCCCATAGATGTTATAAAAAGGTTCAGCATCATCTACGGCCACTTTATAGTACTGTGTCAAAGGCAGATTACCAATATGACGCCAGTTTTTTGCGCCGTCAAAACTTTCGTAGATCCCTCCATCGGTGCCTACCAGCAGGTAGTCGGGATCATCCTTTCTGAATGCGATCAGGTGGTTGTCAGAGTGCTTTTTTTGCTCTTCCATTCGTTTAAATGTCTTCCCTCCATCATTCGAAAGCTGTACCCTGACATCCACCAGGTAGATCCTGTCGAATTGATGTGGACTGGCATAGAGTTCCTGGTAGTAATGCGGACCGGTAGCTCCTGAAACGGCTTCGGATTGTTTCTTCCAGGAGGCCCCCCGGTTGGCTGACCTGAAAACGCCTCCGCTGCGCCGGTCCAGTTCAATGGCTGCATAAATCACATCAGGCTTTTGAGGTGAAATTGCAAGACCAATTTTTCCCATATTGGATTTCGGCAACCCTTTGGTAAGCGTGTCCCAGGTTTCCCCTCCGTCGTCAGAACGGAAAATCCCCGTACCGGGCCCCCCACCAACATAAACAGCCACATTCCGGTGCCTTTCCCAGGTGGCAGCGTATAACCGGTCAGGATTTTCGGGATCCATCACCAGGTCAGTTACTCCTGTCCATTTGTCATCACCCAATGTTTTCTTCCAGGTTTTTCCGCTGTCAACAGATTTGTAGACGCCCCGTTCTCCGCCCTCTGACCAGAGTGGCCCCTGTGATGCAACCCAGATGATGTCAGAGTTTTCTGGATGGACAATAATTTTTGAGATATGGTGAGACTCTTTCAGTCCCATATTTTTCCAACTGGAGCCTCCGTCGGTGCTCCGGTAAATGCCGTCGCCATAACCTACATGACGACCGCCAATGTTTTCACCGGTACCTACCCATATGATATGCGGGTTGTTGGGATCAATGGTGACACACCCGATTGAATAGACTTTTTGTTTATCAAACAGGGATTTCCATGTAGTCCCTGCATTAACGGTTTTCCATACTCCGCCTGAACCGACTGCAACGTACCATATGTTATTGTTCTCTGGATGAATGGCAATGTCGGCGATCCGGCCCGACATAAAAGCAGGACCAATACTCCGGAAATCCAATCCCGCAAACATTTTGTCACTAAGACGCGACGTATCATCCTTCTTTGGGGAGATTGCAAATACAGAAGATGTGGTAAAAATCAATGCGAAAAGTGTACTGATGATCAATGTTTTCATAGTTCGTTGCATGTAAATTTCGGCCCTAAACTAAGGAAAATAATAATCAACTCATATTTTTATTTAATCATGACGTGTGACCGAGTTTCGTATCTTTGCAAAAATCTTCTCCACTGAAAAAGCTTTCAATAGGTAACTTTAACATTCCTGTTCCCATCATACAGGGTGGAATGGGAGTTGGTGTTTCGCTTTCCGGACTTGCTTCTGCTGTGGCAAACGAGGGAGGTGTTGGCGTTATTTCAAGCGCCGGTCTTGGCCTGCTATATAAAAAATTCTCTTCCAATTTTCTGGAAGCAAGCATTTATGGGTTGAAGGAGGAGATCCGCCTGGCCAGGGAAAAAACACAAGGAATCATCGGAGTAAATATCATGGTAGCCATGTCCAACTTTGTTGACATGGTGAAAGCATCCATTGCAGAAAAGGTTGATGTTATTTTTGCCGGGGCAGGAATGCCCCTGGAATTGCCATCGTACCTGACAAAAGAGAGTACGACAAAACTGGTTCCCATCGTATCTTCGGCTCGCGCAGCCAAACTGATCTGTGAGAAATGGTTGACTAAATATAACTACCTTCCGGATGCTGTCGTTGTGGAAGGCCCAAAAGCAGGCGGACATCTCGGGTTCAAGCCCGAGCAAATTGAGGATAAAAAGTTTTCACTGGAGAACCTGATCCCGGAAGTTATCCGGGAGATAAAACTGTTTGAGGAAAAATGCCGGAAAAAGATCCCGGTCATAGCTGCCGGGGGGATCTATACCGGGGCTGATATGTTTAATATCATGAAGTTGGGAGCCGCCGGCGTCCAGATGGGAACGATTTTCGTCACCACCAATGAATGTGATGCTTCCGATCGATTTAAACAAGCCTATCTCGGGGCCAGGCAGAAAGATATCGGGATCATTAAAAGCCCGGTTGGGATGCCCGGACGGGCCATCTTTAATGAGTTTCTCGATAAGGTAAAACGAGGAAAAAAGCAACCTATCCGTTGCCCTTTCCAATGCATAAAGACATGCGATGTGTCATCCAGCCCTTACTGCATAATCATCGCATTGATCAATGCAGTAAAGGGTAATTTCACAGGCGGATACGCATTTGCGGGAACAAATGCCTTCAAGGCAACATCCATCATCTCCGTCAAAGAGACAATCGCCAAATTACTGAAGGAATTCAAAGAAAAAACAAATTCCTTAAAATAGTACTCTCGGGAATTTTGAACGAATTGGATCCCTCTTGTTTTCAGTTTTCCTGATTCAACGCTTTTTTAATCGAATCGTATACCCGATTCACGACTTCTTCAATGGGTTGATCCTCAGGCTCCACCGGATCCAGCACTGTGTACGAAATTTTTTGTCCGAATTTTAGCGGAAAAAAACCTTTCGCCATCAGATGACTATGGCCATCAACCACAAAGGGAACAATAACAGCTGCCGGGGCAGCACGAAGTAATGTATGAATCCCTGCTGGCATAAATTGTTTGATCCGTCCTGTTTTACTGCGCGTGCCTTCAGGAAAAATGCAGGCTGCATGATTGTTTTCCTGAATCAACCGGCCAAGTTTTAATATCTCCTTCACAGATTGAGTTGGGTTTTCCCGATCGATTAGTGCCGATTTTCCATGTTTTAAGTTGTATGAGATACTTGGCAGATTTTTAGAGAGTTCAATTTTCGAGATGAACTTGGGATAGTACTTCTTGAATCCCCAAACAACGGCCGGTATATCGTACATGCTTTGATGGTTAGAGACGATGATGATCGGCCTGCTATCAGGAATCTTTTCAAACCCCGAGAATTTTACGCTGCACCCCAAGATGTATAATCCTTTTACCAGGAACAGATTAAGCAAATCAACACTCTTTTTTCGTACCGGATCACCAAAGAGATGTAGAGCTACTACCTGAATAGGATGGAACAACCCCAACATCAGAAAGTAATAGAGGTGAAATACCGGAGTTAGCAAATAGCCTAATAGCTTTTTCATGGGTTTAATTGCCATTAAAAGTATCATTTCCTGGCCATGAAACCAAAAGAATGAAACAGTCTGCACGATTGATTAGAATAAATATTTTCCTAAATTTGGTGTATATGAAGAAAAAGATCATTTACCGCACTCTCATTGTCGTCATACTGTTGCTGATCCTTGGTTTGGTTTACCACTATTTTATCAGATACAGTTTTTCGATCACAAGGGATGGCGCCCATCCCGCTGAGCTTGTTATCGTACATTCCGACATTTTCACTGCAGACACGGCTCAACCGAAAGCAGAAGCGATTGCTGTCAGGAACGGGAAGTTCGTTTACGTGGGTAAAAACAACGGGGTGCGCGACTATATCGGACCCAAAACAAAGGTCATTAACGCCAAAGGGAAGATGCTGGTGCCGGGACTTATTGATAATCATTGTCATGTGATTTGGATGAGTGCACTTCAGGGGATCATGCTAAACGCATACCATGTCACCTCACTGGATGAACTAAAAAGCGAGATACGAAAACACGCGAAAAAGAATCCGGATGACCCGTTCATTATGGCAATCGGTTGGAATTATGATCATGTTCGGGGGTACATTCCCGACACAGCACTTGCGGATCAGATACTCGACGACAGGCCCTTGTTCCTATGGGCGTATGATGGACACTCAGGATGGGTGAACTCAAAGGCGCTTAAACTAATGCAGGAAAAAAATCCTGAGGCATTCGAAGAACTTACACCCGAAAGAGATAAAAAGACAGGCCAGCCTACAGGTATTCTGCTGCATTTCTATGCGTTTAATCCGTTTGATTATTTCCCGCTGAAGACGCTTGATACAAACATCACTGCACGTTTGCTCAATGCACAGGAAAAGGTGCTTCGGGAGGCCTTATCGTATGGTATAACGACACTCAACGACGTGCAAATCTACCAGTCGGTTATGCCCATGATAGAACTGTTTAAAGAACGTGACATAAGTAAAGACATTCGTATACGTGGTTCGTACTATATCAGTCATTACGCGCGTGATGATGAGAATCTAAATTCAGAACTTGAGGAATGGATCAGAACCGGAAAACGGCTCTCGGATGAGAACCTTTTCCTGGGTAATTCCGTGAAAATGTATGTTGACGGTGTACCCGGCAGTCAAACATCATATATGCTTAACCCGTATAGCAACCGGACAGATTACAAAGGACACGTGTTGTGGACACAGGAGGAACTTAACCGTGTGGTTACTATTGCGGATTCGTTAGGGTTGCAGACTTGTATACACGGTACCGGGGAAGCCGGAATAAGACGTATTGTTAACGCTGTTGAGTACGCGCGCAAAATGAACTGCCAGCGGGACTCGCGTCACCGCATTGAGCACTGTGAACTTCCCACTCCGGAGGAACAGGTTCGTATGGCCGAACTTGGCATGCACGCCGCTATGCAGCCATGTCATTTTTACTGGGATTCTGCTTCCGCGATGTCAATTGGAGATGAGAGGCTTCGAAGACTCATGCCATGGAGGAGCCTTGAAAAAGCGGGGATAACCGTATCATTCGGTAGTGACTGGGTAGCGGGGCCTCTTAACCCGGTCTACGGGCTTCTCATAGCTGGAACACGGTATAATTTTACGGGTACCGATGAATGGGGACCCGATGAGAAAATACAATTGGATGATGCGTTACGCCATTACACGATCGACTGCGCAAAATCGCTCATGCTGGAGGACCGTATAGGCTCAATCGAGACCGGAAAATACGCGGATTTCGCGATTTACACAGTCGATCTCACGAAGATAACCAACTGGTGGTTCTTACTTACCCACGATTTAGATATCGGAGACCTCGATGATTTCGTCTATTTGACATCTGTTGGGGGCAGGATCGTTTATGAAAAAATATGAGTAACCAATCCTGCTCATTCATCTATTGGTCATCATAATCATTTAATCTTTTCATCTTTTATCGTATTTAAGTTAAGTTCAATCACATCAAATATACGATAATATTTACCATATATCAATGTTTTATTTATCTCAGTTTCACAGATGCATAGAGTTCCTTTCCGGTGAGGAGTTACTGATGATCAAACAATCCAGCGAGTTATTGATTTGAATGGAAATGAGTTCTATTTGAACGATTAGGTTGTGTATTCAGAGTGTTCAATGAAAAAGTAGTAAACATAAAAAAAGCGAGCAGTATTTTCCTGCTCGCTAAATTAGTCGGGGTGAGAAGACTCGAACTTCCGACCTCTTGCACCCCATGCAAGTACGCTAGCCAACTGCGCCACACCCCGATCTCCCAGGGATCACACCCCGAAAAGAGGTGCAAAAATAAGAAAAAATTGGTAGATTTGACACCAAACCCATTCCAAGATGCAATACAATATCCTGCCATTAACAACAGAACGAATCCCTGATTGGCTCGATTTTTTCGATCACCGGGCGTTTACTGACAACCGTTTCTGGAAAAGTTGTTATTGTACCTATTATCAGCTCAGGGGGGAGGTGAAAGAGCGGTTTAAACCTGTTGGATCACCTGTGAAGAAAAAGAACAGAGAGGTGGCTGTCGAGATGATTGAAGCAGGAATCATTCAGGGATATCTTTTCTATATGGATGGAGTGGTAACCGGCTGGTGCAATGCTAATGATAAAACGATGTTCCCGACGCTGAAAGCTACAGAACCTGTCGGAGAGATTCTTGCTGTGATGTGCTTTGTGATCGCTCCCGGATTTCGGGGAAAAGGAGTTGCTGCCAGCCTCCTTGAATATAGCATCAACGATGCCCATAAACGAGAATTCAAAGCCATCGAGGGACGAGCCAACAAAACAGCAAAAACAGCATCCGGGCTTCATCATGGCCCGATAGCACTTTATGAAAAGCTGGGATTCACAAGCATTGGTGAAAAGAGAGGGCAATTGATCTTTCAGCTCAATCTTTAACACACCTTACCGAAAACGCATTGATCCTCGAAGAGGGATAGTAGGAGGCACTGGGGACATATTCGGGATCGGCCAGCAGCTTTATCATGCTGTGAGCCCATGCTTTTTCAGGGCCGTGACGTGTAGATGACCAGATGAAGGTGGAGTTGATGATCGGCTCTTCTGCTCCAAATCGCCACTGCTTATTGTTAAACCTGACTCCCTCCAGCAGGGCATTGAGCCCGGAATAGCCGGTCACTTTCAGGGCATTCCCGGCGAATCCATGGTTGATGAAATTGGCAAAGAGGATGTTCCACTCATCCTCCGACGGGATATGCCATCCCGCCAGACAAAGACCTTTTACTCCCTCACTCTCACTATACTCCATGATCTCATCCCACTGGTACAATCCTCCGGCAGTATTGCACATCGTTAACTGATTGGTATAGCAATACTTCTCAGGGGCACAGTTATCGCTATGCATAATCTGTTGTAGGACCTGAGCGCCGTAATTAAGGTTAGCAGCGAGCCAGCACTGACTGCCGATCTGAACAGTAGGATATTCCCATCCGTCCCGACCATCTATGATTGTATCACCGCAGATAAATGAAGTTGAGAAAACAACTGAAATATACACGGTGTCGCTTCGTGTACAGTCATACATGTTTGTATAGGAGTAACGTACCGGATGCCGGCCTGGTCCCGCAGCAGCGGGATTAAACGAGTTGCCGGAGACATGATCGCCTTCAAAAACCCCTCCACGTGGAACTCCGCCTCTCAGCAGAATGGACCGGGCTCCTGTAGTTGTGATGGTATCGAAACAGACAGGCAAAGTAACAACCGGAGATGGTTTGATCCCAACAGTCACCTGGTTGGATGTTCCCGGGCATCCATTCGCCATGGGAGAGATGTGATAGGTTACCGAACCGGGTGTAAATGCCGAGGTGACCAGCTTTTGCCTGATGAGATTCCCACTCCCTGATGAGAAACCACTCAGGTAGAATGAGCTGGGAGTAGCTGTCCAGGTAAATGTGGCACCGGCAACATGGGAGCTTAGAGCCAGGAAGGAACTGTCACCCGAACAGAGGGTGTCTACGGGAGGGGTGATGATAACATCCGGAACCGGGTAGACCACCACCCTGAAATGAGCGGTATCTCCACTACATGAATTCGATTCGGGTGTAACGACGTAGAGAACGGTATCAACATTGTAGCCGTTATTGACCAGCATCTGCTGGATTATACTTCCCGTTCCATTGCTATATCCCGACACGGCTCCGGAAGGACAGGATGCAGTCCAGGTAAACGTAGTTGGGTAAGTGAGGCTGGATTGTAGAGGAATCTGAACAGTATTCTGGTTGCAGATGGCATAGAAGCGTATGGTATTGGTGATTTCAGGAAGCGGATTGATGGTGACTATCACTGAATCCGGAATTCCGGGCGGACAGCCAAATGCTTCCGGCGTGACAGTGTAAGAAATGGATTCGATAGTGGTTGTCAGATTCAGCAGTGTATCGGCAATGACATCTCCGTTTCCGGATTGATTCCCGGTGACATTCGGGTTCGTGGATGTGGTCCATGTGAAGGTGGTGGTTGGTACCTGGGAGAGACACTGTATTGATGTGATATCTCCGGAACAGATAACAGGACTCGGCGGCGAGAAAGATACATCCGGAACCGGATAGACAGATACTGTGAAATCCATAGATGGACCAAGACAACCATTTGCTGCGGGGATCATGTGGTAGATCACGCTATCGATGGCCGGGCTGGCGTTTGTTAGTTGCTGGTCCAGCAGTGTATCCGGGATCGTATTTGGAGACCATCCGGTAACTTCCCCGGAAAGTTGCGTACAGGTCCAGGTAAATGTGCTCCCCGTAATGTTTGACAGGAGCGTGGTGTTGGTCCATGCGTTGTTACAGATATTTATCGAAGTTGGGTTGTTTGAAAGATCCGGAACGGGAAAAATAACAACCGTGTAATCGACGGAGTCGCCCTGGCAACCATCTGCTTCCGGAACGATCCGGTAGATCAGGGTGTCAATCTCATATCCCGAATTGGCAATCACCTGGCTGATAAGAGTATCTCCCGGACCCGGATTGGTGGAGTAACCGGATAAATTTGCAGAGTTGGTGAATGCCCGCCACGTGAACGTGGTACCGATGACACCAGATTCCAGTTCGATACTGGTATTGAGGCCGCTACATTGTGACTGAGTCAGGAGAGGATTGGTCAGGGTAGGAATTGGATATACGATGACCAGAAAATCGTAAACAGGTCCATTGCACCCATTGGATTGCGGAGTGATGTGATAGATCACTGTATCAGGTATTGAACCCGACAAGGTGAGGGTTTGATCAATCAGCGTGGCTGGTGTAGAGGTATTTTCTGACCATCCCGTAACCGATGCTCCTCCGGTACAGCTCCAGGTGAAAGTTGTTCCGGCAACATTGGACAACAAGGTAAGGCTGGTGCTTGAACCGGTGCAGATTGACCTGCTCAATGGGGTGTTTGCCAGGTCGGGAACAGGGAATACAACCACCCGGAACTCTTTTTCAGGACCGCTACAGCTAAAGGCTTCCGGGGTAACCTGGTAACTCACAGTATCGATGGTGAAACCAGAGTTGGTGATTGTTTGAGAGATCTCAGAACCTGATCCGGCGCTGTATCCTGACAGGTTTGGTGATGATGAAACAGCCGTCCATGAATAGGTTGTGAGATAGATCGTCGAGACAAGCGTGATATCGGTTGTTGATCCTGAGCAGATAGATGTATCCGTGCTGACATTTGTAATTGCAGGGAGGGGATTTACGATAACAACAAAATCGACGGTGATACCGATGCAACCTTCGGTATTGGGTGTGATGGAGTAAGTAACACTGCCCGGGATCGTATCCATGTTAACGAGTATCTGGTTGATCAAGCTTCCGGAACCATCCGCGAATCCGGTGATCGTCCCCGAGGTTAAGGCTGCTGTCCATGTTAGGGTAGCTCCTGGCTGGGTAGTGGTAAGGAGGATGTTTGTGGAGTCACCGGAACAGATGGTCTTCTCCAGGGGTGAGTTGGTTATGGCAGGTGGAGGTGTCAGTGTCAGAACCAGGGTATCTCCTTCAACCGGACAGGAGGTCAATCCGAAAGCCTGAAGGATCAATTCCACAGATCCCGAGGCGATGTCAACCGGTCCGGGGGTATATTCCGGAAGCAGGATTCCTGTTGCATTAAATGCCCCGTCACCCGTTGTAACCCATTCGAGAGAAGAATAATTGGTCGCAATGGCGCTTGTGACAGTGAAGGTCCAGTTGGCACAGATAGCCGTATCCGGACCAGCATAAGATGTGGCGGGATCGTTGAAGGTCAGGATCATCGCATCGGTGTCGTCGCCGCACAGCCCGACAGCAAAGAGAGAAAGGGTGACAGTTCCAAGAGTCCAGTCGGCCAGGCTAGGCGTGTATGTCGCATTGACAAGGCTGGTATCGTCGAATGTACCCGTGCCAGAAGTACTCCACAGAACAAGGTTAGAGTTGATGACTAACGCATCGGCAAGCAGGTGAGGGTAGCTGGTACATGCAACAGTATCAGCTCCTGCAAAAGCGATCGCTGATGGAAGTACGATGACTTCTGTGGTATCTCTCGTAACGCAGTTTCCCGGACGGGTGGTGAGAAGAATGTAGTCGGTTGTATCCGCCTGGGACAGAAGGGTGTTATAATTGAAGATTGGATCCGGAAGCGTATGGGAGTTGAGAAAAGAAGTTGGGATCCAATAGTAGCTGTAACCGGTTATGCCCGGCATTCCCAGCTGTGCGTCTACTTGCATACATACCTCTACATCAGGACCTGCATTGAGCAGGTGAATATTGTTGACAGGCAGAACCACGTCTCCACAGGTACACCCATTATCGGAAAGCCTCATAGCAGCCAGGATTTTACATACCTTATCACCGGGTACAGGGAAGATGGCTGTGGCTATCACACTTTCTCCGGGCAGCGTCCCACCAGTGGTTACGGTTTGCATGTAAAGCGAGTCACTTCCGGTATCATCAGGAATCCCGTTGTTGTTGGCATCATACACAAAAAGGACATCCAGCGTAGAGGAATTGAGGGTATCGGTTCCGATATTTTGAATAGCGTAGCTGATCGATACGGTTTCTCCGGTGGTACCGTCCGGAACACTGGTGGCAGAATAGTTTGCAAATCCTACATGATCTTTGAAGATGGGTTTGTGCTGAATCTGTGTGGAGGTGATGGAGTGGATCAGACAACTGTCGCCAGGAACGGTTTGACAGTAGACCATGGCTACAAGTAATGTGTTGGTTTCCAGCGGAATAGTATCGCACTGCAAGCTCCCGGGATCGATGTCTTCAAACTGAAAACTGAACACAATCGAATCATTTACCGCCAGGTTTGGTTCGATATCAAAATCGATATAACGAATGCCGGCAATGGTGGTATTGGTATAGCTGGAAGGACCGTTATGCAGGTTCACCATCGAACCGGGAACGAAATCAAATGCATCATCGATAGAGATTTTAAGTTTTTCGATCGTAGAAACGGAAGAAGGTCCAAGGTTGATCACCTTTACATGGACAGGAGTGGGGTCGCTGCAGGTATTAAATCCTGCTCCGGATGTGGTGTTAATCACATAGAGGTTGACGTTGGTGGGGATGTTTGTGATCAATAGCTGCTGGGTATATGAACCACGGGTTTGCACCTCTCCGCATGCATTGGCTGCCGAGGCAAATACCTGTAAAGATCTTCCCGAGGTGAATTCACAGTCGGTGATGATCTTGAACTGCAACCGGTATCCGTTTTTGGGAACGCTATCCACACCTAACAGGTAACCTATTCCATTGGGGTCATTGGAGATGTCAAAAACCCATTTATTACTTCCGGCAGGTTCATTGACAGGGTCGCTGATTGACACATAACTCCCGGTTGTGTATGGGTATTTGAACATGGAGACACCGGGCAGAATAGTCAATCCCGGAGGTACAGCTACTATCAGTTTCAGATCGAATGCATAGGAGAGCTGGGTATTGGTCACCACTGCCTCATACATCAGGGTATCGCACAGATCTACCGGGTTAACCGGTGAGGTGATGGAGAGGTTGACGCTGACATCTTTCGGATCGAGATAAAGCCAGGTAGTATTCTCCTCGCAAATATATCCGGAAGGAGGATAGCCGAGATCGGGATTCACTGGCGGTCCTGCGCAATTGCTTCCGTGACGCACCAGCAGGCTGTCGTAATCACAAACGGAGTAGACAGCTTTGACAAGGAAATTCCGGCAAAAGTTTCCGGTGATGGACCCTGTCTGTACCCATGTTTTACCGGTGCCATAAGAAGTTGCCTGGTAAATGATTGGATTGCCCGGGTCGGTGATGTCTGTAACACTCACTACAGTAATCCCTTCGTTCGCATTCTCAAATCCCAGCCAGTTGTTTTCTGCTTCAAACGATCGTTGGTTACACAATCTGATCTTCCATGTCACGGTATCTTCTATTCCTTCAGCAGTAATGATCAAAGGGGTCAGTCCTATCAGTGGCGGGGTATATGAGATGGTTTTACTATTAGATCCTGAATGTGCGATGCCTATCCCGTCTGCATAGAAATCGTAGTGGCCGGTGGCATACATCTGGTACGCATAATTTCCCAGCGCTTCACAGGAAGGTGAGGCAGTGAAGCGGATCCGGTCACGGTTATTGTAACAATCATAATAATCTGAATATCCCCATGTAGAATCCCTGACAAATATTAACCGTGTGCCACTGGCACTTACATCAATCAATGGATCGGCAATGACCTGGTTCACCAGGCTTCCATAATCGTTATGATATCCATGACGAGAGCTGCCCGTTTGATAGACAAATCCTTCAGGAAGGATGAATGTCATGGAGTCGAGGACATTGTATGGCCGTATCTCACCGGGAAAATTCGCATCACCGCCACAAGGATCCAGTGTCCGGTAAATCAACCCTTCATATTGGAATGCGTTACACCCTTCCAGCAATATTTGCTGATAGAATGTGGTAGTATAAAACGTATAATTACTCCCCAGAACATTAAACGTCACACCCCGGTCATTGCAAAACTCTTCATTCCCCTCATCCTCCCAGTAGAATCTGCCCCGGAATGCCGGAACCGTTTCCCACCCATACCGTGAAACATTTCTTACCTGTCCGTAAATGATATACGTAATCATGTCTCCGCCAGAAAATACAATTCCTGCCAAACAGCTGTCTGGTTGATTCAGATCGCCTAAATAAGTTGACAGAAAGCAGGTCGAACCGTTTGTTACCTGGGGTGACAATCCAGTACAGGTGTCCACACGATCATTTTCAATATCATAATAGATCAGGGTATCTGCCAGCACGTCAAAAAAAAGCTGATTGCCCCAGTTCCCCGGCATGCCATCATGCTGGAGCCGGAAATAGAGACTGTCGACGGGTCCGTTCAGTTTACCGTCGGCTTCGATGCGGATTGTGTCCCTGGCCATAGCGTTGTCGAGGCGCAAGCCGGGAGTATCTGGTGCGACCCGGGCTGAGAGAAAGTTATCTGTCCATCCCAATGTCGTTCTGGATACATTAAAGGAGTTGATAGAGGGATCAGGACAGTTTCCAATCGGGCATTGAGTTCCGAAGATGGGAGAGGTACTGCACCAATAGGTGAAATATCGGTCTGAGTGAAAGAGTTTATCACACCAGAGCTGTAACCTGGTAGAGATGGAGGCCAGTGGAGGTGGGGGAGGGTGCGCTTCACAATCCAATATTACCGGAACACGAAACGTCCCTCCGGAGTATACACGACTCTTGTCCAGCTGGTAAATAGCCGTGTCGCCACTCATAACCGGATTTCCCATGCTGACATTCTTGAACGTGGCTGTTCCGGAGCCAATGTTGATTCCTGGTGGAAGTATCACCTTGTAGTTTACCGAATCATTCGGACAAGCTTGATCCGAAAGGTCTGAATTGGTGTTGACCGTTTGTTCCATCCAGGCTGTAGTGGCGTTATAGAGATCCGGAGGAATGGTATGGAGGGTGGTGATGGTATAATAGCTTTGAAGGACCGTCAGATTACCATTTGAAATCCAATTTACGCCATAGGTATCAGAACATTGATCCTGGTAAAGATTCCCAAACCGGAACGCTTGCCAGTGGTTGTTGGTCCACCCATACCCGCAATTATTCCGCGTGGCTATGGTGCTCATTGCTTCATTCCAGTCGTAATAGGTATGGGCCTTCATGGTGATTGTATTACCCACTGGCAGGTCATCGAAATAACCGTCGTCATCTATGTCCTCCAATCCTACACCCGGGCCGTCCGGATCTGTGGTAAAAGGAAAGGTGGTATAATGAGAATACCTGCCATTGATTGCTCCGGAAGCATAATTATAGCTGGCAAGCACGGAGTTGCCGTTGACGGAGAAGGAGTCGATCTCGTTGAGCCAATTACTATTTGGATAATACGTACTGCCACCAGAAGAGAAACCGGCTAATACAACCAGGTTGAATGCGATTCCATAACCGCTTCCGTTGTTGGTAACAGTGAACTCCACCCATCCCGAATCGTCAATAAACGCCCAATCTTTCCGGTTTCCGGTAAAATTCATGTTGATATTTGTAGACCCAGCCAGCGGGGAGACAGAGGGGAAGGCTGCGTAGAAACTACAGTACTCGTTATTGCATCCCCATGCCGCTTTGATGGTTGATTGACCGTTTTCGCAACCCACGAGTTTGACCGTTTCTGAGATGACGATTGATTCACCAAAATCGAACAGGTTGTTGCCACCCGGAAGATCAGACCCGGTAATAATGATCGTATCAACAATCGTTGGCCCGGGTCCAGAATAAGGGTACAATGTTCCGATACTAGTTGATATTACCTCAATATCGGCGGTATGAGAATCCAGGATGATCAGTGTATCGGTGGATGCATTCAAACCCTGTTGTTCTACCGTGATATCGCGTATAACAGTCTGACCCACTGGGATTGAAGCAAAGGCGTTAGTGATGTTGGAGATCACAAGTACGGGAAAATAATAGTTCTGCAAGGGTGTATCGAAGCCAGTATAGGTAGAGCTGTTGTATGTAACCGTATAGTTGAAGTTGTCGGAGTTATTGTAGCCACAGATCAGGCTCGCATCGTAAGTGACTTCATGTGCTGTGTTATTCAAAATATCAGGCAACGAAAATGTAGGCTGGTTCAGGTTGCTGATATCCAGATCTGTAGCTCCGGTTGCCGATCCTGGGGAATAGACACATCCGGAGGGCAGATCAACAGCCAGTGTAGCTCCCGACATGGTGGAGCCGGTAGTATTGGCGATCAACAGTGTGAAGGTCCCATCCTCCTGGCAGATGACCAGGGAAGCCGGCTTCCCTGTGGCGGAGATCATCACCTGGGCAGATACATCCTGGAGCCCAATGCCGGTAAGACTGAGTAAAAGTAACAGTCGGATATAATGCTTTCGGATCACCTGTTCGCTGCTGGTTTACAGTTGGATTTAACCGATAAAGATACTGAATAAAATCGAACCTCTTTTATTAGGGAAAAAACATAGCAGACTATCCAGTCATCCGGTCATGCAGTTATCCAGGATCGAGCATCGAGGAAAATTGTATCTTTGCATCAGCAGAAAAACAGAAAATATAAATACAGAATTATGAGTTCAACTAATGAAAAAGTCCGATGCCTGATCATCGGTTCAGGCCCGGCCGGGTATACGGCGGCAATTTATGCGGCACGAGCTGATCTCAAGCCTGTTGTATACCAGGGAATTCAACCTGGAGGACAGCTTACGATCACCACGGAAGTAGATAATTTTCCGGGTTATCCGGAAGGAGTCGAAGGGCCGGAAATGATGGAACAGTTCAAAAAGCAAGCGGAGCGCTTTCATGCGGATATTCGTTTCGGGGTAGTCACCAAAGTGGATTTCTCCAACCATCCATTCATTGTTGAAGCCGACGATGGAAAGAAGATTGAAGCAGAGACTGTGATCATTGCAACCGGTGCTTCAGCAAGCTGGCTTGGATTAGAGTCGGAGAAGAAATTCATGGGAATGGGCGTATCGGCTTGTGCGACATGCGACGGATTTTTCTACCGTGGGAAAGATGTAGCAATCGTGGGTGGTGGAGATACAGCAGCCGAGGAGGCTACATACCTTGCCAAGCTTTGCAATAAAGTGTATATGATTCACCGCAGGGATGAATTGCGCGCTTCCAAAGCGATGCAGCATAAGGTGCTGAACACGCCTAACATTGAGATGGTTTGGGATAGCATACCCGAAGAGGTGCTGGGAGATGATGACGGGGTCACCGGTGTACGGATTAAGAATGTTAAAACAGGTGAGACCAGAGATCTTGATGTTTTTGGATTTTTTGTGGCAATCGGACACAAACCTACTACTGAAATCTTTCAAGGAGAGGTTGAGATGGACGAAACAAATTACGTTAAAACTATACCCGGGAAGACAGCAACCAGTGTAGAGGGCATATTTGCCTGTGGTGATGTCCAGGATCACTATTACCGCCAGGCGATCACTGCAGCAGGAACAGGTTGCATGGCGGCAATTGAGGCGGAGAGGTTTCTGGCCTCCTAAGAACGCCTAAATCCTCACTCACCCCCAAACCCCCTAAAGGGGGCTTTATTCTCCCTTCGGGAGGATAAAACTGCAAAGCAGTTCAAGTCCCCTTCAGGGGATTTAGGGGTAATAAGGGATTTGGATGTAGAAAAATGAAAGTTAACACATATGATTACATTCTTTCAAGGTTCTGAATCCTGGTTTGCCGTTGAAACAAAAGAGGTTTTAACTCCAGAATCCAGGCAGAAACTGGTATGGCTCTTTGGGGAAGCAAAGCCGGTTGACGAGCAGGTGATTGACGGCCGGTTTGTTGGGCCACATAAAGAGATGGTCACACCCTGGAGCACCAATGCCGTTGAGATTACCCAGAATATGGGAATTCAGGGAATCACCAGAATCGAAGAGTTTACAAAATATCAAGGCACTGACTCACCAGTCACCAGTCACTGGTCACGAGTCATGAGTTTTGATCCCATGTTACAGCAACTCTACGATAATCTTGATCAAAACCTTTTCTTCATCGACCGGAAGCCTGAGCCGGTCATCCCGATTGAAGACATTGCTGCCTACAACCAGAAAGAGGGTCTGGCCCTTAGTGATGAAGAGATAAACTACCTGAAAGCCCTCAGCAAAAAGATCGGAAGAAAGCTGACAGACAGCGAGGTTTTTGGCTTCTCTCAGGTCAATTCGGAGCATTGTCGCCACAAAATCTTCAATGGCGCATTTATCATCGACGGAAAAGAGATGACAGATTCACTCTTTGACATGATCAAAAGAACGGCGAAAGAGAATCCCAAATTAATCATCTCAGCATACAAAGACAATGTAGCCTTCATTGATGGTCCTGAGATTGAGCAATTCGCTCCGGGGAAACAGAATGTTGCTGATTTTTTTATCATCCGGGATATCGATACCGTGATCTCTCTGAAAGCCGAAACGCATAATTTCCCGACTACCGTGGAACCGTTTAACGGAGCTGCAACAGGTTCTGGTGGAGAGATCCGCGACCGGATGGCAGGAGGCAAGGGCAGTATTCCTTTAGCTGGCACGGCGGTCTACATGACCTCCTATCCACGCCTGGATGGTGGACGGATTTGGGAGAAGGATCTGAAAACAAGAGAGTGGCTCTATAAGAACCCGGAAGATATCCTGATCAAAGCCTCCAACGGAGCAAGTGATTTCGGCAACAAATTCGGCCAACCTCTGATTTGCGGAAGTGTATTGACATTTGAACATACTGAAAATGAGAAGACCTTTGGCTATGATAAAGTGATCATGCTTGCCGGCGGGATCGGATTTGCCAGGAAAGAAGATAGTTTGAAAGAGACACCAGAAGGAGGCCAGAAGGTCATCGTGCTGGGTGGCGATAACTACCGTATCGGTATGGGAGGAGGAGCCGTCTCTTCTGTTGCAACCGGAGAGTATGGTAACACGATTGAATTGAATGCCGTGCAACGGTCCAATCCGGAGATGCAGAAACGAGTCTTCAATGCAATTCGTGCCATGACCGAGCTGGAGAAGAATCCAGTGGTAGCGATACACGATCACGGCGCCGGCGGCCACCTGAATTCAATATCTGAATTGGTGGAGGAAACCGGAGGAACCATATACATTGATGCATTACCTATTGGGGATCCTACACTCTCGGATAAAGAGATTGTGAGCAATGAATCTCAAGAGCGAATGGGCATGATTATGAAGGATGAAGATGTGACTCTCCTTAACGAAATTGCAGAACGCGAACGGGCGCCTATCTATCATGTCGGCGAAACATCGGAAAACCATGAGCTGGTCTTTGAAGATCGTCGGGATGAGACCAGGCCAATCAATCTCGATGTCGATGATTTTTTCGGCAAACCGCCGAAAACCATCCTCCGCGACTCGTCATTAGAATCAACGTTTTTACCAGTCACCGGTCACGAGTCACGAGTCACGAATCACCAATTCACCAGTTCACCAGTTCACCAGCTTCTATCGGAGGTTCTCCAGCTCGAAGCTGTCGCCTGCAAAGATTGGCTGACCAATAAGGTAGACCGGGCGGTATCGGGAAAAATAGCGAAACAGCAGACCTGTGGACCGATTCAGCTTCCGCTGAATAACCTGGGGGTCACAGCGCTGGATTATCAGGGTGAAAAAGGAATTGCTACATCGCTGGGTCATGCACCTGTGGTGGCTCTGGCTGATCCTGAAGCGGGATCACGGATCTCCATCGCGGAGGCCCTGACCAACCTGGTCTGGGCGCCATTGAGTCATGGGCTGCAGGGTGTTTCTCTCTCAGCCAACTGGATGTGGCCGGCCAAAAATCCTGGAGAAGATGCACGGTTATATGAAGCCGTGAAAGCCGTCAGTGAGTTTTCTATCGCACTGGGGATCAATGTCCCGACAGGCAAGGATTCACTCTCTATGACCCAGAAATACCCTGATGGGGAGATCGTCTTTTCTCCTGGAACTGTGATCATCTCTGCCGTGGCTGAAGTGTCAGATATCACAAAGGTAGTCAGCCCGAACCTGATTCCGGATGAGGATACGACACTGATTTATATTCCTTTTACGAAAGGTAAATTCAACCTGGGCGGAAGCAGCCTGGCCCAGGTGATGAACAGAATTGGCCGTGATGTACCCGATGTTTCTGAACCTGCTTATTTTATCCGAGTATTTGATGTGCTACAGGAATTCATCCAGCAGGGATTACTCAATGCCGGACATGATATCTCAGCTGGTGGCCTTATTACGACCCTGCTGGAAATGACATTTCCGGAAGAAAAGATAGGCCTGGATCTGGATCTTTCGGAGTTGGGTGAACAAGATTCTACAAAGCTCCTTTTCAGTGAAAAACCCGGGGTAGTGGTTCAGGTGAAGGATCCTGCTGCTGTCGTTCAGGTGATGAAATCATCCGGCATCCGGCATCATGTTATTGGCAAGCCGGTTCCCGGACGCTACATGACGATCCTGAATGGTGATCAGGAGTTCAGGTTCAACATTGACGAACTTCGCGATACCTGGTTCAGAACCTCCTACCTCCTCGACCGGAATCAATGTGGAGAGAGATTTGCGCTGGAGAGGTTCACAAACTACAAATCACAACCATTGCAATATAGATTCCCTGATTCATTTACCGGAAAAGCATCGCAATTTGGCCTCGACCTGAACAGGAGAGCACCAACCGGGATCAGGGGAGCGATCATCAGGGAGAAGGGGGTGAACCGCGACCGTGATATGGCCTGGGCCATGTACTTGGCGGGATTTGATGTAAAGGATGTACACATGACAGATCTGATCTCGGGCAACGAGACACTGGATGATGTAAATTTCATTGCTTTTGTAGGAGGATTTTCTAACAGCGATGTGTTGGGCTCCGCCAAAGGATGGGCCGGCGCTTTTCTCTATAATGAAAAAGCCCGGGAGACACTTGACCGGTTTTTCGAGCGGGAAGATACATTGAGTCTTGGTGTTTGTAATGGGTGTCAGTTGCTTGTTGAGCTCGGACTGATCTACCCTGATCACAAGGAGCAACCAACGATGTCGTGGAACGCTTCCAAAAAATTCGAATGTACGTTTGTAACAATTGATATCCAGGAGAACAGCTCGGTTATGATGGCATCTCTGGGTGGCTCACGATTGGGTGTGTGGGTCGCACATGGAGAGGGGAAGATCAATTTTCCATATGAGGAGAGCAGATACCATATTCCGGCAAAATTTAGTTACTCAGCTTATCCCGGGAATCCGAACGGTTCGATGTATGATGCCGCCTGCATCGTTTCTGACAACGGCAGGCACCTGGCTATCATGCCTCACCTCGAAGATTCGGTTCTTCCCTGGCAGTGGCCTTACTATCCGGTCGACCGGAAAGCAGATGAAGTCACACCATGGGTCGAAGCTTTTGTCAATGCCAGGCGCTGGATAGCTGAAACTCACCCCCAAACCCCCTAAAGGGGGCTT
>CAZTSX010000001.1:193126-211424 GCA_964616825.1 uncultured Prolixibacteraceae bacterium
CAATGCCAGGCGCTGGATAGCTGAAACTCACCCCCAAACCCCCTAAAGGGGGCTTTAATCTCGCTCTGGGAGAGTATTGCTGCGAAGCAGAGCAAGTCCCCTTTAGGGGATTTAGGGGCAAGAAAAGAACAATGAACAAGAATAACGAATGACAAGAATTGCACTTATCACAGGCGCTACCGCAGGCTTTGGGCGGGCGATAGCAACTAAATTTGCCGCAAACGGTCACGATGTGATCATCACAGGCAGAAGGAAAAAGTTACTGGAAGAGCTTGAATTATCGTTGAAGGATGCATATGGTATAGATGTGCTGACTCTCCATTTTGACGTCAGGAATCTGGAGGAAGTGGAAGTGGCCATTGGTTCTCTTACAGGGAAATGGAGAGAGATCGATGTGCTTGTCAACAATGCCGGACTGGCAGTTGGATTAAATCAGATCCATGAAGGGGTGATCGACGACTGGGAACGGATGATCGATACGAATGTGAAGGGCCTGCTTTATATGACCCGGTTGGTTTCCCCGTTGATGGTACAGAGAAAAAAAGGGCACATCATCAATATTGGTTCCATTGCCGGGAAGGAAGTTTACCCTAATGGAACTGTTTATTGCGGATCAAAATTTGCAGTCGATGCCATCACAAAAGGCACCCGGATCGATTTGGTTGAGCATCACATTAAAGTTACTCAGGTAGCTCC
Organism: uncultured Prolixibacteraceae bacterium; assembly: GCA_964616825.1. Taxonomy (GTDB): domain Bacteria; phylum Bacteroidota; class Bacteroidia; order Bacteroidales; family FEN-979; genus QYOJ01. Next base: position 193,823 of record CAZTSX010000001.1, read on the forward strand.
AGGAGCTGCTGATACAGAGTTCTCACTGGTTCGGTTCAAAGGCGATGCAGAGCGGGCCGGAGATGTCTATAATGGCTTCACTCCGCTCTATGCCGAGGATGTTGCCGAGGTAACCTACTATGTTACTACATTGCCCGATCACGTCAACATCAACGATCTGGTGATCATGCCTACTGCTCAGGCCAGCGCTACCAATCTCGTGAGACATGAGACGTGAGACGTGACCTGATGCCCACTTGCCCACTTGTCCACTTTTTTTATTATCATTGTACCAGCAATCGTGGAGTTTATCTCTACGTAAACCGATTATCATGGAAGTCACCCGAATTTTTGACATTCTTCCTTATTACGAGGAGAAGTTTCAGCCGAAAGATGATGTGATCGCATCCAAAGAGGATGGCCAGTGGAAAAAAATCAGCATCAAGCAGTACAGAGAGATCGCTGACAATATCAGCTATGGCTTCCTTGCTTTGGGCGTTCAACCGGGTGACCGAATCGCCCAGATCAGTCCCAACCGGGTGGAATGGAACATCCTGGATATGGCTATTTTACAGATCGGAGCGATCCATGTTCCCATTTACCCGACCATAAGTGAAACGGATTATAAACATATCCTGGGACATGCCGGGGTGAAATTCGTATTTGTTTCGGGGAATGAACTTCTCCGCAAGATTAAACATATTCTTCCTGATGTACCTTCAATAGAGGGAATTTATACATACAAGGACCTCCAGGAATACAAACATCTGAACGAACTCATCGAGTTGGGCAAGCAAAATCAGGAGCCGGAGAAGCTGGAAACCCTGAAGTCCTCTATCAAACCGGATGATGTTGCTACGATCATATATACTTCCGGGACAACAGGCACGCAAAAAGGTGTTATGCTAACGCACAATAACCTCGTCTCCAATTTCCTGGCTGTCGCGTACATACCGCCTTTTGGGGAGAAACACAAAGCGGTAAGCTACCTTCCACTCTGCCATGTCTATGAACGGATGTTGAACTATCTCTACCAATATCTCGGTATATCCGTCTATTATGCTGAAAATATTGGCACCATTACTGATAACATGAAAGATGTTCATCCGCAGATTATGTCTACCGTACCCCGGCTTCTGGAGAAAGTGTATGATAAGCTGGTGGCAACCGGGCAGAAGCTGAAGGGACCAAAAAGCTGGATCTTCTGGGGTGCGTTCCATCTCGCTCAACGGTATGAATTGAAAGGTGCCAATGGAAGGTTCTATGAATGGAAACGGAAAAAATATGATAAACTGGTTTATTCAAAATGGCGTGCTGCGCTTGGTGGAGAGATCAACCTCATGGTTTCCGGCGGAGCGGCTATGCAACCACGGTTAGGCCGGCTGTTTACCTGTGCAGGGATCAATATCCTGGAGGGCTATGGGTTAACGGAAACATCCCCGGTAATTGCTGTTTGTGATTTCAGTGAACACGGAATCAAATTCGGTACGGTAGGACCTGTGCTGAAGAATCTGGAGGTTAAAATTGCAGATGATGGAGAGATCTGTGTCAAAGGTCCCAGCGTGATGAAGGGATACTATAAGGATGATAAGTTGACCGCGGAGACAATTGACAAAGAGGGTTGGCTTCATACCGGTGACCTGGGACATATCGAGCCGGAAGGACAGCTGAAGATAACTGGCCGGAAAAAGGAGCTCTTCAAAACCTCCTTTGGAAAATATGTAAGCCCCCAACTTATTGAAGATGTATTTAAAGAGTCGCTTTTTATTGATCAGTTGATCGTCGTCGGCGAGAACCAGAAATTCGCAGGAGCGTTAATGATCCCCGATTTCATCTTCCTTAAATCCTACTGCGAACGTAAGGAGATTCCATTTGGATCCAATACAGAAGTTATAGCGAATTCTGTCATCAAAAAGAGATTTCAAAAAGAGATCGATAAATACAATAAGCAATTCGGTGATACGGAAAAGATCAAAAGCTGGGACCTGCTTGATGCAGAATGGGCGGTTGAAACGGGAGAGCTCACACCTACCATGAAACTCAAACGCCCATATATTTCTAAGAAATACGCTGATAAGATTGTTAACCTTTTTTGAGCAGGATGATGGATGAAACCTCTCACACGGTTATTTGATTTACTCGATCTCTACCAGGATAAATACAGAGACAAATCAAATGTTTTTCTGTCGAAATCTGAAGGCAGCTGGCATGCCTTTTCAGCAGTTGATTACGTTACACTGACCCGCGATCTGAGCATGGGCATGCTCAACCTGGGAATTAACCCGGGAACCCATATCGCCACTGTAATGGCCAATTGCCCGGAGTGGAACCTGTTTGATATGGCAATCATGCAGATCGGGGCTGTCCAGGTGCCTATCTATCCTAACATCAGTGAAGAAAACTATCAGTACATCCTGTCTGATGCCCGGATCGAGTACATGATCGTTTACAACCAGGAGATTTATGAACGAATCAGACCCATTGTAGCGGAACTTCCTTTCGTGAAAGGGATCTATTCCATTCAGGAGGCAAGTGATGTTCCTCAATGGACGGAGATCCTGGAAGCAGGGAAATTGCATCCTCATCCCGAGAGGCTGGAGGAGATAAAGACCTCTATTCTGCCCGATGACCTGGCCTCTATTATCTATACATCCGGCACTACAGGTCTACCGAAAGGCGTGATGCTCTCTCATTGGAATTTCGTGTCAAACTTTCTTGAATGTGCCAGGATCCCTGACTTTTCCAGCAAAGACCGGGCTCTCAGCTTTCTTCCATTATGCCATGTTTACGAACGGATGCTCAACTATGTTTATCAGTACCTGGGAATGTCAGTTTACTATGCTCAGTCGCTTGATTTTGTTGCTGCCTATTTACAGGAGGTCAGGCCACATACGTTTGCTGCGGTTCCAAGGATGCTTGAGAAAATTTACAACAAAATGGTTTCCCGGGGGAGAAGCATGAAAGGCATACGAAAGATGATCTTCTTCTGGGCTCTTCGGCAAGGCTATAACTTCGAGCTCAACCATACCCGTGGATGGGGATATGAAATCACTCTTTTCATAGCGAATCGTCTGGTATTCAGCAAGTGGCGAAGTGTCCTTGGCGGAAATGTCAGGATCATCGTTTCAGGAGGAGCATCCCTGCATCCCAGGCTGGCACGAATTTTCTGGGCAGCCCGGCTTAAGGTCATGGAGGGCTATGGTTTGACTGAGACTGCACCTGTAATCGCTGTACAGACGCTGGAGAAAGGAGGTGTTAAATTCGGTACGGTTGGGCCCATCTTGCCCGGGATTGAAGTGACATTCGCTCAGGATGGCGAAATCCTCTGCAGGGGTCCAAACCTGATGCGGGGATATTACAATAAACCGGAACTAACGCATAAGGTGATCGATAAAGAGGGTTGGTTTCATACCGGAGATATCGGCTTGATGGTAGATGGGAAATACCTGAAGATCACAGATCGGAAAAAAGAGATATTCAAGACTTCAACCGGAAAATATATTGCACCACAACCGATTGAACAGCGGTTTGCAGAATCTCCATTTATCGATCATATCATTGTGATTGGAGAAGACCGGAAATATACTGCAGCCCTGATCGTTCCTAATTTTGAATACCTGAGAAGCTGGTGTGAAGTAAAACAGATCAGCTATCAAACTGACTCCGATACCATCACAACCCCGAGAATTATCGGCAGGATGCAAGAGGAGGTGAAACGCATTAACCTCAAGTTAGGACAAACAGAGAAGATCAAGAAATTCAGGTTGCTGGCTACAATATGGAGCGTGGAGACCGGGGAGTTATCTCCCACCCTAAAACTCCGCCGGAAGTTCATTCAGGAGAAATATTATGAGGAGATAGAGAACACCTACAAGTCTCCGGAACACGATTACAAAGTGGATCAGGATTAATGCATGATCTTGAAGATCATCTCCTTCATAAGTTCCCCACCTGTTGTAGAGATGTTTCCCACTCCTTTTGATTTCAGGTCATATTCCCTCAGGATGCCGATAATGGTTTTAATCTTACCAGGTGGATAATTTTTGGCAGTCGTCTGATAATCCTGCAGAAAGAACGGATGAACAGCAAGTGCGGCAGCTGCACTGTTCCTCGACTTGTCCTGCAGGTGCTGATACAACAATACTTTTGAAAAAAATGAATAGAGGATTGGAATCACCTTTACCAGGGGATTTTCCCTCGGATTTGCTCCGAAGTACCGGATGATCTGGTTGGCCTTGAATACGTTTTTCGAGCCAAGCGATTTTTGCAGCTCAAATACATTGAAGTCTTTGCTGATCCCGATATACTTCTCCACCAGGTGATCATCAATTTCCGTTTTTCCCGGAATATTTATCATCAGCTTCTGGATCTCATTCGCTATTTTGGTCAGATCGGCACCCAGGAATTCAGTGAGCATGAAGGTGGCTTTGGCAGAAATCGAATAGTTTCGCTTTTGGACATACTGCTCAATCCATCCGGGAATTTTATTGTCGTACATCCGGGGTGACTCAAACAAAATTCCGGCTTTGGCGATCGCTTTTGCCAGGCTTTTCCGTTTGTCGATTTTTCCATATTTATAACAGATCACAAGAATAGTCGAAGAGAGTGGATCCTGGATATATGGCGTCAGAGCTTCCAGGTCTTTCACCTCCTGAGCCTCTTTGATGATCAACACCTGGTAGTTGGCCATCATCGGATACCTGCGTGCATAACTTATAATTGAAGATGCATCCACATCACTGCCATACAGGATATTCTGATTGAACTCCTTTTCGGTCTCCGTCAGTGCATTCTCTTCAATGTAACCGGAAATGGCATCTATGAAATAGGGTTCCTCGCCATGGAGCAGATAGACGGGGTGGTAGATCTGCTTTCTCAGGTTCTGCAGTATATGTTCGAAAGTCATGTAATGGTTATCGATCTCTTGTAACGCAAAAATAACTGTTTTGTCATATTTTTCTGTAAGTTTGTGGAAAGAGTGCATGGAATCATTGAACTTACCGGCTTTTGATACCCGGATCAGGGATCGTAACGGTCAACGTGCTGAGATCTGGGATGATTTCAGAAAAAAATACATTGCACTTACACCTGAGGAGTGGGTGAGACAGCATATACTTCATTTTCTGGCTTTCCACAGGGGTTATCCGGCGTCGTTGATTCGGGTGGAAGCTTCCCTGACCTATAACCGGATGAAGAAACGGAGTGATATCATTGCTTACAACAACCATGGAAAACCGGTTCTTCTTGTGGAGTGTAAAGCTCCTCAGGTCGAGATCACCCAGGGGGTATTTGATCAGGTAGCTATGTACAACGTCTCTTTCTCCGGGAACTACCTGGTGGTGACCAATGGCATGGAGCATTTTTGCTGTGTCATCGATCAGGCGAACAAAAACTGGAAATTTCTTCCGGATATTCCACACTATTCCGATATTTGTGACTCGAAACATGACCGTCTCTGACCATATCCTGCCAGCTATCAACCGGATCGACACCCTTTATAAAGAGGCTGATCTGGGGAACTACTTCCTCTCTGTTCAGGTAGGGGAGAGAAGCTTCTCTTACTGTATTCTCGATAGTGTTACGAATAAATATATCGGGATAGGAGAATTGAAAACACCAATTGCAAAGGGACCGGGCGCACAAGAAATTAAACAACCTCTGGTATCATTCCTTAAAAAGGTTTTTACAACCCTGCCCGTTTTGAAGAAGAAGTTTAAGGCGTGTAAAGTGATCTGGGAAGGAAATAAGTCTACACTGATACCTGAAGTGCTCTATGAAGAAGATGAGGAGAAGAAATTGTTATCCTTCAATATTGAAGTCGATTCTGATGACTTGATTTTTCATGATCTGTTGACCGATTTTCAAGCTGTCAATATTTTCGCTATCCCACAGAAAGCTAACCACATCCTGACCCGCACACTGGCGGTCGATCACTTGTCTCACATTTCAAGTGTGCTGATCAAGAGTATTTTGCTGACCTACAGGGAACACCTGACTCATCCGAAAGTGTTTCTGAACGTCAGGGATGGCTGGTTCGACCTGATCATCCTGGATCAGATCAAGCTCCATTATGTGAATATGTTTGAATTTCGCCAACCAGAAGATCTGGTTTATTATATCATTTATGTCCTGGATCAGCTTGGCTTCAATTCTGAGAAGGTTGAAGTTATCCTGATGGGAAAAATTAATAAGAATTCAACACTTAGCAACCTGATCTTTAAATACATCCGGAAGGTGGAGTTTGCACGTAGAAATCCGATGTACAACTACAGTTTCGTTTTCAACGAAATTCCCCAATACGGTTACTTCTCTCTGTTAAACCTCAATCAGTGCGGATTATAAGTGGGATATATAAGGGCAGAAGGATCCGTCCTCCGATTAACCTACCTGTAAGGCCCACCACAGATTATGCCAAAGAGGGCCTCTTTAATGTGTTGAATAACCTGATCGATTTCGAGGAGACCACAGTGTTAGACCTTTTCGCAGGAACCGGAAACATCACATTTGAGTTTGCGTCAAGAGGCACCCCTGCGATACTGGCTATTGATATCGAACGCCGTTGTGTGGAGTTTATCAACCTAACAGCAGAGCGACTGGGGATGGAGGGAGTTACGGCACGTCGGATGAATGTGAAGGTATTCCTCAGGCAGGCTTTTAAGAAATTTGACCTGGTTTTTGCCGACCCACCTTATGAAATGGACGGGATTGCGCTCCTCCCGGAGCAAATCCTGAATGCCGGAGTGATGAATACCGGAGGCATGCTGATCCTGGAGCATTCAAACAAAAATAGTTTCACCGATCATCCCTGTTTTGATCAGTTGAGGGAGTATGGGAAGGTACATTTCAGTATATTCAGGTAATCACGGGATGTTCAGTACTCATCTTCGTGAAAGAAGAAGTCGTCTTTGGTAGGATAGTCTGGCCAGATGTCTTCTATGCGCTCGTAGGTCTCACCTTCATCTTCAATTTCTTTTAGATTCTCAATTACTTCTTGTGGGACTCCCGTTCTGATTGACCAGTCAATTAGTTCATCTTTAGTAGCAGGCCAGGGAGCATCTTCCAGTTTTGAGGCGAGTTCTAAGGTCCAGTACATATGGTCTGCGTTGAAAATTTTGCAAAAGTATATAAAATAAATTCAAAAAGTCAAGCGAAATCTTCTACTTATTTTTTTGTGGCCAGGAAATTTCCTTGATATTTGATTCTTTCCCTAGTTTTCGTGCAAGTACAAAAAAGAAATCCGACAATCGATTCAGGTATTTGATGATGACGGGGGATACTGTTGATTGTTGTTGCAAACGGATCACCCTGCGTTCGGCCCGGCGGCAAATAGAGCGGACAATATGGCAAAACGAAACAAAAGGATGACCACCAGGAAGGATGAATGAATTGAGTGGAGGCAGTTCGGATGTCATCCGGTCGATCTCCTGCTCCAGAAGAGTGACCTCTTCTTCTGAAAGTTCCGGCAATTCGTTTGTCGTTTTTTCCGGATCGGCAGCGATCCAGGCTTCAGCAATAAATATATTTTCCTGTATCCCAAGAAGAAACTCCCGGTAGTGATCCTGCTCAAGATGATCCCGTAACAACCCGATGTAGGAGTTCAGCTCATCCAGTGTCCCATACGCTTCAACCCGGTCGTGGCTTTTGGGTACGCGTGTGCCGTTGAGGAGAGAAGTCTCTCCAAGATCACCACCCTTTGTGTATATCTTTGCCATGATTCCTGTATAACTACTTATTTGAGACGCTTGGGACCGACAACGACGATCTCTTCCGGACATCCTTCACTAAAGAGTTTGAAATTCTCAATATACCGCGATGCCAATGCATCATATTTCATCCAGTACTCCTCTTTATTTCCCCAGGCATTCTCCGGATCCAACACATCATCAGGTACATTCGGACATGTTAGAGGAATGTCGAAGTTGAATAGCTTGTCCTTTCTGTAGTTGACATTATCAAGCTTGCCATCCAGAACGGCATTGAGCATATTTCGTGTATGACGAATACTGATCCGTTTTCCGACACCAAATTTTCCTCCGACCCATCCCGTATTCACCAGCCATACCTTGGCTCCGTGTTTCTCAATTTTCTGTTTCAACAGTTCAGCGTAAAGATATGGGTGGTGCACCATGAACGGAGCTCCGAAACAGGCGCTGAAAGTAATCTCAGGTTCCAGACCCAGTCCCATTTCGGTTCCGGCAATTTTGGATGTATAACCGCTTATAAAATGATAGATCGCCTGGTTCATATCCAGCCGGGCAATCGGTGGCAGAACTCCCTGTGCATCACAGGTGAGGAAAATCACATTCTTAGGATGGGCTTTGACCATCTTCTCCGGGATGGAGTTTGGAATAAAATCCATCGGGTAAGAGGCTCTCGTATTTTCTGTTACAAGATCATCATCCAGATCAATCTTTCGGGAAGTTGGATCGAACACCACATTTTCAAGGATAGTTCCAAACCGCCGGGTACAGTCATAGATCTCCGGTTCATTATCCGCAGATAAACGGATCACCTTGGCGTAGCAGCCGCCCTCATAATTGAATATACTCTCATCACTCCAGCCATGTTCATCGTCACCAATCAGTTTTCTGCCTGGATCAGCTGAAAGGGTGGTTTTACCCGTTCCACTTAATCCAAAGAACAGAGCGACATCCTCTTTTTTGCCAACATTTGCTGAACAATGCATTGACATGACGTCTTGCAATGGCATCAGGAAATTCATGATCGTGAATAGCGACTTTTTGATTTCCCCACCATACTGACTGTTCGCCACGATCGCTAAACGTTTGGAAAAATCGATCACGATAGCAGTCTCACTGTTGGTGCCATCTACTCTTGGGTCCAGCTTAAAAGAAGGTGAAGCAATTACTGTAAACGTGGGAATATGTGTTTTGTACTTTTCAAGCGTATTTAAGGTCAGAAACATATTTCGTGCAAAAAGACTTTGCCAGGCGGTATCGGTTATAACCCGGATAGGCATCTGGTATTCAGGGTCAGCGCCCACAAAAACATCTTGTACAAAAAGCTCTTCACCCTGCAGAAAAGCCTGCAAACGACTGAATATTCCGTCAAATTTTTCGGTCGTCATTGGACGATTATTTTTTCCCCAATCAATTTTCTCTTTCGTGGTTGATTCCTCAACAAAGTATTTCTCGTTTGCCGCTCTGGCGGTCCATTTTCCAGTATGTACAAGAAGCGGCCCTCCGTTAACGATCTTCCCTTCATTCCTAAAAACGGCCTCTTCATACAGGGCTGATTCCGGGAGGTTCCAATATACTCTGTCAAGATGGACCAGGCCATGATTCTTCAGTCCATATACGCTTTTTAAACTAGTAGCCTGCTTTTGAGCAGGAGTTTCAAATTTCAGATATTTTGACATCGTCTTGTTTTTTATTTTCTATGATTACAATTATAGCCAATCCCGGGTAAGTTTCCGTTCACCAATAAACAATTCATTCGGGGAGTTTGGATCAATCGCCCATTTGATGCGCTCGATTCCTTCGGTGATATCTTTCACTGATCCGCAGGTGGAGAGCCTCAGGTATCCATCACACCCGAATTCTATACCGGGAACTGTTATCACCCGTACTTTATCAAGCAGGAAGAGAGCAAGTTCAGTTGAATTTTTATTGTAGTTGCTGAAGTCAACAAAACAATAAAAGGTGCCATCCGGTTTGGTCACACCGAGTCCGGTAAAGGCATTCAACTGCTCCATCATTACTCTGGTGTTGTTCTCAAGTGTAGTGCAAAGGCTGTCCACACACGATTGGATGCCGTTAATAGCACCGACGGCAGCTGCCTGTAGAACCACTGAAGGGCCGGAAGTTTGATGACCTTGAATATTGGTCATTACCTCGATCAGCTTTTTATTGGCTACGGCCCAACCAATCCGGAAACCTGTCATCGCATATTGTTTGGATACACCGTTGACCAGGATGAGTTTAGAATCATCGATACTTCCTTTGAGGTAATCGAAACAATTGGCTGGCTTTTTCCCCCCGAATACCAGGCGATGGTAGATGTCGTCCATGATAAGGTAAATCCCTTTTTCCTCACAAAATTCTACAATATCGGAGATGAACTGATCAGAGTAGACAACGCCGGATGGGTTATTCGGGCTGTTGAGGATAACGGCTTTTGTATAAGGGCCGCATACTTGTTCAATATCCTGTAGTCTGGGATAAAAGGTTCCATCCTCAGGGTATACGGGAACCGGGACTGCCCCGCACAACTTTACCATTTCCGGGTAACTTACCCAGTAAGGAGCAGGGAAAATCACTTCATCCTGGGGATCAAGTATAGCCTGCAGCGCAACCATGATAGCCTGTTTAGCCCCTCCGGAGGCGATGACGTTTTCCGGTGCAACCAAGCGGCCGTAGGTATCCACAGTAAAGCGGATAACGGCCTTCTTTAACGCAGGAATCCCATCAGCAGGGGTGTAACGGATATCTCCCGAATTCAATAAACTGGCTGCAGCCATGATAGCGTCTAATGGGGCTTTGGTTTTTGGTTCTCCACCACCCAGGTGAATGACTGGTTCACCCTTGGCTCTGAGAATGGCAGCTGTTTCGTTCAGTTTAAGCGTTACAGATTCCGCAATAGATTTTCCGATAATACTGAAACTCATAATCTTTTATCTTTTAAACGTGATAGTTATTCGACAGTAAATGGTAACGATTTTTAAAAAGAGAGCAAAGATAGATAAAATTTTAAGTATTGCTGCCAGAAAAAAATATGAATTTGTGAAATAATTAACGATGATAAGTTTTGTAGATTTGTCATAAATACAGCAATATGGATTCGTTTATTTATGACCTGATAAAGATCTTCCTTCAGGCACTTTTTTTTCTGGCAGTAATCTTGATTTCCATCTGGTTCTATTTCAGGATCCGGCAGAAAAGAGCAGGAGAAGCTTCTTCCGGTCAACCCGAAACAGGAATCAAAAATGAGGTAGTCACAACATTAAAGCTTCAGGCCTGTGAGCGACTGATCCTCTTCCTCGAACGAATTACACTAAACAGCCTGATCCTTCGTGTACTTACATCTGACATGAAAGTGGCTCATGCTCAGAGTGCAATGATCCGAACAGTAAGAGCGGAATTTGAGTACAATCAATCCCAGCAATTATATGTTTCAGCCGCAACCTGGGAGAAGATCCGGAATGCCAAGGAGGAGACGATCCGGCTGATCAATGCGGCCACATCAACTCTGAAAGAAGGTGCAACATCACGTGACCTGGCTAGCGCTGTTTTGCAAATCTCTCTCAGCGAGAAGGTGCCGACTGTTGCGATTGCCATTGAAGCCATTAAGAATGAGATCGAATAGCAAGATATTCCGTTGGATGCTGGTCGGGATTGTGCTTCTGGGTACAATGATCTCAGCAAGCTCTTGCCGAAAATGCCGGGAATGCACAGCTACCTCGTGGGATGGATATGAGATTGCGGTGAAAAAACAGTGTGTCTCCGGATCAGATGGGTCCTATGTACTTAATGAGTTCGAAGAGGATTTCCGGGAATTGTATTCAACCTATCTTGTAACCTGCAAAGATCAGTAAAAGGACATCACACCATTTCAGCAGCATTTTTCAATAATTTTGGGATCCCGGCAGGATTTTTCCCACCAGCAGTGGCAATGTGGGCCTGGCCACCACCACCACCTTCAATATCTTTGGCAAGAACCCGAATAATCTGCCCGGCGTTCAGCTTTTTCTTCTCTACAAGGGAATCCGATAACGCCACAACCAGGTTAACTTTCCCGTTGGATTCGGCAGCCATAACAAGGAACAAATCCGGGATTTCATCACGCATTTCGAATGCGAGGCTTTTCATCGCATTCATATCAAGATCTACTTTTGCTCCAAGGAAAGAAATTCCATGAATCTCTTTCACCGCTCTCTTCAGCTCTTCTTTTACCAGTGTCTGATTGAGTTTTTCAGATTCACCAGCAACTTTTTTTAGTTGCAGATTCTCTTCCTGGAGACGTTGCAATCCACGAAGAATATCCTTTGGGTTTTTCAGGACATCAGAAATCCGGGAGAGCAGATGTTCGTTCTCATACATCAGATTCTCCGCTTTCGCTCCGGTGATCGCTTCCACTCGTCGAATTCCGGTAGCGATGGCGGTTTCAGAGAGGATCCTGAAAAGCCCGATCTGACCAGTTGCGGATACATGAGTTCCTCCACAAAGTTCGGTGGAGAAATCCTCTCCGAGACGAATGACTCTGACTTGTTCTCCGTACTTCTCTCCAAAAAGAGCGATAGCCCCCATCTCCTGCGCTTGTTCAGGTGTGATAGCCCTCTCCTCGTGCAGCGGGATGTTCTCCCGGACTTTTTGATTTACCAGCCGTTCTACCTTTTCGATCTCCTCGTCAGTCATCTTCGAGAAGTGGATGAAGTCGAACCGAAGCCTGTTCTCATCAACAAACGATCCTTTCTGTTCGACATGACTCCCCAGCACCTGTCTTAATGCTGCATGTAGCAGATGTGTTGCCGAGTGATTATCTGCTGTAAGCATTCGTTTTTTTTCATCAACCTGAGCTTTAATCATCCCGGCAGGATCGGTAAAGAGTGTTTTCGTCAGATGGGTGATCAGCTCATTTTCCCTGATGGTATTGATGATCTCCAGTTTCTCTTCACCTTTGATGAGCCAGCCTTTGTCTCCAACCTGTCCACCCGATTCAGCATAAAATGGTGTTTCAGCCAGTACAATTTGATAGAGCTCATCTTCATTGGTTTTTACACTTCTGTACTGGGAAATAGTTGTTTCACAGGACAACGAGTCATATCCAATAAATGTAGTCATACCTGCATTCGTATCGAGAATAGTCCAATCAGAAGTATCTGTTGTCGATGCTTTCCGGGAGCGTGCTTTCTGTTCTTCCATCCCTTTATGGAAGCCCTCCATGTCAACTGTCCAGCCAATCTCCCGGGCCATGAGCTCGGTTAGGTCGACAGGGAATCCATAGGTGTCGTAGAGTTCGAAGGCGAAAGAGCCTTCAATGATGTTGGATGTTGGATCCTTCTTACCGATATCTTGCCCCTTCCCCTTCAGGGGAGGGGGTTGGGGGAGGGGTGAGTCAACATATTGCTGGAACTTCTGAATCCCTTGTTCCAGGGTTCGTGAAAACGAGATCTCCTCTTCACGGATAACGCTTTCAATTAGTTGTTTCTGCGCCTTCAATTCCGGGAATGCATCTCCCATCTGGTGGACGAGGACAGGAATCAGTTCAAATATAAATGGTTCATGAAAATTCAGAAAGACATATCCGTAACGAACTGCTCTGCGCAAAATCCTTCGGATCACGTAGCCAGCTTTGTTATTAGAGGGCAACTGGCCATCGGCAATGGCAAAAGCGATGGCACGGAGATGATCTGCAACAACCCGCATAGCAATATCGGTTTTAGGTTCCGTGCCATATGGGATTGTTGATCTAGTTGCAATGGCTTGAATGAGCGGCTGGAACAGATCCGTGTCGTAATTCGATGTGTTGCCTTGAAGTACCATACAGAGTCGTTCAAAGCCCATTCCCGTATCGATATGTTTGGAGGGAAGAGGAGCCAGTTTCCCATCCACTTGGCGGTTGAATTCGATAAAGACCAGGTTCCATAACTCAATTACAAGAGGGTCTTCTTTGTTAACAAGCTCTCTCCCGGCAACCAGATCCCTCTCTTTATTGTCACGGAGATCGACATGAATCTCAGAACAGGGGCCACAAGGACCTGTCTCTCCCATCTCCCAGAAGTTATCCTTTTTGGATCCAAAGAGGATCTGTTCTTCAGGAATGATTTCTTTCCAGTATGTATATGCTTCAATATCTTTTCCGAGTCCGTTGGATTTATCTCCTTCAAATACAGTTACATAAATGCGAGACTTATCGATTTTGTAGACTTCTGTAAGCAGCTCCCATCCCCATTCGATCGCCTCTTTCTTGAAATAATCACCAAACGACCAGTTGCCAAACATCTCAAACATCGTATGATGATAGGTGTCGTGTCCAACCTCTTCCAGGTCATTATGTTTTCCGGAAACTCTCAGGCATTTTTGTGTATCGGCTATCCGTTTGGACTTCCCATCTTTGTTCCCCAGAAAAATATCCTTGAACTGATTCATCCCGGCATTGGTAAACATAAGCGTTGGATCGTTTTTGACTACCATAGGAGCACTGGGAACGATATGATGTTGCTTCGATCTGAAAAAGTCGAGAAAGATTTGCCGTATTGTGGATGAGTCCATGTAATATAAAGATTAGCAGGAGGTTAACTAACGTTAACAAAAAATCAACTGGAAAACAGATGACAAAGTTAATTATTTACTTAATTTTGCACATGTTAGCCCCATTGTTTTAAATGATTCTTCACTTCTTTGTCAATGAGCAAGGTTAAATACCGTTTCGATAAACACTCGTTAACATTTGACAAAGTTCAGACAACCTTAAAGAAGAGGTTGATTGTCTTCCTGTCTCATTTTAGTACAGCACTGGTTTTTGCTGCTGTGATCCTTATCGTGGCTTACAATTTCGTTGATTCACCAAAAGAGAAAGCCCAAAAAAGAGAAATCGCTCATTTGCAACTTCAGTATGAGATCGTGAATGATCAACTGGATAAATTCACCACTGTCCTGAAAGATCTTCAAGCGAGAGATGATAATATTTACCGGGTTATTTTTGAAGCTGAGCCCATTCCCTCATCTGTGCGGGAAGTCGGTATTGGTGGTATCGACAGGTATGAGCGGCTGAAAGGGTACACCAATTCCGAGATCATGGTCGAGACACATAAAAAGATGGACAGGATCATGGGGCAGCTCTATGTTCAGTCAAAGTCGTTGGATGAGGTCTTTTCAATGGCCATGAATAAAGAGAAGATGCTGGCCAGCATTCCAGCCATTCAGCCTGTCAACAATAAAGATCTGACACGGATCGCTTCGTATTATGGGTATCGTATGGATCCTTTCTATAAAGTGAAGAAGTTCCACGAGGGGGTTGATTTTACTGCTCCGCTTGGGACTGAGGTTTATGCAACTGGAAATGGAGTGGTTACAAAGTCAAAAAGAAGCAGAGGAGGATATGGCAGGCATATAATTGTGGATCATGGATACAGCTATTCTACAATGTATGCACATCTGTCCACCTCTCTGGTCAAACGCGGAGAAAAGGTCAAACGCGGACAGTTGATCGGATATATTGGCAGTACCGGCAAGTCAACGGCACCACATTTGCATTATGAAGTACGGAAAAATAACCGAGCCGTGAATCCGATCTATTTCTTTTACAACGATATCACACCAAAACAGTTTGAGCTAATGCTCGAACTCTCCGCCCGTCCTTCGCAATCCATGGATTAACAGGCATCATTCAAATGCTTAAGCCCGAGAAGAAAATAGAGAAATTGTACTATTCTATTGGAGAAGTGGCGGAGCTCTTTGAGGTCAATGCCTCCTTGATCCGATATTGGGAGAAGGAGTTCAACATCCTGAAGCCCAGGAAAAACAAGAAGGGGAACAGGCAGTTTACCCGAGAGGACCTGGATGACCTCCGGGTTATTTACCACCTGGTTAAGGAGCGTGGATATACCCTTCAGGGAGCAAAAGAGAAGATCCGTCAAAACAGAGATGACCTCGCCAGAAATGTTGAGATCGTAGATACGCTGACCCACCTGAAAGAGTTTTTGCTTGAATTGAAGAAAGACCTGTAATTGTTTTGAAGGACTCCTTTTTTGAATCAGTATACCATGTCGTCAGGCAGATTCCATATGGCCGGGTAACTTCATATGGAGCGATAGCAGAATACCTGGGTAGCCGTGGTTCCGCACGAATGGTAGGATGGGCGATGAACTCTTCACACACACAAGAGATAAATGTCCCGGCTCATCGAGTCGTAAACCGGATCGGCTTGCTGACCGGGAAACGACATTTTGGCGGTCCTGATATTATGGAACAGTTGTTGACCAGTGAGGGAATTACCGTGGAGAATGATAGAATTGTCGATTTTGACAAACATTTCTGGAATCCAATGAAGGAACTACGAACTACGATTTAAGAATGACGAATTTATTTTCCAATTTCTAATTTCTAATTTCCAACAACTATGAAATTAACTAAAGATAACGTATTGGCTGCTCTGGGGCATGTCATGGACCCGGATCTTGGAAAAGACCTGGTATCATTGAACATGATCGATGATATCCAGATCCAGGGAAAGAAAATCTCTTTCAAGCTTGTATTAACAACTCCTGCCTGTCCATTAAAGAATGAGCTTCGCCAGGCTTGCATCGATGAGATCCACCGGCACATCGGGAAAGATCTTGATGTGGAAGTTGAGCTCACTTCACAGGTGACCACACGGCGAAAGGAGACAGATGAAGTATTGAAAAATGTGAAGAATATCATTGCTGTCGGATCGGGAAAGGGAGGCGTAGGGAAATCGACAGTTGCGGTGAACCTGGCCGTTGCCCTGGCTAGAGCAGGCGCCCGTGTTGGATTGATCGATGCCGACATTTACGGCCCTTCAATTCCTATCATGTTTGGTCTTGTCGGCCATCGCCCTGCCGGGGAAGGGAAAGATGGAAAGATGGTTATTAAACCGGTAGAAAAATTTGGATTGAAGCTGATATCAATCGGTTTTTTTGTTGATCAATCGAAAGCGTTAGTCTGGCGTGGGCCAATGGCTTCCACAGCTCTCCGGCAGCTATTTATTGATGTGGTGTGGGGTGAACTGGATTACCTGGTGATAGATCTTCCACCGGGTACAGGAGATATCCCGCTCACACTGGTTCAGGATTTTCCGGTAACCGGATCGATCATTGTCAGCACCCCTCAGAAATTAGCTCTGGCTGACGTTCGGAAAGCAGCCGATATGTTCATGAACGATAAAATCCGGATACCTATACTGGGCCTGGTGGAGAATATGTCCTATTTCATTCCACCGGATGAGCCGGAGAAAAGATATTATATTTTCGGTAAGGATGGAGGCATGACCTTCTCAGATGAACTGAATATTAACTTCCTGGGTCAGATTCCGATCGTGCCTGAGATCACCGAGTCGGGTGACACAGGCACACCTGTTGCAACCGATCCTGGCAAGCCTGTGACTGCCGCTTTCGACAAACTGGCATCGAATGTTGCACAGCAGGTAGCAATCACCAATGCTATCCGGGAAACATTTGAAAAATAACGAAAAGCGAATTTCGAAACGCGAAAAGCGAATTTCGAGATTCGACCAAGGTTTTTATTAATTTTGTGCCCTAAAGAAATAGATTACTATGTCAACAAAAGAAGAACTCGAGAAGAAAGTCGCAAATGTTCTGGAACAGATACGTCCTTATCTACAAGCAGATGGCGGAGATGTAGAATTCGTCGAATTGTCGGATGATCATGTTGTTAAAGTTCGTTTAACCGGTATGTGCGGCAATTGTCCTCACAGCCAGATGACCCTGAAAAACGGCATTGAGACTGCCATGATAAAAGCCGTTCCGGAAATCAAATCTGTAGAATCCGCCATCCAATAGGAGTGATCGGCCCTGTCGCCCCACTGGGATAGGCCCATCATCCCAGATACCGGGCTACAATCGGCATGCGGCGCCCCATTCCAAAGGCTTTGGGAGACACACGCAGGATCGGTGGTGATTGGT
>CAZTSX010000001.1:211524-216741 GCA_964616825.1 uncultured Prolixibacteraceae bacterium
CGGCGCCCCATTCCAAAGGCTTTGGGAGACACACGCAGGATCGGTGGTGATTGGTTTCGTTTCCATTCACTTGTGTTTACCAGGCGCAGGACCAGTTTAACAATCTCCTTGTCAAAGCCCATTCCGATCAACTCTTCAGGTCCTTTTCGATGTTCAATATATTGATTGAGGATCTGATCAAGAATTTCATAATCGGGGAGTGAATCGGAGTCTTTCTGGTCAGGTTTCAGTTCGGCAGACGGTGGCTTCAGGATGGTATTTCCGGGAATGATCTCTTGTTTACTGTTTATGTATCGGGCCAGTTCGTAGACCTGGGTTTTATAAACATCTCCCAATACGGAGATCCCGCCGCACATATCTCCATATATAGTCCCATATCCAACTGCAACTTCACTCTTATTGCTTGTATTCAGAAGAATGTATCCAAATTTATTGGCCATAGCCATCAGGATCACGGCTCTCACTCTTGCCTGGATATTCTCTTCAGTCAGGTTAAACGGGAGGTTCTGAAAAAACGGATCCAGTGTGACCTCAACTACGTTGAATGCATCATCAATGGGGATGATATCATATGATACCCCTGCTTTTTCTGCGAGATCCCGTGCATCGTTGATGCTGTGCTGGGAGGAATACTGTGAAGGGAGTAAAAGCGCTTTGATGTTCTGTTTTCCTAAAGCCTCTGTAGCAAGAACCAGGGTAACGGCCGAATCGATCCCGCCACTAAGTCCTAAAATCGCTTTTGAAAATCCCATCTTGTGGAAATAGTCACGGATGCCCATGATGAGGGCGGAGTAGATCAACGAAGTTGATTCCGGATGCCGGATACCGGAAGCCACCCCCAAACCCCCTGAAGGGGGCTTATTCCCCTCCCTTGTTGGGGAGGGGTTGGGGGAGGGGTATATTTCTGCATCAGGTATCATTATTTTTTTCAGATCAAACACCTTCGTCTCTTCCTCAAACAGTTCCAACTCATCAATGATGGTTCCGTCAGGCGCAATCACCATTGAATCCCCGTCAAATAGCAATTCAGTTTGTCCGCCAACCTGGTTGACATAGAAGAGGGGCAGGTTGTATCTTTTTGCATTTTGTGAGAGAACATCTCTTCGGATAGCTGGTTGCAAGTAGTGAAAGGGAGAGGCAGCGATATTGATGATCACATCGGGGTGAAGCTTGATGAGTTCGTCCATCGGGTTCCTGATATACAATGGATCATCATCTGTATTCCAGAGATCTTCACATATGGTAAGGGCAAACCGGGTTCCCTGATATTCAATTAGCTTATAGGGCAATCGGTTGGGTTCGAAATACCTGTATTCGTCAAACACATCATAATTTGGCAGCAGGGTTTTATGAGCGATCCCCAAGATCTTTTTTTCGGCCAGAAAATAGACTGAATTGTAAAGGGATTTTCCTCTTTTGCCGGGGTTTTTTGAAGGTGCTCCAACAATAACAGCAATGTCAGTACAGGAACGAGCGATTGTTTGGATGGCCTGATCACATTTCTTAATAAAGTCGTCAAACTCCAGGAAGTCCCGCGGCGGATAGCCACAAACAGCTAGTTCAGCAAAGACAACAAGGTCAGCTTCATCTTTTCTGGCTTGTTGAATGCCATCCAGGATCAGGCCGATATTGTGATCAAAATCGCCGACAATGTAGTTCCGTTGTGCAAGAGCTATTTTCATCGAGGTTGCTAAAACAATACGCCGAGGTTTAATTCGACGAAGTTTAACAGTGCTTTTTGGTTGAAGTTGGTATGTTTATTATGGCCCTTCAGGATATTGTTCAACCCATTGCTGTAGTTTACACCAAAAATGATCCGGGTGTTCTCATCCAGATGATATTCAAGTCCGATCCCGAAGAGCACCGCTTGCCGGATCAAGGTTGTTTCGGATGTGATATTTGTATTCTCTTCAGTAGGTTCTCCTTCCTTTTTCGGTTCAAACGTCTCACGCGCTTTTGAACTAACGCGGAAACCAGTAGAAAAACCTATCTGGCCGAAGAAACTGAATTTTCCGAATGGATTTGTTCGCAGCTTTATCATATAGGGAATATCCAGGTAGAAGAACTTATATTTCCGGCTCATTTGACCAAGGTGTGTTGTCGTATCGATGGTTAACGAGTCGGCGTAAGTCAACCTGCCGTTCAGAAAAGCAAAATTAATTCCGGTTGAAAAGGCATAGTTTTTAGCAAAGTAGAAATCGGCGACCAGACCAATTGCAGCCGCCCCGGTAAGGCCATTATAATTGTAAGATTTTGTTTCAGGAGCCATCCACGACATATTGGGGGCTACCTTGAAGCCAAGTTTAACAGGGGAGTTCAGGGTGAACTGGCCAAGGGCGCCGGAGAACCCGAGAAAACTGATTAAGACGATGATACAAATCCTTTTCATGTGTATGATTTTTCTGGATTATTTGGATGTTTTACGCAAAAATATAACATTTGATTGTAGATTTGCTCACCGGATTCCGTGAAATATTATAAAGTTATTCACGTTCTGGGAACAACCAAAAAGACAGATATGAAAAGGCTTCTCATCTCTTTTTTCATGTTGTTGTTAATAGCAGCAGCCTGTAAATGGTCAAAACCAAGATTGGATATAGATGTTTCGCATATTCCTCTCGAAGAGGTCAATATCCACCGGTATGATCTGGCTCTGTTCGATATACCGTTAGATCAGTTGCCTGAAGGACTTGATAAGATCAAACCGGAGTTTCTCTTTTTTCTGGATACAGACCTTACAGATTCTGCAAAGATCAACAGCCTGACAGCGTACCTGACCCATATGCGTACCATTGAATTCTATCAGGAAGTCGCCAGGAAATACCCTGACCTGCCTTTGTTAGAAGGAGAGCTTACGGAAGCTTTTCGCCATTTGAAATACTATTATCCTGATATCCGGATCCCGCGGGTTTATACCTATATCTCAGGAGGGGAATATGACATGCCTGTACAGTTTATCGATAGTGTCTTGCTAATAGCTCTGGATTCATACCTGGGAGCTGGATTTAAACCCTATGCAGCAGATCGCATTCCGGTATACAGGATGCAGCGGATGGGTGCTGAGAATATTCTCCCGGACTGTATCCGGGCCATGCAGGAGTCATTATATCCTGTGCGGTATCCGGGCAACACGTTGCTTGACCAAATGGTTGATGCCGGAAAGCAAGTCTACCTCATCGACGCTATGATTCCAGGGTATCCTGACAGGTATAAGATTGGCTATACTGAGAATCAGATAGATTGGATGACAACCAACGAAGAACAAGTATGGGCGGCGATCATTGAAAACCAGTTCCTTTATTCTTCATATGGTTCTACAATTCGTGCATTTCTTGCTGATGGGCCTTTCACAGCTGATTTCTCTGCAGAGTCACCTCCTCGCCTGGGTGAGTACCTGGGATGGCAGATTGTCGCAGCCTATATGGAACAGAATCCGGATATCACATTGGAGGAATTGATCAATGAACCGGATGCACAAAAAATTCTGACCGGATCAAAATATAAACCAAAGAAGTGATATCATAAGGATATACTTCATTCATGAAAGCCCGGATACCTGATACGGGCTTTTTTGTTTATAAAAAGTTGTTTGAAAGGTATAACCTTTTGCCACTTAACCCGATTAATAGAATGTTAAAACAGATAGTATGCTGGTAAAAACATTCGGCTGTGCCTTGTTTGGCGTCTATGCCATTACGATTACAGTGGAAGTGAGCATTGACATAGGGATCAATTTTTCGATGGTTGGACTCCCCGACAATGCTGTAAAGGAGAGCCAACAGCGGATCGACTCCGCGATGCGCAGTGTAGGATTGAAAATCCCCGGGAAGAAGATCGTGATCAATATGGCTCCAGCCGATATTCGGAAGGAAGGATCTTCTTATGACCTGACGATAGCAGTAGGGATCCTTGCTGCGAATGAGCATCTTAAACCTGATCAGGTGGGGGAATATATCATTATGGGGGAGCTCTCTCTGGATGGCACTATCCGGCCGATCAAAGGTGCCCTGCCTATTGCGATCGAGGCACAGAAGAGAAAATTCAAAGGCGTGATCCTTCCCCGGCAGAATGCATCAGAGGCTGCTGTCGTCGACAGTCTGGAGGTATATGGCGTAGAGCATTTGCGTGAAGTGTTGGGATTCCTGAATGAAGAGATCTCACTTCAACCAGTGGTTGTTGATTGCCAGAAAGAGTTTTTAAACAAGGTTGAAGAATATGAGCATGATTTTACGGAGGTGAAAGGGCAGGAAAACATCAAGCGGGCACTTGAGATTGCCGCTGCAGGAGGGCACAATGTGATTTTGATCGGACCTCCCGGAGCAGGGAAAACAATGCTGGCTAAACGGTTGCCTACTATCCTGCCTCCATTCAACCTGCAGGAGGCGCTGGAGACAACAAAGATCCACTCTGTCGCCGGTAAAATGAGAATGCATCACCCGCTGGTCTCTGTAAGGCCATTCCGCTCGCCACACCATACAATCTCTGATGTAGCTCTCGTTGGTGGAGGCGGGATTCCTCAGCCAGGTGAGATCTCCCTGGCTCACAATGGAGTGTTATTCCTGGATGAGCTGCCTGAGTTTAAGCGGACTGTGTTGGAGGTGTTAAGGCAGCCGATGGAAGACCGGGTAGTAACCATATCACGTGCCCGGCTCAGCGTCGAGTTCCCGGCAAGTTTTATGCTTATTGCAGCGATGAATCCCTGCCCTTGTGGATACTACAACCATCCACAGATCGATTGCAAATGCGGCTCGGGAATCGTGCAGAAATATTTAAACCGGATTTCAGGCCCCCTCTTCGACCGGATCGATATACATGTGGAGGTGATCCCGGTTCCTTTCAAAGAGTTGAGCGAATCAAGGCAATCAGAGACAAGCTCCTCTATCCGGGAGCGTGTTATTTACGCCAGGCAAGTTCAACAAAAGCGATACGAAGGGATTCACAAGATCTATAGTAATGCACAAATGACAGCTAAAATTCAGCGGAAATATTGTTCTCTCGATGAGAATTGCAACCAGATCTTGAAAAACGCCATGGAAAAACTGGGGCTATCGGCACGTGCATTTGACCGGATCATCAAAGTATCACGTACCATCGCCGACCTGGAACAAGCAAAAAATATCCTGCCTGCACACCTTGCCGAAGCGATCAACTACCGTTCACTTGACCGGGATAATTGGGGGCACTGAAATGGTGCCGTGGTGTCGTGGTGCCGTGGTG
>CAZTSX010000001.1:216841-242660 GCA_964616825.1 uncultured Prolixibacteraceae bacterium
TCGTGGTACGATAGTGTGAAGTGAAGTCATTCATTCGCTGTGCCACCGCTAAAGCTAAGGCGACACGCGGTTAGGCTTCGGCGGATAAAGTGGATCTCTTTTTAATAGGAGAATTTGGAAACGTCAGGGCACTAATTTTGAGGTATTAAAAAGATTTTGTAATTTGGTTGAACATTATTAACTACGATTATAAAGCCAAATTATATTTTCAGGATTTAATTATCTCATCGATAAAAACGTGCCACTATGAAAAAATTTTTGTTCCCATTTCTTTCTATTCTGTTGATTATACTGATCTCAAATTCTTGTAAGAAGGATTGCAACTGTGATGGCATTGATGTTAAAAGTCCTGATATATATGGATCCTGGACTGTATTACAATCAGACGAACAAGGTCGGCAGTATAATGTTGAACTAATATTCAACACTAACAATACATTTGACTGGATATTGCTGGATAGTACTCAAGGGCATACGAATTCCCATGCAGAGTTTGTGCTTTCTGAGAACCTGCTGAGTATTGTAGTAGATCCCGATTGCAATTCGATAGGTGAGTATTTTTTAACTCTTGAGGCTGATAAATTAGCTATTATTGCTAAATCAGATGATTGTGGTCCACGAGCATATGCATTGGAATGGGTTTGGAAGAAGAAATAATATTCTTATCAAACTTGACCAATTTACTTGAAATTCTCAAACCTGTGCATTTTAACAAGTTTTTAGGGGTGGACACCCTGAGATATTTACAGATTCACTACCCAGTTATCATCCTTCACTCTATCAGCCATTTCAGCCACTCCAGCCAGCGGAACAGTACGGGCGGTTATCTCTCCTGCCAGTTTACCGGCAAAGCCCCAGGATTCTGATTCCAGGAACCAGTCATCAGGTTCAGTATTAGCATTGTTATCGGGGAAGCCATCCTCGAGTGTCGCACTTGGATCAATCTCCGATTTCACATAGGAAAGGTCGCAGTTTAACCGGGTCCATAATCCAGCGGTTTTGTGAAAACCGTCATAGGCCTGTCTTATGTGTGGTTTATCTGGTGCAACCTGTACATGGTCGAATATAGCAAAAGGTAGTAATATTTTTAATTCAGGAAGCTTCTGTCCAATGACTTCATAATTATGTACTGTGATACGATTGGCCCAGAAACCTGCTGTCATATCAGGTGTAGCAACATCTTCAGGCCAGTTACTATAGGTAAATACTCCATTATCGAGCAAAGCCTGTGTTAAGGCATTTGAAAAGAATCTTTTTCCGTTGATATTGGGGCCCTTATCGTCAAGCACATAATCATTATTATTGGGAACAACAAATAATGGTCTTCCTTTCGGGAAAGCCTGGTTCTGAATCCAGCTTAAATGTGTGTAATCCACATCGATGCTTGTTGGGGTATAATTTTCATGATTATAACAGGGATTATACTGTGCAATATGGGCATCATCCCAATGGCCTATCTCAAGTGGATACATTTCGGCCATGGTAGGGTTTTCTCTCCCCACAAAGTATTTCAATCCTGTCAGATACTCCCCGTAATACGCCATTACATTGGTTGCAACAACGCCGGCATGTGAAGAGGCGAACATCCCCACATTATCATATAATGGGGTAAAACTGATAAGTTCATCCAGGTAATACCCGTCTAAATCCTGCGCCAGGCCAAGGGCAAAGCGGATGACATCACGAAGGGCGGCCAGCGATTTTGGCCCGCCATAATCATATTCTCCCTCACTGCTGATACCGGTTTCAGGATCGGTTTTCCCGGGCCACAGATAACTGATGGTAATAGCTCCTATATCGACGGTATTATAAACCAGGTGAAAAGGAGTTTGATCTTCATTATACTTCTCTACAAACCATGTAGACGCTATTACCACGATGGGGGCGCTCTCACCGTATCGTGGATCTAAAGGCAAATCGATCCTGACAGCGATTTTACCATTTTCAGGAGAGTTAATATGGGTGTAAGCAATTTCTCCGGGTCCGGGGAGCTGGGGTTGAATAGCCTCATGATCATCTTCTTTTTTGCATGAAGAGAGACTTAATATTAATACAAGAAGAAACACCCTCGCTGAAATAATTTTTAGTATTTTCCTGAAGGACATGGTTTTTGAGTTTAATTAGCGGTTCTGTAACAATAATATCCAAAGTTATAATTATTAGACTCAATAAAAGGATAAGTGTTAGATTAGATTTTGTCCATAATGTCCGATTTCTTCGTTATGCTTGCCTTTAAACTCAGTCATTTACAAGAGTAACCTCCTAATATTAAAGGCTTCACATGTTTTATAAATAGATTGAATCGGTGAGGCTTCTGCGGATTTGCTAAAATCTGGTTATCAAAGCTACATTCTGAAATTGTTCTAATTCATCACCTTCCATAAAAACTGTATCACCACCAAAAGCAAGATTGAGTTCAATCATTTCGTCAATGATATCATCCACAATACCTTTTTGGTCATTATCAAAACTTTCAACAAGCAGTATTTTGTTATCAACCAATAATGCAGGTTGGAAAAATTCTTTTTTCACGAAAAGCGTTTGTCCCCTACCTTGCTGAAGGGCATTCCATATTTCATTATAATCACTTAAAAATCTGCCTGTGGAAACGGCTTTTTCCAGTTCCGCAATTCGGGCTGCTTGTTTTTCCTTTACAATGGCTTGCACGACTTTCCACGCATCTGCAATGATATGGTGTGGTTCTTCATCGTCCCTGTTCCGATTGATATGTCCGATGATCAAATCCTTTTTATCGGCTATTTTTTGATAATGAGCAAAATTTCTGGTTTCAGTAGCCAACAAAATGGGCAAAGGGTTTTCTTTGATAGTCTCCAAAACTAATTTATCCACCCTGTTGAAAAATTCTTCAATCAGGTTATCCTGCCCTTTTGCATCAGAGAGTTTATTTCTGTCTGTTGTGTAGAGCGTATTTTTTATCGGGAAATTTCCTCTGAATTCCTGCACTACTTGATCATTATATGCTTCTATCAATCGTGCATTTTGACGGCTTAGTACCAGTATATAATAGCCAGCTTCCTGGTGCATAGCTCTCACAAGGTCTCTGGTGGCAAATGTATTATCAATGATCACTCTGTCTCCCACTTCGATGAGCATTCTTGCATAGTCAGCAAAATCGGCATTTACAAATAACACAAGGCTTTCCAAATTGTGATTGTGGTCAATAGTGTCTGCAAGATTCTTCAGTTTTTCTATAATAGAACCGGCAAAACGCTTATCGTAATCATTCAACAAACGCTCTTCAGCTTCTTTAACCAGGTTTTTAAGTGTGATAGCGTCTTTCTGATTGTCAGGTTTCGTTCGATGTGTATTCAGAATAATGGATACACACCCTTCAGACTGAATGTCTTTGACTATTTTAAACAACTGATTCATCATGTTTGATGCTTATTTTGTTAAAATATTTACAATTTCACACAAAGGTTTGAATAAACTGTGTTTTAATGCAGTTTTAGCTTGTGATTGCCCCGAATGGTAAATATAGAGAAGTTCATTGAATCAATGGCCCTGTTTCATTGGAATAATCAGTCAAAATTTACACAAAAAATTTCACACCATCATAAACCAACTTTTTTCAATAATTTGCACCCGAAACCTTAAACCACTGCCGACAAATGTTAATCACCGACCTGACCCACTCCCTCGACCAACACGGAAACATCGCAAAAGAAATGTAGTGGCACCATCGAACTGGCAATTGATCCAGACGATGAGGCCATTGAGTGGTGGTGCTCCGACTGTGATGTAGCTGGGAGGATCAGTGGATGGCAGGGCACAAAGTGGGATAATAGGAAATAGTCACACGTTGCCAATACATGATTTTTGGGCATAGTACTTTGATTCCAATTCATATGGGTTGCAGGTAATGGGTAGCCAGCCTCTCTGAAGGCTCTGGAAATGCTGGAATATGCGAGAACTTTTATTGTTCTTTATTACGGATTTTCTTGACAATCATAATACTGTTTGCTATCTTTATGCCACCTGTTTACCCGGATTTTATCGTTATGAAAAAGTTAGTCGTGTTATTTGTTAGTTTGATGTTCCTACAGTTTACTGGCTTATCCCAGCCCTGCCTGCCTAATGGCATAATCTTTACAACACAAAGTCAAATCGATAGCTTCTCAATCAACAATCCTAACTGTACAGAGATAGGACCTCGTGTCATGGCGAGGAGTCCCGCATAAGCGGGACGACGAAGCCACCTCGATCTGAGAAAACCTCCACTAAGCTATAACAATGAAGCAACCCTCATCCCCTGTTTTCGTCATTTTGACACTCATAAAGAACAAAACCCAACACCTTTTTTCGGGACCATCTATGGAAGTTTCATCAGGTCGTTCTCCGTTTTACCTTTCACCCTTGCCCACATCATCCTGCCTGCACACCTTGCCGAAGCGATCAACTACCGTTCTCTATTTCTATTTCGCCATTTCGCCATTTCGCTATCTCGCTATTTGATATAAAGATCCGTAATCACGAATACCGCAAACACAATACTAGCAACCCCATTCAATGTCGCAAATGCAAGGTTGACCCGCGAAAAATCGGAAGGCTTGACAATCAGGTGTTGATAGATCACCAGGAGGATAAAAATGCCCAGGCCGATCCAGTAGAGCATATCAAATGGCCCGGTCATTCCTGCCAGCACCAGCATGATCAGGGCAACCAGATGGAAAAAGGCAGAGAGGATCAGGGAATTTCGGGCACCCATGGTTACCGGGATTGATTTCAGGTTCTCATTCCGGTCGAATTCTATATCCTGTAGTGCATAGATGATATCGAATCCTGCTACCCAGAATAACACACAGAAGGAAAACAATAAAGGCAGCAACGCAAACTCCCCGGTAACAGCCAGGTAAGCCCCGATAGGAGCCAGAGCTAATCCTAATCCCAGAAAAACATGACTCAGGTACGTAAACCGCTTGGTAAAGCTGTAGCCTAGCACAACCAGCAAAGCAACAGGGGAGAGGATCAGGCAAAGGGGGTTAATAAATGCGGTAGTGATTATGAATAGAACCGAATTCAGGATAACAAACAACAGGGCCGATCGCGGGCTGATGATTGCTCTTGGAATCTCCCGGAGTGCGGTACGTGGATTCTTTTGATCAAATTCCCGATCGATATACCTGTTAAATCCCATAGCAGCATTCCGGGCAAAAAAAACACACAAAATAACAAGGAAGAGAATAATGAAATCGATATTTCCTACGTTCTCTCTGATTGCAAGGAAGAATCCGATCATGGCAAATGGGATGGAGAAGATCGTGTGGCTTATCTTTACCAGGGAGAAATAGTCCTTAATAGTTGACATTTGATAAATTTGCAACAAAACTAACGCAATTCACTGAATGATCCATAAACTGAGATACCTGTTTCTGTTTCTTGCCCATTTTTTACACGTACGTTCTAAATACCGGATTCATTCACCTTTTGTTTATAATTTCTACAAATATGTTTTAGCCGACAGGACTCAATATCCTGATTATGAAGAGATAGAAAAAGTCAGGAAAGATCTTTTGTCCCGGGCAAGATTCATCAAACGGGTCGATCTGGGAGCCCGGTCCTTAGAGTTTCCCTACTCCCAGCGATTCGTCCGTGTGCGTGATATTGCCAGAAAATCTTCTGTATCACCCCTAAAAGGGCGATTTCTCTACAAGCTGGTTAAGCACTATAAACCCCGATCCATCATCGAATTCGGAACTGCCTTTGGCATCAGTACGATGTATATGGCAATGGGATACCGAAACAGCCATATCTATACCATGGAAGGGTGCACAGATACAATTAATATCTCAACGCACAATTTCTCCAGATTGGGTTTAGGAAATATTGAAGAGTTGTGTGGGAATTTTGATGATCTGTTGCCAGGGATCTTTAACAAGACTGATACGGTTGACCTTGTTTTCTTTGACGGAAATCACAAGAAAGAGGCAACATTGAGGTATTTCGATGAATGCCTGAAACATATTCAGAACAACACAATCTTCGTTCTCGATGACATCCACTGGTCCACCGGGATGAAATCAGCCTGGGAGAATATTCGTCAACATCCGAGCGTGACAATCAGTATCGATCTGTTTATTCTGGGAGTTGTCTTTTTCCGAAAAGAACTCAGCAAAGAAGATTTTATCCTTCGCTTCTATTAATTTAGTACTTTTGTTCATGTCTGATATAAAATAATCTGAATAACTTAACTGATGGAAAAAGAGATCATTCGACTTGAAAAGATTGTAAAAAATTACAAAATAGGGACAGTCATTGTAGAGGCCCTTCGTTCCGTTTCACTCGTGATTGAGAAAAACGAGTTTGTAGCGATCATGGGACCTTCCGGATCCGGGAAGTCTACACTTATGAATGTAATTGGCTGTTTGGATACAGCTACCAGCGGCAGCTATATTCTGAATGGCAATGATGTTTCCCGACTGGATGATAATGACCTTGCAGAGATACGGAACCGGGAAATTGGTTTCGTGTTTCAGACCTTTAACCTGTTGCCACGATCCACCGCTCTTGAAAATGTAATGTTGCCATTGATTTACGCTGGAATCAGGAAGGGCATGAGGTTGGAACGCGCTACTACAGTACTGGGTGAGGTGAAGCTCGCTGACCGGGTTACGCACAGGCCCAATGAACTGTCAGGTGGAGAGCGCCAACGGGTTGCTGTGGCTCGTGCCCTGGTGAATAATCCGGCAATCATTCTGGCAGATGAGCCCAGCGGGAATCTCGACTCCAAAACATCCATTGAAATCCTTGGGTTACTGGAAGATATTCACAAGGGTGGAAATACCGTACTCGTGGTCACACACGAAGAGGATATTGCAAAACATGCACACCGGATTATCCGGTTAATGGATGGCGAGGTAGCATCCGATATCCGCAATACAGAGATTAAAACCGTTGCCGATTATCAATAAACCACTAAACATTCATGACGAAAGAAGGAAAGTATAAACAGCTTTTCCAGGATTTCGACAAGCTGAACGTGATGATCATTGGCGACGTGATGCTTGACTCCTATTTGTGGGGGAAGGTGGATCGCATCTCCCCTGAAGGACCCATTCCCATTGTGGCTTTGAAGAAGCGCGAAAACCGGATGGGAGGAGCTGCAAATGTGGCACTCAACGTGAAAGCGCTCGGGTGCAAACCTATCCTCTGTTCTGTGATCGGAAAAGATGACAAAGGAGATCAGTTCCGCGAATTGTTGCAGAAAGAGAAGATTGAAGATACAGGTATCGTTAGTAGTGACAAACGGGTCACCACAATCAAATTCCGGATCTTCGGGAACAACTATCAAATGCTGCGTGTGGATGAGGAAGATGATCACGATCTGGAGGAGTCGGAACGTAAAAAGTTACTTGTACGAATTGAAAAAATCATTACCGGGGAGCGGGTTGATTGCATCATCTTTCAGGATTACAATAAAGGAATTATCACAGAGCAGTTGATCCGGGAAGTAGTGAACCTGGCTGGCACCGGAAATATTCCCGTTACTGTTGATCCGAAACGAAGAAACTTCACCTCTTACAAAGGAGTAACGCTTTTCAAACCTAACCTGAAGGAGCTTACAGAGGGATTGAAACTGGAGTCGGGGACCGAAAGCCAGGAAGCCATTATCCATGCTGCCCAGTTGTTACTGGAGAAGTTGAATTGTAAGTACATCATGACAACCCTTTCGGAGAAAGGAGTGATGATGAGCCTGATCGATAACCTTGCGGAGAAGAATATTTTTGTTCCGGCGCATACCCGCTCGGTGGCCGATGTCTCCGGAGCAGGTGATACCGTGATCAGCGTCGCATCTGCCTGCCTGGCGAAAGCGTGTACGCCTTACGAGATTGCTTATATCTCCAATCTTGCCGGCGGCCTGGTATGTGAAGAGGTAGGTGTGGTTCCGTTGAACAAAGAGAAACTGTTGCAAGAGGTCCTTTCCCTCTTATAGCATTCATGCAATACGATGCAGATGTGATTATCGCTGGTGCCGGTCCTGCCGGCACCATTGCTGCTTTTGAGCTGGCCCGTCAGGGAGTTGATGTATTGATCCTTGAAAAGGCTGAGTTTCCAAGATATAAAGTATGTGGTGGTGGCCTCACCCACAAGATCCTGCAGGAGATTCCATTTGATGTCGATTCCGTTATTGAGCGGGAGATTTTTTCCATACGGTTCTCCTGTAACTTTACGGATTCATTCACACTCACTGCAACGGAGCCATTGATTCATTGTACCATGAGGGACAAGCTTGATCAGCTTCTCCTCAGGAATGCTGTTGAAGCCGGATCCCGGGTGATGTTTGGTGAACACATTTCGGGGATTACCCAGGGGCATTCCGGACTAGATATCAAAACCCGCAGGGGATCATGGAAATCGCACTATCTTATTGGTGCTGATGGAGCCTCATCGGTTGTTGCCAAAGCTTCCGGACTGTGGAAAAATATCATGCCGGGCATGGCATGGGAGGCAGAGATGGAGGCTGCACCGGAGGATATTAAGCAATTGAGTCAGACTGTTTTCCTCGATTGGGGAACAATTCCAGGAAGTTATGGATGGATCTTTCCAAAGCAGAATCATTTCTCTGTAGGCATTGGAGGGCCTGCTTCGTTGTCGGAACAGTTGAAGCCCTATGGTGAAAAATTTATCCGGTTATCCGGTATCCGGTTTATGGGGCCACAGACAATGAAAGCCTGGCCTATTCCTGTGAGGACGAAAAAGGGTCTGTTCCATTCAGGCAGAATCCTTATTGCCGGTGATGCCGCGGGATTGACCGATCCGATGACAGGAGAGGGAATCTATTATGCTGTGAAAAGCGGAAGACATGCAGCCATGGCAATATACGATCAATTGCAGGGAGATCCGAATGGTCTGATCAGATACACAGATGAGATCAACAACAGCCTGATGCCGGAATTGATGGAAGCCGAACGAATCAAAGCGATTTTTAATGCAGTTCCTCTGTTCATCCACAGGAAAGTGAAAGAGCGGGACCGGGTATGGAGAGCTTTTTGGAAGATTCTCAGAGGTGAGCGGAATTATCTGGATGTGAAGAGGGGGTTTGGAATGTGGCGATTTTTATGGGGAACAACGTGTTGGGTTGCGAAACGATATCATTTCCTCAGAACAGGACTTCGAAGGTGAAACATGTGTTGATAAAAGGAGCGGAGGAAGCTACGATAAGTGGTTTACTGATAGAGATTTTGATGGCACTCTGAACAGAAAACAACTTTCCAGATGTCATTACGCAGAGGTACCGGATGCCTGAATTCGAGTGTGTCAAACACAGAAGCCATTTCCATCGCCCCTTCAGGACCCTGTCCTACAATGGTATGACAGAGGTCACAGTCTTTTGAAATCACCATTCCATCTTCACTGGCATGCAGATCAGAATGACACCTGAAACAGCCATTTGTTTCCATGTGTCCGATATGATCAGGGTAAACGGTGTTATTCGCTTTCATATAGGGGAATTCATTCAGGTTGAAGGCATCCTGAATCCCTGTGATCGCCTGCTCAATTTTATCCTGATGTAACGCATAATAATCAGGATAGTCAGTTTGATAGAAGCTGGTTATCACGCTGTCGATATACATCATGGCTGTATCTTGAGTGGGGAATGGTTCTTTTAAGGCGTCCATTGCAATGTATTTAATCTGCGGAATCTCTTTCGAAACTTTTCCTGATATCAGTGCATCGTCGACATATTCGGAAGGAGATTTGTACTTGTGTGAAGGACGGTTATGACAGTCGATACAATCCATTGTACGAACCGGTAATACAGCAAGCAGGCTATCGTCGATCGGATTCTCTTCATCCAAATAGATGATCGTGTCACCTGTTTTCAGGTTGGTATATCTGACCCATGGGATCGTTTCACGGGTTTCATTACCTGCTATATACTCAACCTGGATATCAGGATTGACGTGCCAGTGACTGCCCTCTTCCAATCCTAGTGCACTGTATAGCGGACTTATCTTCATCTGAAGGATGATATCCCATTCGGTGTTGGTATCATCAGTCAAAAAGTCTTTCTGAACCCGTAGATTCTGGGCGTAGAATTTTTCAGGCCAATGACATTCTTCACATGTCTCCCTGGCTGGACGCAGATCCTGAATAGGTGTGGCGATGGGGCGGGGATATCTGCCAAACAGCACCGAAAAAACCTGGTACAAGCCGGAAACCTTGGATCGGGCATACCAGCCGGCTCCGGCTCCAACATGACATTCAACACAGGCAACATGGGCATGGGAAGAGTGCTCGTAGGTTACATATTCAGGTTTCATTACAACATGGCATAGTTTTCCGCAAAACTTAACAGATTCCGTGTAGTGAAATGCTTCATAGCTGCCAATACTTGTCAGGAAGAGGAAGACCATTGACGAGAAGATAAAGATGACAAAGGCGTTCCGGTGACGTCTATCATTCAAATCCAGATAAGGTCTTCGACGTTTCTTGTCTCCCTCCATCTGTGCATACTTTTTTAAGTTAAGCGCCATTCCAAGAGGGATCAGAATGAGTCCGAAAACCATTAATCCCGGTAGCGCGATGTAAATAAATAGTCCCAGGTAAGATCCCCCCTGGTCAAAGACGAAGGAGATAAGGAACAGAATGATAATCATTAAAAGACTGACAAAAGCAACCAGGGAACCGATCAGGGACATCCAGTTGTAATACGCTTTAGGAAGCTTCATGGTAAAACAGGTTGGTTTCTTTAAAATTTTGGCAAATGTATAAAAAAGAGACCTTAGAGTTTCAGTCGTCTGTTAAAATAGAATCAATACGAATAAGTGGATTGTTAGTCTACAGTTTTATGGAGAAACGAATTTTCACTCCGGATCTCCAGTCCGTTCTCGCCATTTTCAGATACGCTCATCCCGGGGATCTGTGATTCAGCTGAGGGTGTTGACTCCGGCAGGTCTACATTTCTTCTTTTATAAGCCGGAACGCTTTCGATCTCATACAGGTTATTTTCGATCGGGGTATGGTTCTTCAGTTTTTCACTCAGGGCTTTCAGTTTCTGGATCCTGTCTCCCCCCATCTGATTCCATCCAGGGTGCTCGTCGCCAGAACCTGTTTCCGGTATTATCGACGGTGGTGTTGGTTGGCTCTCAATATCAGAAGAGACCGTTTCCACCTGCTTGTCAATGATATGTATCTCTTCCTGCTCTGGTTTTGGGGTGTCCAGATCGAAAACGATCTCACGCTGGAAGAGATCACTCTCTTTTGTTTCTGTGATCTGCTCAATCTCCTTAACCTCCTCAACCTCTTCCGGCTCAGGGATCGTTGACTGTTCCGCTTTCTCTTCTACTACATCGAGCACAGGCTCACTTTCGTCAGTCGCTACCATAATGACCTCCGGTTCTGTCTCAGTAATTGGTTCCGGTTCCGGCAGGACTTCAGGTTCAGGTTTTTCGATCCGGGTTTCCACTATTGGATCAGGCTTCTCCTCTGAATAGAGATCCCGGATAACAACACCTTTTTTCCCTCGGCCACCAGCCTGACGATGTTCGTCATCAAATCCGGTAGCAATAATGGTCACACTGATTTTCTCTTCCAGACCACCATCCAGTCCATTTCCCCAGATGACCTCTGTAGAGGATTTTGTTTTTTCCTGAATGTAATCGGTGATCTCTGTTACCTCGTCCATGGTTATTTCCTCTTTTCCGGAAGAGATATACAACAACAGATTAATGGCTCCTTCGATGTCGTTGTTGTTTAGAAGCGGAGAGCTAATCGCCTCTTCAACAGCTTGTAATGCCCGGTTTTCACCGCTGGCCACTCCCGTACCCATGATTGCAACACCGCTGTCTTTCATCACGGTCTTCACATCTTCGAAATCGACATTGATATATCCGGTTACCGTTATGATCTCTGCAATTCCCCTGGCTGCCGTGGTTAGTACATTATCTGCCTGGCTGAAGGCTTCCGAAAGGCGAAGATTTCCATATAATTCCCGCAGTTTATCATTGCTGATGATCAGCAATGCATCTACATGTTCTTTCAGATGTTTAATCCCTTCATCCGCATACAATTTCCGTTTGCGTCCTTCGAAAGCAAAAGGAAGGGTCACGATCCCAACGGTCAGTATCCCTAACTCTTTTGAGATCTCTGCGATCACAGGAGCCGCTCCTGTTCCGGTTCCGCCCCCAAGACCGGCTGTGATAAATAGCATTTTCGTCTCTTTCTGCAGGATTTCCCTGATGTTATCTGCATCCTCCAGAGCAGAGTTTCTGCCAATAGAGGGAACTGCACCAGCACCAAGCCCTGATGTCAGATTGGTTCCCAGCTGTATCTTCACCGGGACCGGACTGGATTCCATCGCCTGGGCATCCGTATTGCAAATGATAAAGTCAACGCCTTTAATACCCTGGTTATACATATGACTAACAGCATTACTGCCACCACCTCCAACGCCAATAACTTTGATGATATTTGATTGATTTTTCGGGAGGTCGAATTTTAGCATATCTGGCATGGGATCTGGTTTTTGGATTGTCTAAAATTAGGTTGTTTGCTAACTGAAACTAGTTCGTATTTTGATTTTTATTAACAAAGTAGTTGTTAATAGACGGCTTCATTCATTTTCCTCTTCGAACCAGTTCTTGATCCGTTCGAGAAAAATTTCGGTAAATTTTTTCCCTTCCCGGGTTCGGTCCTTCTCCTTTTTCTTCTTCGTTTTCTTTCCTTTCTGACCATCTTCAGCAGCGTCTGTCACCTCTTCCAGGTCCTGCAGTTTTTGCTTCTCTTTCTCGTACCGTTCGCTTCCAACGATCACCAGGCCCACACTGGTGGCGAACATTGGACAAGCCATCTCCTCCAATACATTTTTAGCCAGATGTTCGTTCGGGTACCCGATCCGTGTATCCATTCCGGTGACAAATTCTGCCAGTTGAGCAACATGTTTCATCTGAGCTCCTCCACCCGTTAGTACTATCCCACCGATAAGTTTCTTCTCATAACCCGAACTCTTGATCTCATAATAGATATGTTCAATGATCTCCTCCATCCGTGCCTGGATGATGTTGGCCAGGTTGCGAAGGCTGATCTCTTTGGGAGGCCTGCCTCGCAAACCGGGGATTGCTACAATCTCTTCGTCTTTGTTTTCACTGGCAAGCGCAGATCCAAATTTGATCTTGAGTTCCTCAGCATGTTTTTTGATGATTGAACAGCCCTCCTTCACATCTTCGCTGATGATCTCACCTCCAAGAGGAATAACGGCTGTATGGCGGATGATCCCTTCGTGGAAAATGGCGATATCCGAAGTGCCTCCACCAACATCCACCAGAACTACACCAGCTTCTTTCTCCTCATCACCTAATACCGCTTCTGCGGAAGCGATTGGCTCCAGAATCAACTCCACAACCTCGAGGTCAGCTCGCCGTACACATTTGTAGATGTTTTTAGCTGCAGCTGTCTGCCCGATGATGATGTGGAAATTAGCATCCAGGGAGCTTCCTATCATCCCTTTGGGTTGCCTGATGCCATGTTCCCCATCGACACTGAACTCCTGCGGGACCACTTCCAGGATCTCTTCTCCGGGACTCATATTCAGGTTGAACATACTGTTACAGAGGCTGTCGATATCCTCCTGGCTGATCTCCGTTTCGGTTTCGTCCCGTATCATGCTCCCCCGGTGCTGGAGGCTTTTGATATGTTGCCCCGCGATGCCAACATTCACGAACTGGATCTCTATTCCCGATTTCCGGGAGGCTTCGGCAACGGCCTCTTTGATCGACTGAACTGTATTCTCAATGTTGGAAACGACACCCCGTTTCACACCGATCGACGGTACTTTTCCGTATCCGATGATCTCTATCTTATCGAATTCATTCTTCTGACCAACGATCACAGCGATCTTGGTGGTTCCGATATCAAGACCGACAATAATTCCTGAGTTTTTCATAGTCAACTATATTTTTGAACAAACAACTTGATTCTTATATTTGATATTGATGACATTATATCTATTCCAGCCAATTTGGTTGAGTCCTTTTTTGTAGAAGATAAAAAGACGCTGAAATTTGTCCTCCAGATCCTCAATATTTCCGAGTAACACAACGTGATCCCCAACCTTCGGAATGAGCTCGTATTCACCATTTTTATTGACATAGATCTGGTCGATCTGAGCTTTGAAGAAGGATTTCCGGTTGACAAATAGGGCCAGTTTATAAAGATCAGACAGAAGTCGGGAAGAGTTAGCAGAGGCAGCCGGTTGCTGTTCTGATCCGGCAGAGGAGCCAACGAAACAGGTATCAGGAATATGTCCGGATGCAATGAGTACCCTGGCAGGGTGATCGGGATTGATTGGGAGAATGACTCCCTCATCCCCAATATAATAACCCTTGTTGGTTTCAGTCATGATACGCAGAGCGGGCTGGCGTTGGAAAACATGCACGTGGACATCGCCGGGATAGGTCTCAAATACATTTGCCTGCAATACATACGGTTGTTTTGTAATGGCTCGTTCAATTTTTTCCGTATTAATCCTCCACATGGGTAATCCTTGTATCACTCCCGATTGTTGCCGGATCAGGGAGTCAATATCGGATTCAGGGATAAGTATCTCTGCCGGGCCATAGTGCATAGTGATTTCAACTTTTTTGCAGATGGTTCCATTCTGTTCATGATCAACAAATCCCAGCATCAGCCCCATACATGTCAGGATAAGCCCTAACAGGATCAGGTCAAAAATTCGCCGTATTTTCCTTTTCAATCTCATGTGATAAAGGCATCCGTGATAGGTTCAACCAATTTAGCAATATCGCCCGCGCCCAGCGTTAGTAAAACTTCAGGCCGTTGTTGTTCCAGAATCCCTATCAGTTCCTTATTGCTGCAAAGTTGCTTGTGATTACTATCGATCTTTGCTAATAGCATCTCAGACGACACGCCGGGTATCCGTTGCTCACGAGCTGGATAGATTTCAAGCAGGATCACCTTGTCCAGATTGGATAATACAGCGGCAAAGTCATCCGCCAGATCTCTGGTTCGACTATAAAGATGTGGCTGGAATACCCCTGTGATCTGACGTCCCGGATATAACTCTCTGACTGCCTGGATACAGGCATTCAACTCCTCCGGGTGATGGGCATAATCGTCGATATAGATAAAATCCTTTCTCCGGATCCGAACATCAAAGCGACGTTCAACACCCTGGAAACTGCTTGCGGCCGACTTTAACTCCACAGCTTCAATACCTGTCAGGTATCCGGCAGCCAGCGCTGCAACGGCATTCTCCAGGTTGAACATGCCGGGCATGCCTAAAACAAAACCAGGAATCGTTTCTGTAGGGGTAACGAAATCGAAGTAGATCAATCCCTCTCGAATAAAGATATTCTTAGCAAAAAAGTTGGACTCCGTGTTGAGAGAATAGGTAAACCGGTTGTAGACAACATGGTCGTCAGGTTCGATAGTGATTCCTTTTTTCATGATCAGAGAACCATTCTTCCGGATTTTTCCGGTGAATTTCGTGAAGGTTTTGATCATTTGGTCGTGATCGTCATATATATCCAGGTGATCCGGATCAACTGACGTAATGATGGCGATGTCGGGAGAGAGCTGAAGGAAGGAACGGTCGTATTCATCAGCTTCGACAACAGCGTAAACTTGTGACTCGTGACCCGTGATCCATGATCCGTGATCCGTGACCCGTGACCCGTGATCAGTGACCCGTGACTCGTGACCCGTGAGCCGTGACTCGTGACCTGTGACCCGTGACTGTGGACTGTGAATTGAGGGCTCAATAAAATTAGTTCCGTAGTTTTTGGAGATTCCTCCAAGGAATGCCATATGTTCCTTCCCGGCGGTTCGAAGAATATGTGCAATGAAGGTAGAGATCGTGGTCTTACCATGTGTCCCGGCAACTGCAATGGTTGTAAATTCGGAAGCGATCTCTCCGAGCACTTCTGACCGCTTTTTAATAGGGATTCCCTGCTGCATGAACTCTTTATACACGGCATTCTCTTTCGGCACCGCTGGTGTCCAGACAACCAGGTCAACTTCCTTAGGGATCTGATCCGTCTTTTCCTCAAAATGGATCTCAATTCCTTCCCGGATAAGCTGGACGGTAAGAGGAGTGGAGGTTTTATCGTAC
Organism: uncultured Prolixibacteraceae bacterium; assembly: GCA_964616825.1. Classification (GTDB taxonomy): domain Bacteria; phylum Bacteroidota; class Bacteroidia; order Bacteroidales; family FEN-979; genus QYOJ01. Next base: position 232,935 of record CAZTSX010000001.1, read on the forward strand.
CCAGTTACATTTACCCCATTGCGTTTAAAATACCTGGCCAGGGCGCTCATCCCGATGCCGCCGATACCCAGGAAATAAACCGATTTGATTTGGTTAAGATCCATCGGATTCGGGTTTCGTGTACACTAGTTTAAACACCTCTTCTGCAATTCTATCGGCGGCATCGATGATTGCCATTTTCTGTATATTTTGGCTAAGCTGCTGTAGTCTTTTTCCATCATTGATCAATCCGGATACCAGTGCCGGCAATTGTGTTGGAGCCTCATTATCAGAGATCATGATCGCTGCCTCTTTGTCGACAAGTGCAAGGGCATTCTTTGTCTGATGGTCTTCTGCAACATTGGGTGAAGGGATCAGGATTGTTGGCTTCCCTACAACACACAGTTCTGAAATGGCAATGGCACCGGCTCGTGTAATCACCAGATCAGCACAGGAATAGGCAAGGTCCATCCGGTCGATGAAAGGAACGATCCGGTATCCGGTATCCCCTAATCTTTGTTTGATTTCTTCAAAATAATGTTTTCCTGTCTGCCAGAGTAATTGAATCCCTTCCGGCAGGCCTTTTTCCAGCAATGCCAGCATGCTATCATTGATAGCCCGGGCGCCTCCGCTGCCACCCATGGTCAGAACGGTTTTTTTTTCAGGATCAAGCTCGAAATGGCGATAGGCTTCAGGCATGTGATCTGGCAATGCGATCAGGTCTTTACGAACAGGATTACCTGTCAACACAATCTTCTCTTTCGGAAAATAGTCAGACATTCCGTCATAGGCTACACATATTGTCTGGACTCGTTTTCCAAGAAAACGGTTTGTGATCCCGGGATAGGAATTTTGTTCCTGGATCAATGCCGGCTTTCCCATTGAAGTAGCTGCCCGCAACGTGGGACCGCTGGCATATCCGCCAACACCAACCACTACATCGGGATTAAACTTTTTAATGATCGAACGGGCTTTAAAGAGACTTCCAATCAGTTTGAACGGAAAGGTCAGGTTTTTCCAGGTCACCCTGCGGATCAACCCGGCGACAATTAATCCTTCAATGGGAAAGCCGGCTGCCGGAACTTTCTCCATCTCCATCTTCCCGTTGGCGCCAATGAAGAGAATATCTGCTTCCGGCTCATTTTTTCTGATTGCCTGAGCGATAGCAATAGCCGGGAAGACATGTCCTCCGGTACCTCCTCCGCTGATGATGAACCTGTTCATTCTTACGCTGCTACTGGTTGGTTTTCTTGTAAAACATCTATCTCTGTTCCGTTTTTTGTTTCAATTTCAATCCGCCTGCTTACACTCAGGATGATACCGATCGAGATACAGGTGAACCAGATGGATGTTCCACCCATACTGATTAACGGCAAGGTCTGACCGGTTACCGGAAAGAGGTTTACCGCCACAGCCATGTTGATCAAAGCCTGGAATACCAAACTGAATCCAATCCCTACACTCAGCAGAGCCCCAAAATTGCCGGGGCATTTATCCGCTATTCTGATCACCCGGAAAAAGAGGATCAAATACAACAGCATCACAACTACACCTCCTACAATGCCATACTCTTCAATAATGATCGCAAAAATGAAATCGGAATAGGGATGAGGCAGGAAATTTCGCTGAGTACTTTTTCCGGGAGATTTACCCAACAGTCCTCCGGAAACAATTGCGATCTTGGCCTGATCAACCTGATAGGTAGCGTCACTGTTTGCTTTCTCTTTATTAAAGAACGTTTCGACCCTGTTTTTCCAGGTTGTGCTTCTTGGCATGAGATTTGGCGCTACCATGGCAATGGCCAGGATCAATATGATTACAACAAAACCTGCTCCGATTAATGCCATGATATACTTCAGGTTCACTCTGCCGATGAACATTAAGACAATACTTGTGGCAAAAAGAATAGCGGCAGTTGAGAAGTTCGCCGGAAGGATCAGGGCACAGATGATACCGACCGGAAGAATTGCAGGCAGGAATCCCCGTTTAAACTTTTTTATCTGATCCTGGTTTTTACTCAGCACACGGGCAACATACATAATAAGAAAGAGCTTGGCTACATCGGAACTCTGGAAGGTGATGTTGATGATGGGTACTGTCAGCCAGCGGTTGGCTTCGTTGAGGCTGGTTCCGGAGATCAGCGTAACCAGCAGCAGTGGAACCGTCAGGATCAATCCGATCTGGGAGAGCCTCGAGAAATAGGTATATTTGACCAGGTGCATCAGGTACATAAGGGTAAATCCTAATCCCAGAATGACGAATTGTTTCATCAGGTAATATTCGGTGTTGCCACCCTGCTTTTTATATGCCAGCAGACCGGTAGAACTGTATACGGCCAGAAGAGAAAAAAAGGAGAGGATGATCACGATGACCCAGATCACTTTATCTCCTTTGATATTTTTGAAATAACCAAACATGGATTCTTAAAGTTTTGCTACAGATTTCCGAAAAGCCTCTCCTCGTTCTTCGAAATTTTCAAACATATCGAAACTGGCACAACCAGGTGATAACAATACAGCATCACCTTTCTTTCCCAGGTGGTACCCGATATCCACAGCCTCATTCATATCCGTCACCTGGATAATGGGAATGTCGGTCTTGTTGAATGTTTTCAGGATTTTCTGATTACTCTTACCCAGGCAGATTATCACTTTCACTCTACTGATAATCAATTCTTTGATCGCTGAATAATCGGTTCCTTTTACGCCCCCGCCAGTGATCCAGATCACAGGACTGTTCATGTTCTCCAGCGCATACCAGGTTGAATTGATGGTACAGGCTCTCGAATCATTAATGAACTCAATTCCATGGATGTTAGCCACCAAATCCATCTTATGATTACCTGTATGGGAATCCAGGAGGGACTCCTTTATCAGCTCTTTCCGGAGTTCATCGATCCTGTTTGTTACTGACGCCGCAAGCGAGGAGTAAGTTCTGGGGCGTCCTTGTAAAGCTAATGATTCTAAGGTCATAGTTATCTGAGTTTGAGTGTTACAATAGATAAAACAGCCAGCATAATGCCGATGATAAAAAACCTGATTACGATCTTGGATTCGTGATATCCAAGCATCTGGAAATGATGATGAAGTGGTGACATTTTGAAGACACGCCGACCTGTACCAAATTTTCGCCTGGTGTATTTAAACCAGCTGACCTGCAAGACAACCGACAGGTTCTCAGCGAGGAAGATTCCACAGAAGATGGGGATCATGATCTCCTTCCGGATCATGATAGCGAATACGGCGATGATACCCCCCAGAGCCAGACTCCCTGTATCTCCCATAAAGACCTGGGCCGGATAGGAGTTGTACCAGAGGAAGCCGATGCAGGCACCCACGAAAGCGCTGATATAGATAGCCAGCTCGCCCGTATTCGGGATATACATGATATTCAGGTAATCGGCAATGATGTAGTTGCCTGACACATATGCCAGCACGGCCAGTGTGATCCCAATGATAGCAGAAGTCCCGGTCGCCAGGCCGTCAAGTCCGTCGGTGAGGTTAGCCCCATTGGAAACAGCGATGATGATAAAGATCACCAGGGGGATGAAGATCAACCAGGTCCATTTTTTCGCTCCTTCACCCATCCAGGAGATGAGAGAGGAGTAGTCAAACTCGTTATTCTTGACAAACGGGATAGTGGTTTTGGTTGACTTGACAGGTGTTTTGTTGAATATTAGTTTCTTTTCACCACTATTTTCCGTCCCAGGGACTTCATTTGATTGAGAAACAACCTCTCTGTCTATCCGTTCCCGGATGACGATGTTATCGCTGTAGTACATAATAAACCCGACGATCAACCCCAGGACAATCTGACCCATTATCTTGAATTTTCCCGCCAATCCTCTCTTTTCTTTTCGGAATACTTTGATGTAATCATCCAGAAATCCAATAAATCCAAGCCATACCGTTGCGATCAGGATAAGAATGATATAGATATTGTCGAGTTGGGCAAAGAGAAGCGTCGGGATGAGGATCGCTGCCAGGATGATCAGGCCCCCCATGGTTGGTGTTCCCTTTTTGTTTTTCTGCCCTTCCAGCCCCAGGTCACGGATCTCTTCACCAACCTGTTTTTTACGAAGGTAGCCGATCAATCGTTTTCCAATGATCATCGTAATAAACAGGGAGGTAATCAACGCGGCACCTGCCCGGAATGAGATGTACTGGAAAACTCCGGCGCCAGGGAAGTTAAAGGCAGTGTCCAGATATTCAAACAGATTATACAGCATATCTTACTCTTTGTTGATTACTGTGTTTATTCCAAATACTTCGCGCACCACGGCCTGGTCGTCAAATGGATGTTTCACTCCTTTGATCTCCTGGTATGTTTCATGCCCTTTTCCCGCTATCAGGATATAGTCGCCAGGTTGAGCCAGTGAGCAAGCAGTTTTGATCGCTTCTCTCCGGTTGCTGATCACCAGCAAATTTTTCATGAACTCTGCAGGAACACCTTTTTTCATCTCCTCCAGAATCGCTTCCGGCTCCTCATCCCGTGGATTGTCAGAGGTAAGGATGACCCTTGAGCTAAGCTGACAGGCAATCTTTGCCATGACAGGGCGTTTCAACGGATCCCGATTCCCTCCGGCTCCGGCAATAGTGATCAGCTGACCGACGCCCTGGCGGATATCATTGATTGTTTCAAGCACGTTTTGCAAGGCATCCGGCGTGTGAGCATAATCTATCACAGCGACAACCTTTTCCGGAGAGATCACATAGGTAAATCGTCCGTCAACAGGATACATCTGACTCAATCCTGTCAGTATCTCCGTTTTCTCTAATCCAAGCAACACAGCGGTGGCATAGGTTGTGAGAAGATTATACGCGTTGAACCGGCCGATCAGGCGAAACCATACTTCCCGACCTTCAATAGTTATATGTAAACCCTGAATCGTATTCTCCAGAATTTTGCACCTGAAGTCTGCCATAGAATTCAAACTATATGTATAGGTTGAGGCGGGACAGTTCTGTAGCATCACCTTCGCATGTTTATCGTCTTTGTTGACCAGCGCAAATGCTCCCGGGCCAAGCTGATCGAAAAAGGTTTTCTTGACATTGATATAACAGGCAAAGGATTTATGGTAATCGAGGTGATCATGGGTGAGGTTTGTGAAGATTCCTCCTGCAAAAGTCAGCCCGGCAATTCTTTGTTGATCAATGGCATGCGAGCTGACTTCCATGAAACAATACCGACAGCCGGAATTCACCATCTGTCTGAGCAGTTGGTGAAGTTGAATGGTATCGGGTGTGGTATGAGTGGCTTCAATCGTCTCCTGATGAACCTTGTTCCTGATCGTAGAGATCATACCGGTCTTGATCCCGAGCTCTTCAAATAGTTGATACAGCAGGGAAACAGTGGTTGTCTTTCCGTTGGTTCCTGTGACACCAATGAGTTGCAATGCCCGTGAAGGGTGATCGAAGAAATTGGAGGCGATAATTCCCAGGGCATGAGCCGCATTTTCAACTTCGATATAGGTGATATTATTTTGTAGCTTTTTTGGGAGTGTTTCACATAAGATTGCATGAGCTCCTGATGCGATAGCCAGATGGATGTATTGATGCCCGTCGGTTTGTGTTCCTCTGATGGCAGCGAACAGGGTTCCCTGCTCAACCTTTCTGGAATCAAATTGCAATAAAGAGATCTCCCTCTCATCACTGCCATGCATCTGAAGGACCTTCACATCTGTCAATATTTCTCTTAACGGCTTCATGCTTCCGGTTTGAACTGCTTCTTTTTGAGTTTGCGATTGGGTTGCAGGTCGATCACAACACGATTTCCTTTCGTAACAGGACTTCCTGGTTGGATGGATTGGCTGATCACTGATCCTTTCCCATGAGCAGTGACATGCAGTCCGTTTTGCTCCAGCAGGTAAACAGCATCTTTCAATCCCATCCCTGTCACATCTGGCATGATTCCCCTTGGAACCGATTCAGGAAGGAGAGAGATAATTTCACTGATTATTTGGGGCCTGGACCAGGGGACATTGGGATTGGTCGGTCTGGCATTCATGCCCAGCGCCAGGTATACCTCTTCCAGATCCTTGGTTTTTCCTGCTTTGGCATAAGGAATCAGCGGAGCGATGGGATCTTTACTGGCATAATACCTGATCCCGGGATGACGTGCGTAAAGATGATCGGCAATTTCTTTGAACACAGGAGCCGCAACATAGGCTCCATAATAGTGCTGCTTTGTGGGATTGTTGATTACAACAATGATAGAGAACTGCGGATGATCTGCCGGGAAATACCCTGCAAATGAGCCCTTGTACTGAACGTTATTGCCCTCTTTTCCATATCCCGAGTCGTTTTTTGCTATCTGTGCAGTACCTGTTTTCCCGGCGATCTTATACAACGGACTTTTGATGATGGTAGCGGTGCCTCTCTCCACCACGCCCTGCAGCATCTTTCTGGTTTTGGACAAGGTTGCCTGAGAGCATATCGAAGGGTTGATCACCTCTGTCCTGAATGATTGGATCACCTGTCCGTTTCGTATGATCTCTTTTACCAGCAGAGGCCTGACCATGGTGCCGTTATTGGCAATGGCATTGTATAAAGTTAAGAGCTGAAGAGGTGTCATGGCAACTTCATATCCGACAGACATCCAGGGAAGTGAGAGTTTTGACCAGTACTTGCTTTTTGTGGTTTTGATGTTTGGTTTTCCCTCTCCACTGATCTGTACCTTCAATGGATTCTGGATTCCCAGTTTGTATAATCCGTCGATGAATTTTTGTGGCTCCTCCCTATATCCGTTATAAATGATCTGAGAAGTCCCGACATTGCTGGAGTTTTCGAATACCTCCTGAGCGGTGATGGTCCCATAGCCTCCACGGTGAGAATCCGACATGGTCTGCCCGCTATATTTGATCTTGCCGTTCCCTGTTTTAATAGGTGTGTTGAGATCAATCTTGCCATCTTCCAGGGCTACCAGAAATGAAGCCAGCTTGAATGTTGACCCCGGCTCTGAGCTCTCCCCAATCGCATAATTGTATTGTTCCTCATAGTGGTTGCCTCTGATACGTTTCAGGTTTGCAATCGCTTTAATGTGGCCTGTTTCCACTTCCATAACCACTACGCAGCCGTGATCGGCGCTATCGGCGATCAGCTCTTTTTTCAACGCTGTCTCTGCAACGTCCTGGATATTGATGTCAATTGTGGTAATGATGTCATCACCATTTTGTGGCTCCAGTTCGTTTTCCAGATCGACTGGCACCCAGGCTCCATTCCCCACTTTCCGCATCAGTCGTTTTCCGGTGACACCCTGGAGGCTATGACTGAAATATCCTTCCAGGCCTACGAACACTTTGCTGGCGTCATCTTTGCTTTCGTATCCAATTGTTCGCATAGCCAGTTCCTGGTAAGGAAGTTCCCGCTGATAATGCGGAATGACGATCAGACCTCCCTTGTATTTTCCCCGGCGGAAAATGGGGAAGGTGCGGAGCTTTCTCAATTCGGGATAGGTAATCTTGCGCTTGATGAGGGAATATCGTGCTCCATTGCGTCTGGCTTCCCAGAGTTCATCAAGGTATTGAGATGCCGACCGGTCATGGAAGAGCTTCGAGAGACAGTAGGCCAGAGAGTCCACATTGCGACGGAAGATCACTTCGGTAAGAGAATCCGTACAGGCATCCCACCGGATATCGAAGATGGGGATAGATGTTGCGAGGAGAGTGCCATCATCAGAGCAGATATTGCCCCGAATAGCTTCTACGTCGACCCAGTTCAGCTCCTGTTTCTTCGCTTTTGCCATCAGCTCCGTGCTTTCAAGCGTTTGAATGAGGATTGCTCTCCCTATGATAGCTAATGCAAAAAGCAGAATGCCCAGGTAAACCAGGTAAACACGAAGCAATATGGATTTCTTGGCATCTTTCATGGGATCACTCTTCTTCTTGGGGTATCTTATCAAGTTTTGAAAAGAATATCTTGTAGGGCGGCACACTGGTCTCCTTCAAACCAAGCTTCTGCGCTTGTTTAAACAATTCAGTTTGTTTACTCAGATACATCAGTGTCGATTTGGTTGTGATGTATTGATACCGGAGCTCTTTGAGCTCCTTTTTCGTAGTTTCGATCTCTTTGAAAGTCTTTTCCGCATAGTAAGTATTGGCGATATAGATGATTGCGATGACAGCCAGGAAAGCCAGGTAAGGGAGGTTTGTCACAACACTTTCCCGGGTAAGGAACTCTCCATCCAGAAGGTTCTGAATAGGTTTGGATCTCTTTTTTCGTTTCTTTTCTGTCATCCTATTTCTTTTTTGCGATACGTAACCGGGCACTTCTTGCCCGTGGATTTTTCTCAATCTCTTTCTCGCCGGGAGTGATCGGCTTCCTGTTAATCACTTCCAGGGGTACGGTAGCATTGCCGTAAAAATCTTTTGTCACTTCTCCCGTCCAGTTACCGGCACGGAAGAAATGCTTGACGAGTTTGTCTTCCAGCGAGTGATAGGAGATTACCACCAATCTTCCTCCAGGGCTCAGCACTTCGACACACTGGACCAACAACTCCTTCAAAGCTTCGAGTTCCTGGTTGACCTCGATCCTCAGCGACTGGAAGATCTGTGCCAGGAATTTGTTCTCTTTCCCTTTTCCTGCAATGGATTTCAGAAGGGATACCAGTTCTCCGGTGGTCTCTATCGGTTGATCTTTTCTGTTGGTTACAATAAGTCCGGCAGCCCGACGAAAATTTCTTACCTCGCCATACAGTTTGAAAACTCCCCTTAATCTCTCCTCTCCATATTCGTTCACCACCTGTTTAGCTGTTATCTTTTGCCGTTTATCCATCCGCATATCAAGGATGCCGTCATTCCGGGTGGAGAATCCTCTGTCTCCATCATCGATCTGGTGGGATGAAACCCCCAGATCGGCCAGGATTCCATCCACCGGTAGTGCATTATAAAGTCTCAGGAAGTTTTTAAGATGCCTGAAGTTGCTGTGAATCATCGTGAGGTGTGGATCATCAAGCTGGTTTTCTATTGCGTCTGCATCCTGATCGAAGGCAAAGAGTTTTCCCTGTTTCAGTCTTTTCAGGATTTCCCGGGAGTGACCACCACCGCCGAAGGTGGCATCGACATATATGCCGTCAGGGCGGATAGCTAATGCTTCCATGCTTTCAATGAGCATGACACTCCTATGGTACATCGTCAGGTTCTTCGGTTCTTTCAGGTTTCCCCATGACCTCTTCTGCAAGCAAGGCAAAGTCTTCCGGCTCATCAGTCATGAGTTGTTCATACTTATCTTTCGACCACACCTCAATGCGGTTGGAAAATGCAAACAGGATTACCTCTTTGTCAATTCCGGCATATTTCATCAGGGTTTTTGGCAGCAACAACCGGGAACTTGCATCGAGAGTCAACTCGGTAGCGCCTCTGTAGAAGTAGCGGGCAAAATTCCGGTTCTTCCTGTTGTAGAGGTTCAGTTGATTGATCTCTTCGCTGATGAGGGTCCATTCATTCATGGGATAGAGACAGAGGCAGTTCTCAAATCCACGATTGATCACAAACATATCCTTTGCATCAGGAGAGATCTGTTTCTTCAGGTTAGAAGGCAGAATTACCCGCCCTTTCTGGTCTAACTTGCATTCGTATTCACCGATAAGGTTTGTTTTCGACACGCTTGTTGCGGATTTAAGCGTGTAAATATAGTGTAAAATCCCCCACAATCTCCCACAATCTCCCACCAAATTAATAAATTGTTAATAACTTTTTCGGGAATCTCCACAAGATGATCACACCTAAGCCTCTGAAGGACTTACCCCTAA
>CAZTSX010000001.1:242760-244445 GCA_964616825.1 uncultured Prolixibacteraceae bacterium
TAAGCCCCCTTTAGGGGGTTTGGGGGTGATCCCGGAGGGATATAAGCCCCCTTTAGGGGGTTTGGGGGCATTCCCAGAGGGATACAAGTTCCCCTTTAGGAGATTAGGGGAAAACGTAGGGAGGGGTATTAATGGCGAACAACCAGTTTCTGCGGAGAGAATGTGATGTTGTTGGATAGATCGAGTAGCGTGATGATATAGATGCCATTCGGAAGATAGCCGAATGAGATGGGAGCGGAATCCTGTATGGTGGTTGAAAAGAGAGATTGCCCGAAAAGGTTCAGCACCTCAACCTGGAGGTGGTTAATATAGGTATCAGGGGGCAGTTTGATGAATATGGTTTCGTTTGCCGGATTGGGGAAGATCTTGAAGGATTCACCAGGTTGTGTTGGAAAATACGGCACTTCAAGTAAGACTTCCGGATAACTCTTGTTGCTGAAATAGTTCAATCCGCCGGAGAAATTACCAATAACAAGGTCCATCTTCAGAGAATCAGACAGGAAGCTGATGGAAGGAGCTGTTCGCCAGCCGCAACGGATAGGAAATGGATCAGAGGTGATCAGGCTAAATAAATTCCCAGAAGGGATATATGGAACTTCCGGATCCGCTGGAATCGTATCGAAATACCAGATTTTCCCATCTTCACTACCAACCAGTAGTTGGTCGGCGCCCATATGATCCTTGAAAAAGCAGGGAATGGAGTAACCGGAATAGGATAACTGATAGTTAGTGACATTGACTTTACCAAGACTATCAGTAACATATGAGAACACTGGGATTGCCGTTGTACCTGTATTCTCATAATAGGTAAGGTTTCCATTTCGCTCACCGATAATCAGATCCAGCAATCCATCATGGTTAAAATCATATAGTTGAGGTGTGCTGTTCTCCCCGACATCAATTCCCTGATAGTGCCACTGAGGAGAGAGAAATCCGGGAGGGTGATAACCAGTTCCATCATTCTCCAGCAGCGCAAGCGTGCCGTCCTCCTGTCCGATGATCATATCAGGATAATCATCTCCCGTAATATCTCCAAAAGCCGGAAACAAGCCTGTCAGCTTCAATGATGACAATCCGGCCAGGTCATCTGTTTTGCAGGAGAATACGGGTGATGAAAGGTCTCCGGTATTTTCGAAGTAGGCAATCCGGCCGGTAAATACAGAGTGAAGAGTGGCTTCCTTGTAGTAGGAGGAATCATATTTGCCCCAGCATCCGATCAGCAGATCTTTCAACCCATCACCGTTCAAGTCGTAGAGGAGCGGATAGCTGTTGGAGCCCACATCGATCATCAGATCCTGGAAAAATCGCTTTGTCTGGAATTCAAATTGAGGTTGTCCCTGGTTCCCCGTGTTTTTATAGTGCCAGACAGAGTTGTAATTATCTGCAATATCGAGGGTTGGATTGAATGGAGAGACAATGAGGTCCTTTAATCCATCATGATCTGTGTCGATCCAGGAGACAACAGGAAAATCAAAGAGATGAACAGGTTGAGTATTAGGTGGAAAGAGTGTATCCATGGTGGTCATGAACGCACTGTCGATAGTCCCATTATTATAGAGAGCGATCAGGTTTGGGAAATCAATATCTGCCAGGATCAGGTCTTTGAGTCCGTTGTTTGATAAATCAATTGCAAGAAGGGTGGAGCCGGTATGTTTTTCGTGAGATGTGAGACGTGAGACGTGAGA
>CAZTSX010000001.1:244545-252447 GCA_964616825.1 uncultured Prolixibacteraceae bacterium
TCCCTGGACAATCAGCGTTGAGGGTAATCTTATTTGATCCTTCGTTCTCTTTGAATTTTCCCCAGCAATTGGTTTCCAGGCGATAATCCAGACTGTCGCAGGTCCCGTATTTCTCCATAGAGAGGTTTTTATGATACTCGAGGAATGACCCGAGTCCAAAAAAGGTCAGCAGATCAAGGTCTCCGTCTCCGTCGATATCCGACAAAGCAGGATAGTCGACTGGCGTGACAAGGATTCCGATGTATCCCGAATAGAACCATGAGGTAAGCATGTTTGTGATCAGTTCGAATTTCAATATCGAATCTGAGACATTCAGGAATACCCTTATTCCCCCAAGACCATAGGTGAACAGATCCATTTTTCCATCACAGTTATAGTCGGCTGTCATCACCCAGTCGTGGAGATCAGGAAACCTACTGATGAAAGAAGTGTCTAATTGGTAGTCAACCGAGCCTGCATATCCGATGTATACGAGTGGCAACAGCCTATTGCCATGACGATCAAAAACCAGCAGATCATTCACGCCATCAAGATCCATGTCTACAGCACAAAACTGACAGGAATTCATCCCTCCGGCCCAGACTAACTCATTCGATGGATTGACTGTTTCTTGAGCAGATGCCCGATGCCCGATGCCCGATAAAACAATAATTGACACCAAAGCAATACGAATCCAGTTATCCAGCCATCCAGTCATCCAGCTATCCAGTTATCCAGTTTTACAAAGTTATTCAAACTTTCCCTACCTTTGATCCAAACTCTCCGATTATGGCCAGAATACTTGTAATCGACGATGAAAAAAGCATCCGGAACACCCTTCGTGAGATCCTGGAGTATGAAAAGTTCATGATAGAGGATGCTGCAGACGGAAAGGAGGGGATTGAAAAAGCCAGAGAGCAGTTCTTTGATGTCATCCTTTGCGATATCAAGATGCCCAAAATGGACGGTCTGGAGGTACTGGATCAGTTACTGATCATCAGCGATGCACCTGTGATTATGATCTCCGGCCATGGAACAATCGAGACCGCTGTGGAAGCAATTAAAAAAGGGGCGTATGATTACATTGCTAAACCGCTGGATCTGAACCGCTTGCTTGTGACAATACGCAACGCCCTTGATAAAGCCAACCTGATGGATGAGACCAGGCGATTGCGCAGTAAGGTGGAACAACGATACAAGATGGTTGGCGAATCTGAAGTGATGATGGCAGTGAAGGAGATGATCGGTAAGATTGCACCTACGGATGCCAGGGTACTGATTTCAGGCGCTAACGGTACAGGGAAGGAGCTGGTTGCCCGTCATATTCATGAGTTGAGCACCCGGTGTGATGGACCTTTTGTGGAAGTAAATTGTGCGGCGATCCCATCTGAACTGATAGAAAGCCAGCTTTTTGGTCATGAAAAAGGTTCTTTTACTTCAGCGGTGAAACAACACAAAGGCGCGTTTGAAAGTGCAGATGGTGGCACACTTTTTTTAGATGAGATTGGCGATATGAGTTTAGCTGCTCAGGCCAAAGTGCTGCGAGCCTTGCAGGAGAACAAGATTACACGCGTAGGAGGAGAAAAGGAGATCCCTGTGGATGTCCGCGTTGTGGCTGCCACCAATAAAAATCTCAAAGAGGAGATCAACCTGAAGACTTTCAGAGAAGATCTCTACCATCGCCTCAGCGTAATCATCATTCAAGTACCATCGTTGAAAGACCGTCTGGATGATATCCCTTTGCTTGTTGATAACTTTATCAATGAATTCTGCGAAGCACAGGGGAAACCGGCAATGACAATCACTCCGGAAGCTATCGGGGAGTTACAAAAGTTCAATTGGACAGGAAACATCCGTGAACTCCGCAATGTGGTTGAACGGCTCGTGATCCTTTGTGGCGATCCGATCCAGGATGAGGATATCGGGCGGTACGCGGCACCGTTATTTTAAGCCCTCAGTCTACAGTCCGCAATCCACAGTTTTCAGTCTGCTGTTTTTCTTCATTTTTCTATTGTGAATTGCTTAACAATTAAAAAAAAAGAGTAATTTTGCATTTATATTGCCTTTACATTATGAATTATACACATTCATCATTTAATTATGGAAGACATTCAAATTGAACCGATTGAAAAATATGGCCTTAGCAAAGAGGCCCGGCCAAAAGTTCTCTTTTCAAAAATTGGTATTGTTGGTTGCGGGACGGTCGGGCAGGATCTGGCCATCACTGCTTCCAAGCACGGACTTGAAGTTATTTTTCTGGAAATCAATGAGGAAATGATCAAGAAGTCCCTTTGTGAAATTGGGAAAGAGCTGGATCGACAAATAAATCACTGGGGACTTACTCCAAGTGATAAGCGAGCTATCCTGTCGCGTATAGCAGGAACGATATCCTATGAAGATTTTCATGACCGCGAATTGGTAATTGATGCTGTTCGCTCCAAACAACGGGAATCGAGTTTAAGTACGAGAAAGCAAATTTTCAGGAACATTGAGCAGCATGTGAGCAAAGAGTGTATTATCGCAACAAATTCTTCTACCCTGGTAATCACGGAGATGTCGTCGGAACTGAAACACAAGGAGCGATGTGTTAGCTTGCATATTTCGACAACAGCCCCGGGTGCCAGTGTGGCAGAAGTGGCAAGAGGATTATATACTTCTGAAGAAGCGTATGATAAAATAATGAAATTTGCCCAGCTGTTGGATAAGATATCTATTCCGGTGATCGAATCCCCTGGCCTTATCAGTGTCAGGCTTTTTGTTGTATTGCTCAACGAATCCTGTGCGGTATTGATGGAAGGGGTGAGCTCTATGGAAAATATTGATTTAACAGCTCGTGCCAGCTTTAGTATGCCTCTGGGTCCATTTGCGCTTGCTGATAAAATTGGTTTGGACAAGATTCTCCGCTGGATGGAAAATCTGTATGGAGAATTTGGGAATACCAGGTATATCGCTTCACCACTTTTAAAGAAACTGGTAAGGGCTAACAAGCTGGGAAGGGGCACATTGTCAGGGTTTTATAATTACGACAGTGAAGGGAAAAAGATTGTTGAAGAAGAATTACAATAACGTGTTTATCCAATAAATTATTCCAATGAATATCCTTGTGTTAAATTGTGGGAGCTCCTCAATTAAGTACCAGTTATCCAACCTGGAAGAGAATGCTGTTCTTGCCAATGGGATTGTCGAGAAGATCGGATTAAAAGGGTCGTTTATGAAATTTGAGAAGCCCGATGGAGAAAAAGTTCGGTTAGAAGGGGAGGTAATTGACCATCAGGTTGGGATCGAATATATTTTGGGCGTTTTGATTAGTAAAAAACATGGTTGTATTAGTTCTCTTTCTGAAATCCACTCAGTAGGCCACAGAGTGGTGCATGGGGGAGAACGTTTCAGGGATAGCGTCCTGATAACCGAAGAGACTATCGAGGGTATTAAATCGTGCATCTCACTTGCTCCTATTCATAATCCTGCGAATCTAAAGGGTATAATAGCAATGCAACATCTGTTATCAGAAGTTCCTCAGGTCGCTGTATTTGACACTGCCTTTCATCAGACTATGCCTGAACATGCTTATATGTATGGGATCCCTTATTCATTGTATACCAAATACGGCATTCGACGTTATGGGTTTCACGGGACAAGCCATTACTATGTTGCCCGCCGTGCCTGTGAGATTCTGAAAGCTGATATGAATGGCATGAAAATTATTACCTGCCATCTGGGGAATGGCTCTTCCATGGCAGCCATCCTGAACGGCAGATCTATCGATACCTCAATGGGTGTTACACCGATTGAAGGATTGATCATGGGAACACGTGCCGGAGATACAGATCTCGGAATCATGTCACTTGTTATGGAGAAGGAGGAATTAAGTGTCCAGGTTGCCAATACGTTGTTCAATAAGCATAGCGGAATGCTAGGAATTACTGGTATTTCGTCCGACATGCGGGAGATTGAGGAAGCAGCGGAAAATGGTCATGAACGGGCAATTATTGGATTAACCATGTTTCGATACCGGATTAAAAAGTATATTGGTGCTTATGTTGCTGCTCTTGGCGGGCTCGACATTCTGGTTTTCACAGGTGGAATAGGTGAAAATGACTGGAAAACCCGTGAAGCATGTTGTTCTCACCTGGAATGTATGGGCATTGAATTTGACAAAAATACAAACAGGGGCGTTCGTGGGAAGGAGAAAATACTAAGTCAACCCACTTCAAAAGTCATCGTGATGACTATCCCAACTAACGAGGAGTTGATTATTGTCGAGAACACGTATCGGATTGTGACAGGATGACTCCTCCCTTGGTCCCTTCCCTATAGGGAGGCTTCAGGAGGGCTATTTTATAAGGGGTGGAGTTGAAGGGATTGCCAACTATCAGGGAAATCCAGAGCCCGATTCTCTCATTGATTTAGCCGGAAACCTCTTCTCTCCTTATCACGAAACCGCACAGATAGAGGAATCGGATATTCTGAATGACGGAAATACATTTTATTATTTTCATCATATTCAGCCCGGAGGTTTTGACCCCCCACGAGTAGAACCCGAATTCTGCGATACAATTGTTGTGAAGGCAAGACCGAAAGATTACGATTTCGATACTACCGGATGCTGCCCCTCCAGAATTGAGTCGCAAGGCACCCCGGATGAACATAGGGAACAAATGACATCAGAAAAGCAAGTGATTGATTTGCTCCAGAGCGAATATCTTACCCTGGTGGACGGCGGCAGTACAGAAGAATTAAATACCGAGGTTTTCATGAGTATCCCTCCCGATGCCGTATCTTTGCATCAAGAGTTGCTGAACAACTCTCCCTATTTATCCGATACGGTGATGCAGACTACAATTACCAAAGAGAATGTACTCCCCAATGCAATGATACGGGATATCCTGGTTGCCAATCCGCAGTCGGCCAAATCAACCGGTGTGCTCGATGAGCTGGATAACCGGTTTATCCCGATGCCTGATCCGATGATGGAGGAGATTCTTGCCGGGCAATCGTTGATTTCCGATAAAGAGGTCATGGAAGGTGAGATTGCCTCGCGCCAATCAAAACGGCAGGATCTGTTTTACAGGCTCGTCAGATTGTACAAGGATGATACGGTGAATGAAGGGTCCCATGACAGTCTAATTGCGCTGCTTCAGGGGGAGTTCTCATTGAAGGCTAAATACATGCTTGCGTTTGAGTACCTCAAACTTGGGGACACTACCAATGTCAACAATACACTGAATGCGATTCCCAATACCTTTGAGTTATCGAATGAACAGGAAGATTTGTATATTGATTATCAGGATTATTTCGATATACTCGTTACACTCAAATCGGAAAACAAGTCGATCCTTGAATTAACACAGGGACAGATCACAGCGCTTCAAAATCTCTCCGTTACGGGACGGGAACCGGTCAGTTCTTATACCCGGAATATATTACTGGCCAACAACATGATGCAGTATTTTGAGCCAATCCTGTTGCCCGATCTGACTAGTTACCCTCCATCGAAACCATTTGTAGAACCTGATCTTATCATGGTGGATGACTATTTCAAAGTGTTCCCAAATCCTTCAAAATACTATTTAATTATTGAATACAATCTGAAGGATGATTTCATAGCCGCTTCCGGATTGTCATTCAAAATCTATGATGTGTCGGGAAAGCAAATCGATCAAGTATTCATCCGAAAGCAACAGGATCAGATGATTATTCCGGTTGAATCATATAGCCCTGGCGTATACCTTTGCTGCTTATACAATAAAGAGAAAGTTGTGCAAAGCATCCGATTCACTGTGATTAAATAGGCAAGCCATGAAAAAAGCCTTCTTAATTCAATTACTGGTATTCATTTTGCCAATGCCATTATTTGCCCAGGATTGGCCAAAAACATATACAGGAGCTTATGCCAGTTGGTTAACAGAATCATACGATCATGGGTATTTTATTGTTGGTCCTAAAAATACATATAAGTATGGTATGATATTTAAAACTGATATTAACGGCGATCCTCTATGGAAGAAAACCATTGGGGACGGGTATGGTCATTGGTTCATTGCATCGATCGAGATAAGCCATGATGGCGGTTTTATCATTTCAGGGAGCACAAAAAAATATTCATCTTTGGGAGATCCATTTATAATAAAATTTAATTCATGTGGAGAAGTTGAATGGTGTACCGTCATCAAACTTAGCGGAACTGATGATTATTCAAAGTGTGCAAAAGTTACTCCAACCAATGAATATGTACTTTTAACCATTTATTCTGATCCCAGTCCCTATCACCATACCCAGCTTTACAAGTTCGACAGCACAGGCGCGTTGATCTGGCGGCAGGATTACCCAGTACAGGGGAACGCATTTGGAGATACCCCACGGAATTTACGGATCGATAGTAGCACATATATAATTTCCGGAGATTGTTATTACCCTGATCCGGGAGTTCCGGGAGGATACGAAAGACCCTATTACATTTGTACTGATACAGCCGGAAATGTCAACTGGCGACTTGTATATGGGGCGGTTAACGGATATCATGGAATGGCTTTTTATGCGCCTTTGAAAAGCACTTCTGGATTCTTCTACGATATTACATTGCACAGTAACTATTGCGATACACCAGCTCTGATAAAATTTACGGAATCAGGTGAGGAATCCTATTATCAGGATCTTTATCCTGAAGCTTGTCCTGGTGGTGCCAGTGCTATGAATTGGTTGGATGATACAACTTTTGTCGCCTTAGTAGGAGGTACGGTAAATGGAAGTTTTAAATTCAAATGGATTAAAATAGATACATTAGGAATTGCTCAATACAACAGATATTATACAGAAAACTGGATGAAGGGAACTCAATATTCATTAATAAGTCAAGATGGGAAAATAACCAGCTTATCAAAACAGAGTTCATCTTTCCATTTCTACAAACTAAATTCCGACCTTGAACTCGACAGCATCTACACCATACCAAGAATCTATGACAGTTTATGTCCTTACCAGATTGTATCCGACACGGTTGATCCTGATTGCGGATTGATTGTCAGCATCAAGAATCCGGAAGAATACTCTGAGTTGTATCAGTTAAAGATTTATCCTAATCCTGCCAATCAAAAGGTAATCGTTGAAATCCCGGAATTCCTGCAGAAACAGACCGGTCCGGCAGGATTCCAGGCTACAACGGTTTATCATCAATGGGGATCGGCTACACTGGAAGTATATGACCTATTTGGGAGGAAGATGCTTGAAAGAGAAGTTATCCGGGCGGAGAAAGAAGTGGAGTTGGATGTTTCAGACTGGCAGGCGGGGATGTATGTATTTAGGTTGTTGTATCAGGATAACTTAGTTGGAAGTGAGAAAGTGATTGTTGATTAATCTTCCTTGAGCATCCATATCTCATTCTGTGTAGTCTATAACTGACTTACCATGACAATCCCTAAGCCAGCCAAGTCCCAAAACTACCCCAGAGGCTCACTACAAATAGCGCCCTCAACCTGCTTTATCATCATCTTCAATTCGATCACCTCACCAGCAATGGCCTTTGTTGGATTAGCATAGTACTCGTTCTCTATTTGTTGCCGTAGCCGGGCTGAGATTGCATGGTAAAGCGTTTGTATTCGTTTTTTCATTTATCAATCTCTATTCCGTTCGCTTTGGATCACTTATGCCTGCCTGGTGTGGATGCAGGCGTGTTATGTGCTTTATTGTTATTGGATAAAATTTGCCCAATAATAGTTTGATGCAAATCTTGATATTAAGATTACTATTATTATCGCAAGTGTTAATGCAGAATATTTTACTGATTTGCGTTTGCTTTTTAAATATATAGCTATTCCCAAAATCTCAAGACTTGTTATTATCACTATAAATGGAATGACGAAAAAATGATAGACCTCATCAAAGAGTATAATTGGCACAAAGGGTAGTATCCCATAGAGGATATAA
>CAZTSX010000002.1:0-10479 GCA_964616825.1 uncultured Prolixibacteraceae bacterium
CGGTTCAATTACTCCCTGCTCTCCCTCCGCCAGCCTCAACCTGACAGACGGCCAGAGGCCTGGCGGAAGGTCCTTTTTGAGTGGGGACAATATAATAATGTGTTATCGTTGTCGGTATCGTATCAGTTTAAAGGAAGAAAGAATTGGTAATGAAGCTCATAGTCGGAATCACGGGTGCTAGTGGCTCACTTTATGGGAAACTTTTGCTGGAGAAGCTGGATGGTCTGAGGGATCAGATCTCAGATTGTGGGGTGATTTTCTCTGAGAACGCCATCAAGGTCTGGGAATTCGAACTGGGCTCTTTCGATCCCTCTTCCCTGCCATTTGCTACCTATGATCCGAAGGATTTTTTTGCTCCGATGGCTTCCGGTTCTGCCGGTTACGATACAATGATCATTTGTCCCTGCACGATGGGCACGCTGGGACGGATCGCTTCGGGTGTCTCGAACGACCTGATGACCCGGGCTGCCGATGTGATATTGAAAGAGCGGCGGCAGTTGATCCTGGTGGCTCGTGAAGCGCCTTTGAGCCTGATTCATATCCGCAACATGGAACTGCTCACCAATGCCGGTGCGACCATTTGCCCGGCTTCACCCTCATTTTACAGCCACCCAAAAACCATCGAAGAGCTGGCCATGACTGTCATTGACCGTGTGCTATCACTGGCAGGATTTACATTTCCATCATTCAGATGGGGCGAAGATGAATAATCCTATGCAGGATCCGGTGTTTCGCCGGCAAGTTCCATGTTCCGTTTCAGGGTATCGAATCCTATCCGTTTAACAGACGAATCTCCGAAGAGGTGGTTAAATTCCTCTTCAGTCAAAGTCAACCATTCCTTCTTTCGCCGGGCTATCAATTCAGGGGATGGTAAGAACTCCTCTTCTGTATGGGGGCGGGCAAACCGGTTAAACGGACAGATGTCCTGGCAGATATCGCAACCGTAGATCCGGTGCCGGTATTTTCCTTTCAGGTTGACCGGGGTATCTCCTTTGTTCTCGATCGTTTGATAGGAGAGACAACGGGTGATATCGAGCTGGTACGGAGAATTCAGGGCTCCTGTAGGACAGGCGTTGATACATTTGTCACAACTCCCGCAATGATCTGTTTCAGCTTCATCAGGAGATAGATTCAGGTCAGTAAGAATTATCCCGATATGATAAAATGAACCACCTTTCCTGTTAATGATCAGGGTGTTTTTTCCCTGCCAGCCGACACCGCAGCGCTGAGCCCAGATTTTTTCAGACACAGGACCGGAATCAAAGAAGCTTTTTGCCCGGGAAGGCTTGAAGGATTCGGTAATAAAAAACGCCAGTTTTTCTAAGCGTTCCTTTACCACTATGTGATCATCTTTCCCGTATGCATATTTACTAATGATAAAATTATCTTCTTCAGGGATGGAGGCTGGGGGGAAATAATTCATGAGTAGGGCAATGACCGATTTAACACCTGGCAGCAGCAGATCCGGATTGAGGCGCTGTTCGGTATAGCGTTTGAGGTAATCCAGCCCGGCATTTTTTTTCTGTTTGATAAAGTCAGTGTAGAAAGGCCTGAGTGACTCCAACTTCTCAGCCTTCGCAAAGCCGCAATGTTCGAATCCTAATGTTACAGCTTTTTGTAAAATGGAGTCTTTTGGATTCACAGGGTGCAGATAAGATGATAACGTAAATTGATTTTTGGTGCTTCAGAAAAGATCTCCCTGCCCTCCCGGGTTAAACTTCCCCAGATGCTTATACGCCCGTTCCGTTGCTTCTCTTCCACGTGGCGTCCGAACCAGGAATCCCTCCTGGATCAGGAAGGGCTCGTAGACCTCTTCGATGGTGCCGGCGTCTTCTGAGACAGCTATAGCGATGGTGGTGAGGCCAACCGGTCCTCCTTTGAATTTATCGATGATGGTAGCCAGGATCTTGTTATCCATCTCATCCAGTCCGCAGATATCGACATTCATCGCTTCCAGGGCAAAGCGGCTGATCTTAAGGTCGATGTTGCCATCTCCCTTGATCTGGGCAAAGTCTCTGACACGACGCAGCAACAGGTTGGCAATCCGGGGTGTTCCCCGGCTGCGTTTGGCAATCTCCGCGGCGGCATCTTTATCGACAGGGACATGAAGGATCCCGGATGAGCGGCGGAGGATCCGTTCCAGGATAGTAGCCGGATAGTAGGAGAGGCGGGAGTTGATCCCGAACCGGGAACGAAGAGGGGCAGTCAGCAGGCCGGAGCGGGTAGTAGCTCCGATCAGGGTAAAGGGATTCAGTTTGATCTGTACACTTCTTGCATTGGGACCGGTTTCGATCATGATATCGATCTTGAAATCTTCCATGGCAGAGTACAGGTACTCCTCAATCACGGGTGTCAGCCTGTGGATCTCGTCGATGAACAATACATCATGCTCATCCAGGTTTGTCAGCAGGCCGGCCAGGTCACCCGGTTTGTCGAGTACCGGTCCGGAAGTGACCCGGATATTGACTTCCAGTTCATTGGAGATCACATGGGCCAGGGTTGTTTTTCCCAATCCGGGAGGACCATGTAGCAAGACATGATCGAGGGATTCATTCCGTTGCCGGGCCGCTTTGACAAAAATCTTCAGATTTTCAATGATGTCTTCCTGTCCGGCAAAATCGTGGAACTCGGATGGCCGCAGCACCTGCTCAATTTCCTGTTCGGCCGGTGTCAGTGTTTTTCCGGTTGGATCCAGGTTTTCATTCATCTTTTCATTCAGGGTTTAGGAACCTGATAAGAGAGCAAAAGTATAAAATATTTAAAGCTATCTTTGAAATCTTTTAATAAAGAGCGTTAGAGACGCAACTTGCCAATATTTTTAATGTCTACAAATAGGAGATCGGGTTAATGCCACTGGATCCGAGTGTAATTGAGGGATGTATAAAGAAGAAAAGGAAAGCGCAATATGTGCTGTATCAGCACTTTGCCACTCCAATGCTATCTTTATGCATGCGTTATTGCAGGAACCGTGAAGAGGCGGAAGATGTTGTGCAGGAGGCTTTCATCAAGATCTTTCAGAAGATCTCGACATTCCGGCAAAGTGGCTCATTGGAGGGATGGATCAGGCGGATCATGATCAATCAGGCGATCAACCATCTTAAAGCGAGAAAGTTGGTTTTCCTGGATACCGATCCGCAGCAGCTGGGTAGCAGGTTTGCTGAAGAGAAACCGCCAGAACAGGAACAACCCTTCAAACCGGAGGTTCTGCAAAAAGCTATTCATGAACTTCCGGCCGGATATAAAGTGGTGTTTAATCTGTATGTTTTTGAAGGATATAGTCATAAAGAAATTGCAGATGAACTGAGTATCTCCGAAAATACGTCAAAATCCCAGCTTTCCAGGGCAAGAAGTTATTTACGGAAGGTATTGTCAGAACAAAAAAATAATTCTAATCGTTAACGCAGATGAGCGAAGAGAAGATACACAGAGAAGATGAGAGACTGGATAATATGTTCCGGGACTCTCTGGGAGAGATGCACATAGAGCCATCGGCGGGCGTTTGGAATAAGGTAAAACGGAACCTTTTGCGATCCGAACTTTTGCGGTTCAACTTTATTAACGTCCGCAAAACATACAGGTTAGTTATCCCTGCAGCGCTTATCGCTATTGGAGCGGTACTCTATTTCGGTCTCCGGGAAGGAGATGCAGTCTCGCAGCAGCAACCAGGGGAAAAGGTCGTGATTGCAGATCAGATACAGGCAACACCTGAAGAACCCACCGCTACCGTTGTGCCTCCCGTTACTGAACCAACGCCTCCGGAACCCACAATAACGATTGCCCCTGCCGTCACTGAAACGATACATGAAGAGTCTCCCGCGGTTGTTGTTCTTCCGGTTGTGGAACCGACACCTGAGCGAAGTATCAGTGAGGATCTCAATACCCTGATCTGTCTTGATCCGGAAATCAACATGACAAGCTTGTCCTTTCCGGCATCGATCCTTCCCGTTGCGAACCCGGTCCCCGCCGAGACATCTCAGGAGCCTGTTCGCAAGCAAAGGCCGCAATCGTTCGATATTGGATTGAATATTACACCCGACATGGTGTTTTACCGGAATCCTTCGAGCTCGTTCAAATACAATTATACATTTGACGCAGGCACGAAATACAACATTGGCCGGTTCTATCTCCAGAGTGGCCTGGGCGTCACGTACTCTACAGCAATCGGTGACTATGCGATTTCCTACCGGAAAAACGACAGTATAGGCTATTATTATGTTATCAGCTCTTACTCTGTTGATCCGGGAGAACCCGGCGTTCAGTTGGAGACCAAACAAGTCACTGTGTATGACTCGGTGAACTATCTCTATGACTACAGCACGAAAAACAGATATCTCTATCTCCAGATCCCTCTCAATTTCGGGTACAGGATCATCGACAAACCCCGGTGGAGATTGTCGGTAGAGGCCGGACTGCTATATGCGTATCTGATCTCTATCACCGAACCTGCCCCTTCGTTTTATATGCCTGAATCCAGGATTCTGGATATTGAGAGCAGAACACCTGAGCGTAACAGGTATACTCTGGGATTAACGGGTAGCATAAGTGTTGAGTATCAATTCGCCAGGAATTTTTATCTCCTGATCGAACCTACGTTTAAATATTATATGCAAGCCATCGAAGAGAGCAGCAGCATTGGGTCGAAACAACCCTACTCTATTGGTTTGAGAGCGGGCATCTGGTACAGATTGAATTTTAACAGCAAATCGAGATGAAACGGAGGACAATTCTGATTTTTTTCACCATTTCTGTTTCCCTGGTAGTTTGGGGACAGGTACCTCCGGGTTTGAATTGTGAAGCGAACTTTACTTACCAGCAGGATCCTTCGAACTATCTGATCGTAAACTTCGTAAGCACATCAACAGGAGATATTACCGATTATTGGTGGGATTTTGGCGACGGATCTTCTTCCGGTGGAGAGAATCCCTCGCATGCGTTTCCTTTCGAAGGAGAATTCACTGTGTGTCTGACAGTCTCTAACAGCGGTATAAATCCTTGTCTTGATAGTATTTGTAAAACAGTGGTGGTACATCCCATCATTTCGTATGATCTCGGCGGATTACTGTTTGCCGGCATCTTTCCTATTAACAACCCCGTATCAACGGGCGATACTGGTTTTGCCTATCTTTATCGCTTTGAGCCAGCCGGCCTGATACCGGTCGACACGGTAATGTTTGATACCCTTGGCTACTTCTGGTTTTCCGGTTTAGAGGAGGGGAAATATTTTCTGAAAGCCGGTTTGAAGGAGACATCACTGAGGTTCGCGCAATATCTTCCTTCCTACCATGTTGACGATCTCTTCTGGTTTGATTCGGATACGATTTTTTTGGATTATGATATTTACAATGCAGGCATCTATATGATCCCCGGAATGCCGATCTCTCCAGGTGAAGGACATATTCATGGGACGTTGCTGATTGAGCAGTCAACCGGAAGCCCCATCCCTTTGAAACAGGGTCAGGTTGTGTTGGCTGATGTTGACGGAGATCCTTACCTGTGTGATTATACAGATGATTCCGGCGAGTTTCTGTTCGATAAGATTCCTCCCGGGGAATATCAGATCTTCGGAGAATATCCAGGCAGTTATTCCCAAAGGCTTGATGTGATCCTGGATTCGAACAACAACAGTATCGACAACCTTTCCCTGGTGATCTATTCAGAGATTCCGGGCATCCACATTGATGAAGGTTCTGCGCCTGTGTCGGTACAGATCTTTCCTAACCCGACTGACAGGCTTCTGAATATCCAACTAACGGTAGAGTATCCAAAACAGATCACGGTACAGTTTTATAACTACACCGGGCAGGCTGTGTTGACTTCGGTACTGCAAATGCCTGCCGGACAGTTTCATGAGGTGCTGAATGTAGAGGCTCTCCCCCCCGGTATCTACCTGATTTCTTTTCGTGGAAAGAATGAAAACTGGCACGTTGTAAAAAAGTTGTTAAAAAATTAACATTCGCGTGCAACCATTTAATTAACCCTTGTCTATTCATGTAAACAAGTAGTTTTGTTCCTGTTGATTGATGGTTAATAATTGACAAATTGAGATAGAGCGGCTGTCGGAAAACGCCCCTCTTTTGCTAGTCTCTACTCGTTCTTTAAACCTCTGTTAAATACAATCTTCCGGCAGCCCCTATTCTCACATACATCCCACCAAGTTATCTCTTCTTTCTCTGTTTTTATTTTATTTCCTTTTTTTTTCTTACTTTTACTACAATCATTTAAAGATGCCAGATTATGCAAGCGATTGTTGTGGCCATAGATTTCTCCAACATTTCTCTTCATGCATTGGAGTATACCATCCCCCTGGCCAATAAATTCAAGTCAGACATTCTGATGATATGGGTGGATAAGATCAGTCCAACGGAATCTCTTTACCCGGATACATCAAGACAGAACAGGTCGGAGGCCAAGAAGCGGTTCGAAGAGATCATAAAGATATACTGCAAGCGAATGGGGAAAGGATTGAAGATGGACTATCGATTGAAAAAGGGAAAGATCTATCATGAAATTGATCACCTGGCACAGCATGAGGGAGCCGGTTTGATCATTACAGGTACACATGGGATCAGTGGTTTTGAAGAGTTCTGGATCGGCAGTAACGCCTTCCGGATAGTCACTTATACGACCACACCGGTTATCGCTGTGCGTCATGATTATCCGATCAAAAAGAGTATCTCCCGAATTATTGCTCCGATTGACAGCAGCGTTGAGACCATCCAGAAGCTGCCTTATGTAGCCAGGCTGGCGAAGATGTTTAAATCGGAAGTGCATTTGCTGGCAACCCATTCCAGCCAGCTGAAATCGATCCAGCGTCTGGCCGAGAAATATATCCAGCAAGCGACATCATATCTTTTTGCCAATGAGGTACACTTTGTAGAAGATAGTATCGTTAGTAATGATATGACTAAAGGGTTGCTTCAATATGCTCACAATGTTGACGCTGATCTGATCGCTATCATGAAGGACCAGGAAACGCCCTCTTCGGCACTATTGGGTTTGCAGGCACAACAGGTCATTAGCCAGTCTCCTGTCCCGGTATTATGTATTCATCCTCAGGAAGATTTTCTTTTACAATGAAAACGTATTTGATCATAGCTGTCACGTTCCTCTGTACATCTGCTGTTTTTTCGCAATACAGCAGGGAAGGAAATATACGGATTATCCAGGATCCGGAGATTGAGCAGCTTGTCAGGAAGCATATTAAGGTCAATGAAACGCGCCAGGGAATTCCGGGCTTCAGGGTACAGATCTTTTTTGATTCCGGATCTAAATCCAAGATCAGAGCCACTGCTGTTCGGGATAAGTTTCGCATGAGATATCCCGGAATAAATATCTATTTGTCATTTATTTCACCAAATTATAAAGTACGGGCAGGTAACTTCAGAACCAGTCTGGATGCATTCAGGTTTCTGAAACGGATACAATCACGCTATCCAAATGCCTATGTGGTTTCTGACCAGATCAAATTGCCTGCAATCAATTAAAGCAACAGGTCATGAGTAAAATAATCTCTTCTATCGATTTTTCGGACTGCTCCATCAATGCATTCCTGCATGCGCTTTCAATCGCAACGATATGCAAGTCTGATCTCATTTTAGTTTGGGTAAGCAAGCAAACAGGCCAACAGGAGAAATCAGAGAGTCATGAAGGTGATCCGGAGGGGAGTATCAAGTCACGGTTTGAGAAGATGATTGCCGAGTACCAGCCTCAACTTCCCGGGAACACGATCAGCTATAAGATCCGGAAAGGAAAAGTATATAAGGAGATTGCTGCAGAAGAAAAAGCCTGTAAAGCCTTGCTTGTTGTCGCTGGCACCCATGGGGCTAGTGGTTTTGATGAATTCTGGATCGGAAGCAACGCCAACCGGATCGTTTCGGCGTGTAAATGTCCGGTCATCACAATCCGTGGAGGTATTGATATCAAGCGTCCGCTTAACAGGATTGTTTTACCAGTCGACAGCACCATGGATACCCGTCAGAAAGCTACCTTTACTGGTTTCCTGGCGAAGAAGCATGATGCGGAAGTACACATCCTGAGTTTATATAGTTCAAAAGTGAAACCAATCCGGCAGGATGTTGATCTCTATGCTTCGCAGATTGCCCGTTATTTTGAAAAAGAGGGGATCAAATACAGTCAGAAATCAATGGAGGTCACCAACCTGGCTGACGCCATGATTGATTATGCCAAGGAGGTTGACGCCAATCTGATCTCCATCATGACCGAACAGGAGACCACAACCTCTAATCTCTGGATGGGGCCTTATGCCCAGCAGGTGGTGAACCACTCACCGATCCCGGTATTGAGTATTCATCCGAGGGCGTTGATGACGCTTGCGACGAATTAACCCCACCCCCTGAATAGAACTTACTCCCTTTGCGTCATTTCCTCCCCTATAAGGGGAGGCAAGGAGGGGTCAACATCTGTTCAGGCAGTTTAAATCCGCAAAGGCGACCTTCAGCCTCTCTACCATTGATTTTTCTCCATTACGTAACCAGGCCCGGGGATCGTAGAATTTCTTGTTGGGTTTATCCGGCCCGTCAGGATTACCGATCTGGCCTTGCAGATACCCTTCTTTTTGACGGTAATAATCCAGTACTCCTTCCCAGAATGCCCATTGGGTATCGGTGTCGATGTTCATTTTTATGACGCCATAAGAGATGGCTTCGGTGATTTTTCCGGGCTCTGAACCGGATCCTCCATGGAAGACGAAACTGACAGGATTGGAAACGGTGTCAAATTTTTCCTGGATGTATTTCTGTGAGTTAGCCAGGATCACCGGCTCCAGCCTGACGTTACCGGGCTTATATACACCGTGAACATTGCCGAAAGAGGCAGCTACCGTAAACCGGTCGCTCACCTGCATTAGTTGTTCATAGGCGTAGGCAACATGTTCGGGTTGGGTGTAAAGTTTGGAACTGTCGATGCCTGTATTGTCTACGCCGTCTTCCTCTCCTCCGGTCACACCCAGTTCAATCTCCAGGGTCATGCCAATCAAGCTCATCCGTTCAAGATAGCGTTCGCAGATCCCGATATTTTCCTCCAGGGGCTCTTCAGAGAGATCCAGCATGTGAGAAGTGAAAAGCGGCTTCCCGTGTGTGTTGTAATATGCTTCGCCGGCATCGAGCAATCCATCGATCCAGGGGAGCAATTTTTTGGCGGCGTGATCGGTGTGGATCATGACCGGGATGCCATACATGGCTGAGACCTCATGGATGTGCTGAGCCCCTGAGATGGAACCTTTGATAGCTGCCCGCTGGTTTTCGTTATTCAATGACTTGCCGGCAAAAAAGAGGCCACCACCATTTGAAAATTGAATGATAACAGGTGAGTTCACAACGTTGGCTGCTTCCAACACTGCATTTACACTGTCGGTTCCAACTACATTCACACCCGGAAGAGCAAACCGGTTCGCTTTGGCAATCCGGAAGATCTCCTGTACATCATCGCCTGAGACAACGCCGGGAGCTACTTTATCAAGTATTTTTTCTGACATATGATTTTGTTTTAGTGAATCCGAATAGTATTCAAAGGTATAAAACAGGATAATATTTTTTTCAAATAATTTAATTTAGATTTGTTCTTAGAATAAATAAAAATAAGTATTTTTGCAACCTTAAAAATTATCAATTAAAAATGATTAGAATGATGAAACGAATTGCACTTGTTATTTTACTTGGATGCTTGTTTTTTGTTACGGAGTCAATCGGGCAGGACAGGATCTTCACCTATGTTTATCAAAGCCTGGTGCTGAACAAAGGTCAGAAAGAACTCGAGGTATGGACTACCTACCGGACCGGTCGTAACGACTATTACCGCCGGATGGATGCCCGGTTTGAATTTGAAGTTGGATTGAGCAAACGGGTGCAGACAGCTTTTTACCTGAATTACAAAGGCAAGGCAACCGGTCATCTGGAAGATACATTGATGATTGTGGATAAGAAGAACTCATTCAGTTTCTCGAATGAATGGAAGTTCAAGCTGAGCGACCCTGTTGCCAATACAATCGGATCAGCATTGTATGGTGAGTTTACAGTGGGTCTCACTGAATTTAAATTGGAGGCAAAGGTGATCCTTGACAAACGGATAGGCAGAGTTACACAGGCCTTTAACCTGGTTTTTGAGCCGGAGTGGGAGTGGGAAGCTGTGAAAGACAAAATGGATGTGGAGACCAGGTATGAGGTTGAGTTGAATTATGGAATTGGGGTTGATCTTGGTAAAGGATTTACGTTGGGACTGGAAGCCCGGAACCCAAACGTATATCAGGATGACGGCGGGTGGACTCATTCAGCAATTTATGCAGGGCCTACGTTCAGTTATTTCCGCAATGATTTCTGGATCAACTTTACATTCATGCCCCAGCTAGCGGGTCTTCGGGGGATCTCCAGCAACAGCAACCTGAATCTCAATCAGTTTGAACGCTACCAGTTCCGGTTGCTTTTCTCATATGTGCTTTAAAAGTGAAATTAGAAATTGGAAATT
>CAZTSX010000002.1:10579-215247 GCA_964616825.1 uncultured Prolixibacteraceae bacterium
GTTCCGGTTGCTTTTCTCATATGTGCTTTAAAAGTGAAATTAGAAATTGGAAATTTGAAATTAGGGATGAAGATCGTTAGAATATTTTCGCTATTTTTCTGTCTCGCCTGCGCTCCAGCTCTATACCTTCCCACTGAAGAGCTGGCTGAACAAACCGGTATCCCACTGGAAAACCTGAAACAGGGGCGACAGCTCTATGTTGATCACTGCGGAAGCTGTCACATGTTATATCTTCCCAACCAGTTTGGGGCAGCTAAATGGAAAAAAGAGATGGAAGCCATGCGGTTAAAAATCACTTTCAGCGAACAGGAGAAACAGCTCATGCTTGGTTATTTACTGGCCGGAAAATAAATTTTTTGCATCTTTACAGTGCCAAAACCATCCTTTTATGAAACGAATTTTCCTTTTTCTCCTGGTTCTCCAATTGGGGATACCAGGGATTTATGCACAATCAGATGCATTGAAACCGACAATAGACAGACCGGTTTATTTTGATATTTCACCCCCCTTGCGGGATATGTACCAGGAACAGTTGAAGCCGGTAGACAAATCATGGAAAGAGTTGGGTGTAGTCCCGAATAAATTCAACTCCGATGGAGAGAATCCTGATTATATGGGCCTCTACAATAAGCCTGATCCCGGGTTGCAGGACTATTTCGGACCCTTGCTCACCGACACCACCATTGCAAATTTTGAAGGCATTTCACATACAAATTCGGTTCCTCCTGACACATATGGTGAAGCAGGAATGAACTACTATTTCCAGGTGGTTAATACCTCCTATGCCATCTTTAATAAAACAGGTGAGATTATTTTTGGCCCCCTTCCAAGTCATTCTGTCTGGATGGGCATGCCCAACAACGACAATAGTGGTGATGCGGTTGTGTTGTATGATGAGAATGCAGACCGGTGGTTATTTTCGCAATTCTCGCTACCCAATTACCCCAGCGGCCCCTTTTTCCAGATGATCGCTGTTTCGCAAACCTCCGATCCGACAGGATCGTGGTACCGTTATCAATATGAGTTTTCTCTCATGCCTGACTATCCCCATTTCGGTGTATGGGAGGATGGGTATTATATGTCGTCCAACAACTTCGGGAACTATGGATTTGCCAATAATGGTGCGTATGGTTTCGACCGTACAGCCATGCTGGCGGGGGATCCGGATGCCGTACGCATCTCATTTACATTGATTGCGGGTGGCAGTAGTGGTAGTGGATTCAGTACCTTCTATCCAGCTGACTGCGACGGGAGCTTTCCCCCTGCAGGCACTCCCAGTTATTTCGGATTCGTCAAACGAAACGGAGGAACTCAGTATTTTGGGATTTATGAATTTCATGCCGACTTTGCCAATCCGGCCAATTCAACATTTGGAAATTTACTCAGTCTGAACGTAATACCTTTCAATGGAAGCATCAACGGGATTTCTCAGAAAGGAACCAGTGTGAGGCTGGACGACCTCTCAGACCGGTTTATGTACCGCTTGCAGTTCCGTCAATTTGAAAATCATGCTTCTATGGTGGTTAATCATACGGTTAACCTCGGTGGCAATGTGGGAGGCCTCCGCTGGTATGAGTTACGCAAAACAACAGGCGACTGGTCAATTTACCAGGAGTCGACCTATGCTCCGGCAGATGGGCACTCCCGATGGATGGGCAGCATTGCGATGGATACAGCAGGATCGATCGCCCTGGGGTATTCTATCTCAAGTTCCTCACTGTTCCCCTCTATCCGCTACACCGGACGATTGGCTACAGATCCGTTAAATCAAATGACCGTTGCAGAGAGATCGATCATTGAAGGAGGCGGATCACAGACAGGGATGTGGGGTAATCGAAGCCGCTGGGGTGATTACAGCGGTATGTGTGTCGACCCGGCCAATCCAACTACCTTCTGGTACACAACAGAATATTATCCGATCACCGCTGGGAGCAGTTGGCATACACGGATTGGAGCATTTTCGTTCCAGGAGATTTTTTCAACAGCAGCTGCGGCCACTCCGGCCAAATTCTGTCTGGAAGAGGACACGGTACAGCTGGATGTACTTGCCTGGGGAGGGAGTGGATCCTACACCTATTCATGGACCTCGATTCCAGCCGGTTTCACATCCGACTTGCAGAATCCGATAGTCGTTCCCACAGATACCACCCAATACATTGTTGCGACAAGTGATGGAGTGGAAACCCGTTTTGATACAGCTCTGGTAAAGGTCGTCTATCCGCAGGAAGCTTTCGCCGGCAATGATACAACGATATGTGCCTGGGAGCCAGGTGTCGACCTTCACGGGATGGCGGCTTATTACAGGTCGTTTGTGTGGGGAACATTTGGCGACGGCACCTTCAGCGATAAGTATGCATTGGAGACCACCTATTATACGGGTCCGGATGATAGGGCATCCGGTGGGGTGAACCTGGTTCTGGTTACTTTTCCTGAAAGCCCTTGTATAGGCATGGTGATGGATTCCATGCATTTGGTTATAGATCCCTGTACCGGGATTGAGGATCAAATTACCGGGACACTCCGTTTATCTCTTCATCCGAATCCGGCGCTGGAGAGAGTATCTGTTATTGTTTACGGTATTTCACAAGCGATCTGCCGGCTGACGATCACCGGGATTGACGGGAGGATGTATCATTCCGGCACGTTCCGGATGGAAGGGCAGAGGAGTAAGGAGGTGATCGACCTTTCGGGTTTCGGCAAAGGAATTTACTTTGTTCAGGTGAAGACAGAAAGTGGTGTGGTGACGGAGAGGCTGGTGATTCAATAGAGTCATCTACCCCTCCCCCGGCCCCTTCCCAACAAGGGAGGGGAGAATCCAGTTATCCAGCCATCCAGCGTCCAGGATCTGTTTACCTGAAACCATCATTTTAGTTTAGGAATTTTGTATTTTTGCAGCCCCATTGCAAAAGCGTGGTTTTTGGTCCCGTAGTTCAACTGGATAGAATAGCAGATTCCGGTTCTGCAGGTTGGGGGTTCGAGTCCCTCCGGGATCGCATATAATAATAGAAAAGCCCTGTAAACATCTTGTTTTGCAGGGTTTTTAGTTTATATGAGTGACTACAGGAGTGTCTTTAAATTTCATAATTAATATCTCCGGCATTATGGGCTTTGATCTTACCTTGTTTGATCCACCCATGAAGCGTATTGAAAGTAATATGGAGTAGCTTGAACACTTCTTTACGAGTCAGGAGTTCTTGAGGATTTGGATTTGATTCGGCTTCCCTTGCTCGTTGGATCTCCTGTTGAATTCGCTCAGTTAGAAGATCAAGAAAAACCTCTACCGTGATTCCATCTGTTATGATTTTTTGGTTTTTGTACATTGCTTCTTCTATTCGTGTTGCAGGCGTTTGACTATTCGGCAAAAAACCCGGGCAGAAAAAATGGGTATTTTCAAAGATAATAGCAGAAATATGCCCCTTGGCTTAAAAAAGGATATCCATGTCCCAACATGGGTAATAGAGCAAAACTAATGTTCTTTCTTTTGTCATTCCGAGGAGCTTAGCGACGATGCAACCTCCACACCATCGTGGAGATTCGTTGTAGCTCATTGAAAAAAAGAATAGGCTCAAAGATTATTCATTATTGAGCTTTAATTGGTATATTTGTGAGCTTAAAACGGGAAATGATGTTAAATTTTAGAGAATCTGAAATCATTGAGATTATTGATAATAAAAATGAATGCTCCTCGAAAGAGATCTTTGAGAGTATTTCAACATCAATAAGTTATGCAACAGTAAAAAGAATCTTGATAAAATTAACTAAGGAAAATCTAATTGTAACGAAAGGAAAAGGAAAAGGGACCAAATATCTATTATCAGCCGCTTACGAATTAATACGACCAGTTGATATAGAGAATTATTACGAAAAAGAAATTGATGAAAGGGAAATAAAGGAAAGGTTTAATTTCATACTAATTACGGATGTCTTAAACAAGTATAATATATTCACTAATGCTGAATTGAATAAACTTGCAACTCTTCAAGACACATATAGGAGTAATATTTCTCAACTTACCGAAACCGGGTATAAAAAGGAATTAGAACGATTATCGATTGACTTAAGTTGGAAATCATCACAAATTGAAGGCAATACCTATTCACTACTTGAAACAGAAAGATTATTAAAGGAAAAAGAAACCGCTTCTGGAAAAACAAAGGAAGAAGCAATAATGCTATTGAATCACAAGGATGCTATTGACTTTATAGTGGAAAATCCTGATTATTTAATTCCCTTATCAATTTCTAAAATTGAGGACATTCATAGTATCTTGATTAACGGATTAGCCATTGATAAGAATTTGAGAAAGAGGAGGATTGGAATTTCAGGAACAAATTATCGTCCATTAGACAATGAGTTTCAAATTACTGAGGCACTCTCTAAAACGTGTGAATTAATTAATGAAAAAGAAAATATATTCGATAAGGCTTTATTAGTGCTGGTTCTAATATCCTATATCCAGCCATTTATGGACGGAAACAAAAGAACTGGTCGAATTATTAGTAATGCCGTGTTAATGAATCACAATTATTGCCCGATTTCATTTAGAACTGTTGATCCTATTGATTATAAAAAAGCTATACTGTTATTCTATGAACAGAACAATATCTCAACATTTAAGGAAATATTTATTAATCAGTTTGAATTTGCGGTCAAAACATATTTCTAATTAGAAACCACCCTGTTACCGGCTGAACTCATACTCGTTGCTGGATCCTGGATAACTTGATGAATCTTTCGCAGAAAGATTCGGAGTAGTCTTCGGAAAATTGAGCTATATCTATGTATGGACCTCTTCAAAACAATTTTTGTAATTTGTCAGCGAAATGTTTACCAGTATGAAAGTAACCTTTAGATCACTCCTCTGTATCCTGATTTTCTCAATGGCTGTAAGCAGTGTAAAAGCGCAATTGAGAAATCCCCGTAATACACAGTATGTTTGGAATACAGACACGACCCTCAGAGAAGTTAACCTGTCGGAAATTATCTTGGTTTTGCCACGTAATTCCTTCCCCAAACTTGACTATCCTGACTTTATCGGAAAAGAGAAAGGATTAAAAGCATTTTTTAACCATGAACCGGTCATCGCTGTCGCAATAAATAATGAGGCCAAAGCTTATCCCCTGAGCATGCTCACGATGCATGAAATGTCAAACGATAGTTTAGGCGGTATTCCCATTTTGCCAACCTATTGTCCGCTCTGCAATTCAAGTGTGGTGTATGACCGCAGATTAACATATAAAGGGAAAGAATACCTGCTGGATTTTGAGGCATCCGGAATGCTCAGAAACAGTGATATGGTTATGGCTGATAAACAAACTGAATCGTGGTGGCAACAGTTGACCGGAACAGGCCTGGTTGGTGAATTATCAGGAGCCGAATTAGAGGTAATTCCCTCTATGGTCATATCAATTGAGGATTTTTTCATCAGGTATCCTGAAGGCCGGATCCTCTCCCCTGAAACGTGTAGCAGGGCGCAAAAAAGATATGGTACAAACCCCTATACGCATTATGACAGTGTAACCAATAAACCGTATAACCGATTTTATGATCATGCCAAACTTGACCCCAGGCTACCCCCGATGGAACGCGTAATTGATGTGAAAGGAAGTGATGGATATAAAATCTATCCGTTTTCTGTAATAGCCAGGGAAAAAGTGATTAATGATACGTACGATGGCAGAACTATTGTCATCTTCTATAAAGAAGGAACCGTTTCGGTTCTGGATAAGAGGGAAATTGCAAAATCCAGGGATATCGGGTCAGCTACATTGTTCTCATCAGAATTAGAGGGTAAAACATTAACGTTCAATAAAGAAAACAATTCATTCATCGATAGGGAAACCAAAAGTGTTTGGGATATTACCGGACATTGTATAAAAGGTAAGCTTAAAGGAAAAACACTTACTCCCGAACCTCATAGTAATCATTTTGCATTTGCGTGGTTAACGTTTCATCCTGAGTCAGAAATATATGGACAGTAGACCTGTGTTTGTCACGCTCGTTAGCGATATTCAAGAACATTAAGATTAGCCAGATATGTATCAATCAAAAAGAGTTGAAGAGTTTGGGAAATTGGTTAATAACAAGTTCGATATTTATAATAGTTTGTTCCTGAATCTACCTTATACCCAGGATAATAATATTGGCATGCTTATTCCAATGCTTTATCGTGTATGTAAACAAGGGCTTGAAGCAGGAGATAGTCCTCTGGAGATTCTTGATTCCTTTTTTCGCAACTTCGGAAACATTGAGAAGGAAAAAGATAAAACCGATTTCATGTTCAGGGTCATTCAGTACGTCGAAAGACAGGTTGTACTTTTCGACAGTGTAGAAGATGCTGCTTTTACTAAATTACATGAACCGGGGAATGATCTTACCATTAGTGATTTCTTTCAATTAGCAGATAGTCAAAAAAGTTGGGACAGAATTGCAGAGAAATTATCAACTTTCAGCGTTCGAATCGTATTTACAGCTCATCCGACACAGTTCTATCCACCCTCAGTTCTGGATATCATCAATAGGTTAAGATCGCTCATTGCCAGCGACAAAATTGATGAAGTAGACATGACGTTGCAGCAACTGGGATTGACTTCGTTGATTAACCCTGAAAAACCCACCCCCCTTGATGAAGCGAAAAATATTATCTACTTCCTTAGAAATGTGTACTATCACGCTGTTGGTGATCTCTATTCCTATATCAAAGAGAATGTCAGAGCGAATGATTTTGATAATCCCAACATCATCAAACTGGGATTTTGGCCGGGCGGTGACCGGGATGGAAATCC
Source organism: uncultured Prolixibacteraceae bacterium (assembly GCA_964616825.1). Classification (GTDB taxonomy): domain Bacteria; phylum Bacteroidota; class Bacteroidia; order Bacteroidales; family FEN-979; genus QYOJ01. The sequence continues at coordinate 17,365 of CAZTSX010000002.1, forward strand.
GTTTGTCACGTCCGACATCACGATGGATGTGGCGGATGAATTGCGCATGACACTGATGAAATGCTATTACCATGATGTAAAGGGATTGCAGCATAAGCTCACCTTCAAAGAGGCTGAAGATATACTTAAGGATCTGAGGGACAAGTTATACAGTACCATGTTTAATCCGGCTAAATCCATTAGCTACAAAGAGATTATCAACCCCCTTTACGCTGTAAGAGAATTAGTGGTTAATAACTACCACAACCTTTATCTGAAAGATCTTGATAACCTGATTGGAAAAGTCAGCATATTCAGGATCCATTTTGCAACACTTGATATCAGGCAAGACCATAGCATACACAAAAAAGTAGTAGAAGCTGTTCTTAAGAAAGAAGGGATTATCTCAGAGAGTTTAGATGAACCTGGAAAAGATGAATTGATCCAGATTCTGCTTCATGAAAATCTACGTGTCGATGCCCGCAATTTCAAGGAAGAGATCATTAAGGACACGATCAGGAATATTTCGCAGTTAAAAACCATTCAAAGCAAAAATGGTGAAGAAGGTTGTAATCGATACATTGTAAGTAATTCTGAAGATTTATTTTCTGTTCTTTTTGTCTATGGCTTATTCAGATGGTGTGGTTGGGAAGATCAAAATATACCATTTGATATAATCCCGCTTTTTGAGACGATAAAGGGGATGGAGAGTTCTGAATTAACCATTCAAGAGTTGTTTGATCTTCCTGAATACAGATCCCACATCTTTCAACGTAATGATAAACAAACGATTATGCTGGGTTTTTCTGACGGAACCAAAAATGGTGGATATCTGAAAGCAAACTGGTCAATATTTAAGACGAAGGAAAAATTAACTGCCATTTGTGAAAAAAACAGTATCAAAGCAATTTTCTTTGATGGACGAGGCGGGCCACCTGCCCGTGGTGGAGGCAAGTCCCATCGTTTCTATGCTGCACAAAGTCAATTTATCGCCAATCATGAAATTCAATTGACTATCCAGGGGCAAACGATTACCAGTAAATATGGAACCGAAGAGCAATTCATTCATAATTGCGAGCAATTGCTTACAGCGGGATTATCCAGGAATTTTTTAGGAAAGGAAAATATTATTTCCAAAGAGGAAAGACAATTATTAGACAAGCTGGCCACCATCAGTTTTGATAAATATACCGAGCTGAAAGAGCATAAGATGTTCATTCCGTACCTTGAAACCAAAAGTGCGCTAAGGTATTATGATCAGGCGAATATCGGAAGCAGACCTGGCAAAAGAGGCGATACGAAGAAACTGGAACTGACAGACCTGAGGGCTATTTCCTTTGTTGGTTCATGGAGTCAGTTAAAGCAAAATGTGCCCGGTTATTTCGGAATTGGAACGGCAATTCAGGCTTTGATAATAAAGGGCAAACGTGAAGAGTTAAAGAAAATGTTCAGGGAAATTTCATTCTTTAAAGCCCTTATCCTTAACAGCATGATGTCTTTGTCCAAATCTAATTTTGAGTTGACTGAATACATCCGGGAAGATGAGAAATACAAAGATTTCTGGAACATACTCTATGAAGAATACAAATTATCTAAGGAGATGGTATTACTCATTTCTGATTTCAGCATGTTGATGGAAGAAGAACCGATATCCAGGGAATCGATTAGAATCAGGGAAAAAATCGTTTTGCCCTTATTGGTTATCCAACAATACGGGCTTCAAAAAATCAGTCAGAATACCAGGAATAAAAGTATATATGAGAAAATAGTTACAAGGTCTTTATATGGGAATATCAATGCAAGCAGAAACTCTGTTTAACCCAATTACTTTCTCCCGATTGAATGAGCATAGGTAAGCGCCAATGTTCGGTATGCCATGTGCGCAAACTTCGTGTAAGGCAGATAGATAATCACAAACCACACACAAACGAGGTGAAAGAAATAGAGGTGATAGGCTGAATCCCAATTCTGAAAACGGGCGAATTGAACCACGATCCCGGAAATCGTCAGCAGGAAAAAGGAAATAAGCAACAACCAGTCAGAATAGCTGCTGTTTCCATAGGCACGCTTATTAACCAGGCGATTGATGATCATGATGCTCAAACCAACAGTTAACATGAGACCTGCCACATTGCCAACTATTTTGAACGGATTAATCATACTTAGGGGGTAGTTGTGAGTGATTGCTGCAATAATGGCATAGGCTGTTACAAACAGCAACAGCACAAACCCATAGAATACCAGAAGGTGTGCCACCTTTCGCGAACGCTGTGCGGTGCACTCCCCAAACCGGGTATGCAACCATATCTCTCTCTTTACCTGCCACAGACTTCTGAAAAAACTTTGTTTGGGTTTAAGCCCAGGAAACCCGGATTTGAGATCATTCCAGAATTTCATCAGACCGTAAGCTGCCAGTCCATAAATCAGGACCGTAATGATGGTAAACGATCCATTCAACCAGGCATGAGGAAAAAACGCCGAATAGTTCACCGGACCTTCAGGAATGGCTAATGTGCCAGCCATCAAAAGAATAGCTATGATGATGATGACCGGGATGAGAAGAGCCACAGGAAGCCATGCGGGGTTGCTGACCAATGTTCCTAAAAAATTTGGGCGTGCATAATACCTGTAACTTATTTGCCTGACCGATGAAAGGACATCAGAGGGTTTGACGCTTCGCGGACAATGTGTGGTGCAATCGCCGCATTGATGGCACAGCCAGATATCGGGATTCCCAATGAGCTTATCTTTCAAGCCCCAGGCCGCCCAGATCATCTCTTTGCGCGGGAAAGGCCTCTCTGCGGGAGCCAGGGTGCAAACAACTGAACAGGTACCACACTGGATGCACTCATTCAATGAGGATTTGCTGCTTCTCTTGAGCTCTTTCTTAAATGCGATATCAGGAGCAATTTCCAGCATGGCTCGTTACATGTCTTTAAACGGATTTGGTCCGATCTCTTCGATCAAATCCACATACCTGTTGATGATTTCGGGAATCTTATCCCAATCGGTAATTTCCACAAACTCAGTTTTGATACGTTCAGGCTCCAGCATCATGGTGACCAGCGTTTCCTGAATATTCTCTCCACGGATTTCAGTCAGTTCGCTTCCATGAATAAAATGGCACTGGTAATCGTCGCCCGGTTTACAGCCAATCTGTAAAATGCCATCGTATCCGCACGACAGCGCATCGGATATCCAGACGTTGTTAATGGAACCCAGGCAACGCACCGGGATGATTCTCACAAACGGACTGTATTTCAACCGCTTGCTGCCAGCCATGTCCATCGCCGGATAGACATCGTTCTCGCAGACAAATACCAGGATCCTGGGTTTTTCCTCAAACTCATCCGGGATTTCAACAGCCTTGATCATCGCTGAAACGCTGTTGACGGAGTAGTTTGAAAAGCTGATGATCCGTTCCGGGCAGGAGCCCAGGCAAATACCACATCGACGGCAACGATTCAGATTGGGAAGTGGTGTTCCTTTTTCAGTCTCATCGTACATGCCAAACGGACACTCCTCGGTGCATCTTTTGCAGTCGGTACACCTGTCCATGAACAACTCAGGGAAAGTTTTATCTCCCGAGCGCGGATGCACGGCTTCACCTCTTTTCGTCGCTTCGATACACTGAATGGCTTTGAACATTGCTCCGGCAGCATCCTCCTCACAGGCAGCAATATCCATTGGAGATCTGACACTCCCTGCTGCGTAGATACCTGTTCGTCTCGTTTCGTAGGGAAAACAGATGAAATGAGAATCGGAGAAATTGTATTTCAACTCAGGGAGTCCCTTACCCAACCTGTAGTTCAGGTTCAGCTCTTCAGTCCCGGCCGGCATCATCCCTGTAGCCAGGATGATCATGTCGACCTGCAGTGAGATATCCTCTCCCAATAGCGTCTCTTTGATTGTGACCCGGAGGTGCTCCTTTTCGGGCAGTACTCCATCAATCTCCCCTTTGGTAAAGAATACCTGGTCATCGTTTTGTACTGCTTTGTAAAACTCTTCTCCGAATCCGGGTGTCCTGATGTCTTTATAGACAATAAACACCGAAGAGCCGGGACTCAGCTCACGGATATATTTTGCCTGTTTTAGCGACGTGCTGCAGCAGTAGGTTGAGCAGTAAGGGAGATGGTTGTTGTCTCGTGAGCCGGCACATTGAATGAACAGGATGTTTTCAGGCAACTTGAGACCGGGATTCTCTTTCACCATCTTCTCAAATTCTCCGATGGTAATCACCTTCTTCGACTTGCCATACCCCAGGTGCCCCAGGTTGTTCGGATCATACGGCTTCCAGCCCATAGCAGCTACGATAGCTCCTACATTGAACTTCTCCATACTCCCGTTTTGCAAAGTTACCTCAAACCCTCCGGGCTGACCCGCGACCTCTTCAATGGTGGTAGAAGTATAGACCTTTATATTGTCATGGCTCCCAATTTCACGCAGTTTGTTATCCAGTACCGGCTCAACCAGCGCATCAAAAGGGGCCTGTGAAGGATATTGTTTGTACAGCTCTTTTTGCTTCCCGCCAAGGGTATCGTCTTTCTCAACAAGATGTATTGTATATCCGGCTTTTGCTCCTTCGATGGCTGCCGACATACCGGTTACTCCGCCACCGGCAATAAGGATCTCCGAACTGATATCGTCAGCAATATATGGGACAGGATTTTCGGTGTTTTTCACCTTCTCAATCCCCATCCGTAACGAATCATCCGCAGCCATCTGCGTATCTTCATGCCCTGGCTCGAAACACCAGGCAACCTGTTCCCTCAGGTTTACCCGTTCCAGGAGTATTTTTTCGGGGAAATCAAACACCTCGGTTTTTATTCTCGGAGAACAAGCGGCAATAACTACCGCATCAAGTTTGTTTGCTTCACTCTTTCTGAGGATAGAATCATACCCTTCCACCGAGCATAAGGCAGGATGCGTTCCGGCATCGGTCACCTTATATTCTTCCAGGGCAACCTGCCGGATTTTCTCCACATCAATGCAGTTCCCGATCTCACATCCCGAGCAGATAAAAACGCCTATATGTTTCTCTAAATTCACCAAACTTGTATTTCGCTTTTTGCTTTTCGTATTTCGTATTTCCTTCACCTTATTCCTGCTTTCTTCATCCCTTCTCCCTCGTCCCTCGTCCCTCGTCTCTCTTCCCTCGTCCCTCTTCCCTTATTGCATTGCTTTCAGCGCAGCAGCTGTAGCTTCTTTCACTGATGATGAAACATCCATGGGCTTCGTACTGCACGCGATTCCAAAGATGCCCTCTTTCTGCTCATCTGTCAGGAATCCATCATTATCTGTGATAAACATGGTGGCAGGTGGATGAGGCACGATGCCCGTAGCCAGCACCACCATATCTGCTTCATACCTCTCCTTCACCCCATGCAAAATATCTTCAGCCTCTACGATCAGCTTTTTCGTTTCAGAATGTTCCTCTATCCGGCCTACTTTTCCTTTGATTAAAGCGATGTTATCATGTTGTTCCACCCGTTGAAGAAAATCTTCATTCCGGCCGGAGACCCGGAGATCAATATAGAAAATCTTAACCTTGCAATCGGGTAGTTTATCCTGTATGGATAGCGCGTGTTTCAGTGAAGCCGAACAACATACCGCCGAACAGTAGGGGAGATGATTTTCATCGCGGGAACCGGCGCACTGGACAAATGCGATCTCCTTGGGCTCTCCCTTGTCGGATGGCCTGAGCAGCTTGCCATTACCGGGTCCGTTTGGAGCGAGCAACCGTTCGAATTCCACATTGGTAACAATGTTTTCAGAAGATAGATAGTTTAGTGTTTCCAATCTTCCTGCATCGGCGTTTTGCCATCCTGAAGCAACGATGACAGCGCTTACCTCAGCCACTGTTTTTTCTTCCCGAGCAGAAAAGTCTATAGCGTTGTAACTGCATACATCAACACACTTATTGCAAGACTCTTTTTTACAGTATTGATCATCGATGGTGAACTTCATGGGGAAAGCCATCTCGTGCGGAAGGAAAATTGCTTTGGTGTTCGTCAGGCTGTAGTTGAATTCATCTGGCCTCTCTTCAGGGCATACGTCCACACAATCTCCACAAGCGGTACAGGTATCTTTGACATTTCGTGGCGCTGTTAGGATCTCAGCCTGGAAATTCCCTTTCTCACCGTTGATATTCCGGACGGTTGAAGAGGGATAGATGTTGATCCGGGGATTTTGCCGGATCCTTCTGAAATTGATTTCCAGTCCGCAGCTCGGGGGACATAATTTCGGGAAGTAATTATTCATCTTAACCACATTCCCTCCCAGGTAAGGTTTCTGTTCCACCAGGATCACCTCCCGGCCTGCTTCAGCAAGTTCAACGGCAGCAGTAATCCCGCTGATTCCTCCTCCAATTATCAGTATTGGTTTTTGTTCGCTCGAGTCCAATGATAAAAATTTTGGAGTTGGTTGCTATCAGATCTCTTCGATCTCTCTCTTGAGCATTTCCCAGGCGCCGGTTTTGGGATCCCACCTGCAATTGGCAAAACATTCCCAATCTTCCTTCATCTCAGGGTAATCGGTACGGAAATAGTAGCCCGGCCAACGGGTCTCTTCCCTGAACAGAATGGTTCGGATATGCGATTCCGCCTGCCACATCCGATGCACGTTTTCCCAGCAGCGCATCAGTTCATTCAGATCGGAAGCAGCCAGTTTCCCGGCATCTTCTTTCATGTATTGCAGGAATTCAAGGCCTTTTTCCAGCAAGGCTTTCGACGTTTTAAATCCAACTGAAGTTCCACCGGCATACTCATCCATAATTTTCTGCAGACGGAACATAAACATCCTGGGTTTGATGAAGTTCGGGTTCACATCAGCATCGTTAGCATAATCTTTATGTTCGTCGAAAGTAAAGAGAGGCTGCAGGATCCGTTTTTTCATCTCCTCAATACCGGCATCATCGAATAGGCCCGGGGCCGGATTATCGGCACAGAACGCCAGGGCTGACTTGGCTGCAATTCTCCCTTCAGTGAATGAGCCCGATGAGAACTTATGCGATGATGCGCCGGATGCATCTCCGGCAGCAAAAAGCCCTTTTACCGTGGTCATGTTGGCATACCCCCAGAATTTATTGGCAGGGGCCAGATCTTCCGGTCCGCTGATCCATGCTCCGGAAGCGCCTGAATGCGAGCTGATAAAGTAAGGCTCACAAGCAGCAATTTCGGAGGGTGTCTCCTCCGGCGTGATATTATGGGCCGCCCAGTTCAGGGCCTGGCTGATCGTCATATCGAGAAAATCTTCCCACGCCTCCGATTCCAGTTCTTTCAATTTGCGCCTGGCCTGTTTTTCATCGGGGATATTGGCTACCAGCTCTCTGATGGCTTCATCCGTTCGCATGTAGATCGGACCGTTGCCCGCTTCCACTTCCTGCATCATCAGGTAGTTTCTCAGGTTAGCCGGAGTGGGTTTAGCCGTACCATAAGGCGCCCATTTCTCAAGCTCGGCAGCCCGGGTCTCCATGTAATCTTCTCCTTTGGCATTGGTTGCCTTGGATTTAAATAACAGAAACCAGGCGCCTACAGGGCCATATGAATCTTTGAACCGGACAGGCACAAACCGAACCTCCTGACAAGTCATTTCAGCTCCGGCTACCAGGGTGAAGTAGGCACTGGCACCCGAGTTAAACGGCGGATACCACGACCGGCCCAGCCCTTCTCCCACCGAACGGGGACGAAACACATGAACAGCTCCTCCCATCACATCCAGTACAGCCTTCGCTTTGAAAATATAGAATTTATTTTCGCGCACACTGAAGCCGGCTGCACCCACACAACGTCCACCATCCATTATGGGTTCCGTAATAAAAACACGTTCAATATATTGCCCGTTATCACCAAGTTCCTTAAGAGCGTTTTTTGCGGCTTCGGAAACAATACTTTTATACGATTCACCATGAATCATGATTTGCCAGCGGCCTTCGTTTACATAGTTACCTTCATCATCTTTCCAGATAGGGAGTCCCCATTTCTCAAATAGGTGGACCGATGAATCAACATGCCGGGCAATATTAGCTACCAGGTCATCGCGGGCGATTCCCATCAGGTCGTTCTTCACATAATTGATATAATCCTCAACCGTGTTTTTCCCGTTCTTCAATCCCAGGTAGAGGTTGATGGCGGAAAGCCCCATAGCTACTGCGCCACTGCGTTCCATGGCAGCTTTGTCGACAACAGTGACTTTCATGTTGTGCTGTTTGGCCCAGTGAGCCGCTTCAAAAGCGGCGCCACAGGCAGCCATCCCGCCACCCAATATTAATAAATCGGTCTCTATCAGTATGGTTTCAAAATTGTCAATGTTCATCGTGCTTGTTATTTCCGGTATAGATCTGTCCCGATAGATTCGGGCTCCGTTCTCAGGTGAGGATCTTTCAAATCTTTTGTGGCTGTTGAAAATCCTGCTGCGGGTTCGATGCTTCCTTCAGGTGTGGTTCGGATTGGAAATTTAAATCGCTTCACGGTCTGATTTCTGAACCTGACAGCCCACAGGATTGAATCAGTACTTCGCATGGGTTGCACAGTGGCACCCAGTGGCATGAAATCAGCATATCCTCTTACTTCAATAGCCTGGGTGGGGCATATTTTCACACAGCTGTAACATTCCCAGCACATGTCAACTGCCCTGTTGTATGCTTTATTGGTTTCTTTATCCAGTATCAACAGGTCGTTGGGACAAATATACTGGCAGGCTGTACGGTCTTGAGCCTTACAACCATCGCACTTTTCATTGATTACAAAACTAGGCATGAAATGGAGATTAGTCAGGATAAAACACAAACATAATAAAATATTCAAATGACAGGATAGATGGAAGCGGAATTTATGCAGATCTATGTATATTCGCTGGAATAAAAGTGCAGGTATTCAATAATAAAAGTTGCCCCGAATCCTGTGATAAGTTTGATTTTAAAGTAAAAAATTCATATGAAACGAAAAGAAACTGAAAAACGTGCGAAATCAACAATTTGTGTCCATGAAGGGCAAAAACCCGACGCTTTCAGAGGGATAAATACACCCATTTATACATCCACCTCATATGGCTACCTGGATACTGAAGATAGATTATATCCAAGGTATTCCAATATTCCTAATCAAACGGTGGTGATTGAAAAATTAGCCAAACTTGAGAATGCAGAGACCGGGTTGATATTTGGTTCTGGCATGGCCGCTATCAGTTCAACATTATTCACCCTTCTGAACAGCGGAGATCACATCATTTTTCAGAAAGGGCTCTATGGCGGGACGATTAATTTTATCAAGACAGATTTTAACCGATTTGGCATTAACTATTCACTGCTTCCGGATAACGATACAGAAACTTTCAGGAATGCTATTAATGAAAACACAAAGGTGATCTACATCGAATCCCCTTCAAATCCCTTGTTGTCGGTGATTGATTTACAGGAGATCAATCGGATATGCAAATCGCATAACATCATCTCTGTTATTGACAACACATTTGCATCTCCAATCAATCAAAATCCCATTGACTTTGGAATCGATATTGTAATCCATAGTGGGACCAAGTACCTGGGTGGTCACAGTGATATATCTGCCGGAGCCGTTTTGTCAAGAAAAGAATTTGTTGACCAAATCAGGAAAACCGCGGTGAATTTAGGTGGCAGTTTAAACGCACTGATGTGCCATCTGCTTGAGAGAAGCTTGAAAACGCTGGCCATCAGGGTAAATAAACAAAATGAAAATGCTCAGGAGATCGCAGAATTTCTCCATTCCAGTTCAAGAATAGCGAAGGTCTATTATCCAGGATTACCTGACCATCCAGGTCATGATATCGCAAAGGCTCAGATGTTTGGTTTTGGCGGAATGGTATCATTTGATTTAAAGGAACCGGACATGTACAACTTCCAGAAAAGGCTAAAATTGATCCGACCATCAATGAGCCTTGGAGGGATTGAATCAACGATTTGTGCGCCAATCCTGACATCTCACAGGCGTTTGACAAACGAACAGAAAGCCGCAGATGGCATTAGTGATAGGTTGTTAAGGTTGTCTGTTGGGATTGAAGATATCTCAGACTTAATCTGTGATTTGGAAGAAGCTGTAAGTTGAATATTCATCATTCGAGCGTTCTGTTCGAACAATTATTAAACAACAAAAATCCAAAAAAATGAAAATAACCATCACTATTTTAATCATCATCATCGTAGCAGCATTGATGATCTTATTCATTAACTTTAATCCTGGTACCAATAAAGATCTGACAAATAATACGGCGATCATGATTGACGAGGTACTTGCCTCGCGAACTCCCTTGGTCAAAAAATACCCTGCCCGGTATAACCTGCTTAGTGAGACTGCTGAAAAAGGATTTAACCCTACCCAGAGTTACGGATTGCCTAATTTCATGGGGCAGGATTATTTCAATGGATATGACAACATGAATACCTATGACTCGCTCCAGTTTCCACGAGACCACATGGCCCAGTTGGGTTTTCAAATTGGCTGGTATTTCTGGTCCGGGAATTTTCTTGACACAGACAGCAACGAGGTTGATATCGTTGTCGTATTCTTCAGACGGGCATTGTATCCGCCACCCATCGCGGCAAAATTGGGTTTATCAGATATTGAAAACCTGTTGGGACAAGCGGTTGTGGCAGTGAATTATGCCGCTAGAAATCTCCACGTCACAGGCAGTAATCCAGTCATCTCCGGAACAGGCGGACAAATTATTTATGGCATTGAACCATTTGTTGCCCAATTTGGTGAGAATAGCGCGAAGAGTCTTAAAAAAGAGAAGATGTTCCCCATGAAAATCACCATTGTTGATACAGCAAAAGATCTTTCGATAGATCTCGACCTGATGGAAAGCAAACCTATCCTGCTTCAGGGAGACGAAGGCAAAATACCATCTATCTTTGGCCTAGGGACCTGGTATTACTCTTATCCAAATATCAAAACAAAGGGATTTGTTACATATAAAGGTGACACTAGTTTTCTCCACGGCAAGATGTGGATGGACCACCAGTGGCTGGCTGGTATCTCACCAACGGGTTATCCAAGAAACATTTTCATTCAGGCGATTGCTGTCATCACAGAAGGATTTTCAGGTACCACGCCTGCCTCCTTTGGCTGGGATTGGTCTGATGTTCAGTTTGATGACGATACCGAAGTTACGTTTGCCAGTCCACATTCACCGAAAACTTCGGTATTAAAGAACAAGGGAGAGAAGCCTCCGGTTACTGTCACGCGCGATATTACCGGAAAATATATTGATGAAAAGGGCAACAGTGAAAACATAACGGGCACCGTTACCATCAATAAATGGATGCGTAGCCCGAGATCCGGTGCCTGGTATCCAAATGGCTGGGAAGTGATCATCCCTGATCAAAAGCTGGAATTTACTATGGTTTCAACAGTTGACGACCAGTTTATCTATGCAGCTGCCAGTGAAATTCGGGAAGGTGGCGTGTTTGTGAAGGGAACGAAAGATGGTAAAGAGATCTCCGGGTATGGTTTTGGTGAAGGGGTCAACTATTCAGGGCATGATTTTTACGTGAAAGAAAACATGGCTCTGCTGGGCATTGAAGATAATGAAACTAATCGTGAGTTGTTAGATCCCAGTCCGCCGGGCATATGGTTAGTCATCCAGAGTATCCTCGTTTTGGCTTCACCTTTGGCACTTCTTGTTATAATCATTCTCATAATCATTGTTCTGGTGAAGAGAAAGAAACGTTCAAAATCTCAGTGAAAGACAGCTTAAACCGCCGTCGAGTTTTCGAAACTCAGATACATCAACCTCTTTAATTGAGTAACCTGCATTTTCTATAGTTTCTCGTGATTTCGGGAACCCTTTGGGGATCAATACCCTGTCGTTCACCCATATACAATTGGCAGCACAACTCTCATCGTCATCTATTTTCAGGATGTTGAAGTGTTGAAACGCTGGATTCGATAAAAATTCACCACATGCGACCAGGTTGTTTTTCTCCAGATATGCCAATCCTGTTTTCAAATGAAGGACTTTATCCAGGTTAACCACAGACCCACTCATTCCATATTTTTCTAGAAACTCAATGACCTGTTGAATTCCGTTCTCATTTGTTCTTTTTGATAAGCCGATATAAAAATGTGATCCAACCATCAGGATATCTCCTGCTTCGACCGTTCCCGGATCCCGGACCTCTTCAATATGGGTGTAATAGTCTTTCAGCACCTTTTTGATTTCAGCGGTCTCCCCCTTTCGTGATAATGCTCCGGGATTCATGATTATCGCACACGCTCTTGTGAGCAATGCAACATCTTCAATAAATGTTGAATCAGGATGTTGTTCATCTGCTTCCAGTATCAGCACGTCTAGTCCACACTCTTTCAGCGCGTTTATATATTCAGCATGCTGGGCAAGTGCCAGCTCATAATCCGGAAGACCTGACTTCGCAGTCGTCAATCCGTTTACCATGCTTTTCCCCGGTGTTCTTCCGATTGCTCTCCTGAACATCTGTTTCCTTTGCAAACAACGATTCTTTCTATGGCAATGATAATGAAAAATATGTTGATCCTGGTAATTATTGGCATTATATTGAAACCGATTAATAAGTAAACTAAAACACTGAAAATAAAAGAGTACCTTTGCCAAAAACTCAGATTTGAAAAGTAAATGAATTTATGGGTAGATCACAAGAAACATTCAATAAAAAGGATGTAAGAAACAAAAAAGAGAAAAAGAGAAAAGAGAAAGAGAAAAAGAGGCTGGCCAGGAAAGAGAACGAGAAAAAAGGCAGCCTGGATGACATGATTGCTTATGTCGACGAAAATGGGATGATAACAACCACTCCTCCTGATCCCAGCAAGAAGAAGGATGTTAAGTTGGAAGATATCGACCTAAGTATCCCAAATCGCGATTCTGGACAAGCCCTCGATCCCATAAGAAAGGGCACTGTTACCTTTTTTAACGAGTCAAAAGGTTTCGGATTTATCAGGGACCTGGAAACACAGGAAAGTGTTTTTGTACATGTAAATAATGTACTTGAAGAGATCATAGAGGGAAACCTTGTTAGCTTTGAAGTAGAGATGGGGCAAAAGGGCCCTTCTGCAATAGAAGTAAAACTTGTTAAATAGATGAGACTCGATACCAGAGAAGAAAATTAAATCCCCAAACAATCAGTTAAAAGAAAATACCTTAACTTTGCACCGCAAATTAATAATTATACAATGAAAAAAGGAACAGTAAAATTTTTTAATGAATCCAAGGGATTTGGATTCATTACTGAAGAAGAATCAAACGAAGACTACTTTGTACACGTTTCCGGATTAATCGATAAAATTGGAGAAGGTGACGTTGTGGAATTTGAATTAACCGAAGGAAAAAAAGGATTAAATGCAATAAATGTTAAACTAGTATAATATTTGTTCATTAACTTTTTCAGTTATTGAAAGAGGGTGTCCCAAAAGGGTGCCCTCTTTTTTTATGGTCAACGCAGATAGTTCCATTCCAGTCGCTGGTAAAGCGATTTTTTATCCACTAGTCGGGCGACAACGGACGAGACAAGTCCTGCGAGAATAAACATGAAGATAGCGGAATGCCGGTCGGTCATTTCCAACACCAGTATTGATGAGGTAAAAGGAGCGCGGGTCAGGCCGGTTAGAAACCCGATCATAGCAACCAGGATCAGCAATTTGTTCTCCTGATCGAGGTTAAAAAGATCCATCAGGAGCCCGCCGATGATAGAGCCTGATGAAAGTGAAGTGGCGAAAACCCCGCCGGCGATACCTGAAGAATAGGAGATTACAGCCCCAAAGAACCGGCTGATCAGTAGCCAGATCGAGATCTCCTGGTCATGAGCTTCAAACAGCACCTGGGTCATGATATCTTTTCCAGGACCAAAAGCCACACCATCGTTAAAAAAGAAGATAAATGCCAGAACAATCCCCGAGATACCTACCCAGAGAACCTGTTTATATAGTTTCTTCAGTTTCCGTTTCAGGTAGATGACCTGGAGGATCAGCCTCCCTTCATAAGCTCCTGCCAAACCGGCGATAGCACTGAAAAGGATCACATATCCAAGCATCGGAAAACCGGCGGCATACACCTTCGGAAAACCCAGGAAGAGGTAAGGTCCCAGGATCCACTGAGCAGTCATTCCGGAGAAGATCACCGCATACAGGAGAGAGGATTTAAACGCATTGAGATGGGTTCGTGTGAGCTCTTCGATGGCAAACACAATTCCCCCTAACGGGGTGTTAAACGCAGCAGCCAGGCCTGCAGCGCCTCCGGCAATCAGCATGCGTCCCCGGTCAACACGCGGCCACTCTTTGGGCAAAAATTTATGGGTGATATAGAAGATAGAGGCGCTGATCTGGATCATCGGACCCTCACGGCCAATCACCGCCCCTCCAAGCAGTGCGATGATACTACTCGTGATCTTTGCAAAAAGCGCTTTTCCGCCAAGCAAAAAGCCTGTTGAAATCTTTTTGGGATCCCGTCTTGGATCCAGTGCGGCCATCAGTTGAGGGATCCCACTTCCGGAAGCAGCCGGAGAGATTTTCCGGATGATCCACCAGGCAATGAGCAAACAAACAGGGGTGATGATAAAAAAGAGCCAGGAGAGATTGTCTTTGATTAAATGAGAGAGGTTGTTGATGTAATCGAAAACCTTCGCATAGAGGATCGCGACCAGGGCAGTGAGTACAGAGCCTACAACGTATGGAAGCCATTTTAATATAGAGGTAACAACCGTTTCGTTGTAGTGTTTCCGTTGGATGAATTCACTGATACGGGTCAGAAATCGTTTCCCGGTAGCAATCGTTCTATGCCACATTTAGCCGGCAAAGATAATACCTTTTATTATGGGGTTCACACTCCTCCTTCACATGTAAGCTGTGCGAAAGTGTAATCCCGATTTATGTGGAATGTCTTAGTTGTTTATGGCTTCCTCTCATCACTCTTTTTCGACTTCATCAAAGATCTTGATGATCTCGTCTCTGTATTGCGCAGGAGCTTCGAGGTAACCCCAGCCAAATTCTATTCTGTTGACACCACCAAAGACTGAATCGGCAGATGAGACAATTCCGTGAGGAATACCTTTTGCAGTTAGAATATCTTTCATGTGGCTGGCTTCGAACTGGTTATTCAAAACGAGGATCTTTTCAAAGGGTTCCATAGTTTCGTGATTTGATTTCAATTATAAAGATACGAAAAAAATACCGGATTAATTCAGGAAATGATAACTTAGCAGAGATAAAAATAATTATCTTTATCTCATCAATCCAAATCAAACATCATGAAAAAGATCCTTTCACTCCTTTTCCTGGTAATCTTTCTGGGAACCATTGGTGTAGCTCAGGAAGATTACAGCAAGAAACCTGAAACGAAAGATCAGGACAAGATCAACACGTTGTTTCAAAAAGGAAAAAAACACAAAAAACCCCATATTGGCTATTTTCTCGGACCAGAGTTTGCCTATACGCAATTCAGCGGAAATAAACATGTGTTTCTGCTTGGAATCAACATGGGAGTTACATTTAACCACTGGGTCTCTGTCGGATTAGCCGGATATGGGATTGTCAATTCAGGGAACCTGAAATATTATACACAATTGTATGACGATATAAACAGGAAAGAACAGATCGCAAACCTCTACGGAGGGTATGGCGGACTTCTCCTTGAGTTTACGGTCATTCCCAGATCTGTTGTGCATGTCTCCTTCCCCCTGCTTATCGGTGGTGGCGGATTAACCTTGATGTACCGTCCTGATTATACAGATAAATACGATTGGGGTGGCTACACAAATGTCGACTGGGATGCCTTTTTCGTAGTTCAGCCGGGAGTAAAAGCTGAATTTAACATCCTGAAGTTTTTCCGGATCGGGATTGGTGTCAGTTACCGGTATACCCCCGACTTGGACCTGTATCTGAAAGAAGTGAACAAGAACAAAAATCAGATCCCTTCAAACCTGATCAACCAGTTCAATGCCAACCTGTCGCTGAAATTCGGTAAGTTCTGAATCGATAAAAAGGGATTCTTCTTTATTCCACGGCTCTTTTTGGAAGTGTCAGGATAAACTGTGAGCCTGCATTCGGCGTACTGACAACATGAATCGTTCCCCCTTGTTTTTCAATAAACTCATGGCAGATGACCAAACCCAATCCGGTCCCCTTTTCCTTCTCGGTGCCTGGTTGGGGTGTATGGAAATCCTCTTCGAACAGGTGGTCGATTGTTTGCTGATCCATCCCCACACCATTATCTTTCACGATAACCTCAATAAAATCATTATCCCCTGTATCCTTCGCCGTAATCTCAACGAGTCCTCCCCTGGGTGAATATTTCAGTGCGTTGCTGATCAGGTTTCGTAAAATTGTTTCGACCATATGGAGGTCGGCATAAACCTTCATTCCGGCAGGAACGTCTAAAGAAAAAGAAATCTCTTTTTCCAGGGCTTTCTCGCTGAATAGTTCGACAGTTTCTTCAACTGCTGCGACAAGAGTGAAGTATTCGGGAGTAAAATCAAGTGTTCCTTTCCTTGTATTGTACCATTGCAACATGTGGTCGGAGAGTTTGTTCAAGTTATCGGTAGACTTATAGATGGAGCCGGTTAACCTGATGATATCTTCAGTGTTAAACGTATTGATTTCGTCAAACATTGTTTTACTCAATCCGTGAACACCTGATATATGTGATCTCAGATCATGTGCTACGATGGAGAATAACATGTCTTTCTCCAGGCTATATCCCTGCTTGGCGTGGCATTTCAGACAGGCTGGTTCAACCAGGAGGGGAGCCATGTATCTGAATGCCATTAGCGTATCTGTCCTGATCAATTCAAAAATTTCAGGGATCCCGAGTTCAAATGATTCCAATGCAAGATGTTCCCAGGAATCTGGTTTGTTTTCGGGGCGGATGGGATTAAGGCTTGTGATGTGGTACAGAACGCCATTTTTGTTACGGGCAATCTCGGAAATCTGCCTTGTCATATAGGCTGGATTGACTTTTGTTAACATGATTCCATTCGTTGTAGTGAGGTCTCTCAAAGAGTCCTCCAGGTATAGATTGGGTTACACCTCGTCATTCACAATGAGGTAAACACCTCCATGGGAGGCATTCCACGACCGTGAAGTGACAATCTCCTGGAAGAAAGCTCTGGAAGCCTCTTTTACAATTTGCTTGTTGTGGTAGATTGTAAAATAAATGCTTAAAAAATAGGATCCCAGAAGAACGACTCCCCATACCAGGTATAAGGCAATGAATCTCTTTTTTTTCATACAATGATTATTTCCTATAAATCTTTGAAAAAGGAACTGCACTAAACCCGTGCAGGAAGACACTCAGAAGGACGGTCAACACCACAACTGCCATCATCCGTTCATAGTGTTTCGTTCCCAGTTCGGTCAGCGCGATCAGCAGATAGAGCACAGAGGCGATGCCCCTTGGGCCGAACCAGCCTATAAAACCAACCGTTTGCCAGGATTGCCTGGTTCCGATCAGGCTGATAGCTACCGGGACCATCCGGATCACAGTCAGGCTCAGGATCGCATAGATCCAAACGTAGAGATCCCAGAACCGGGCTGCCAGCGGAACCAGGATCATGCCGAAGATGAGAAAAACAAACAGAGATAATGCCTGGCTCTCCGCTTCACCGAAGTCATGCATGCGTTTGCGCACGGTACCAATATGTGTATTCAGGAACAGGCCAGCGAAAAAAGCAGCAATAAATCCATTTCCATGGATCATCTCAGCTATCGAAAAAGCCAGGATTGCCAGGCATAGGGACGACAAGCGCTGGAATAAAGGACTCATCCAACCTCGTTTAGACGCATGATCCACCAGCCACCCGCCAGCCCAGCCAACCATGGCTCCGATTACCGGCCCTAAGAGCAACTGTTTCAAGGTAAAAACGATCCAGTAATGTGTTTCAGTATGTGTGGTTGCAGATGTAGAAAGAAAAGCCAGGCAGACCAGGATGGGTGGAAGCGAAATCCCGTCATTCAGCCCGCTCTCCACGTTGATACTCTGCCGTATCTTTTCCGGGATAAGTTTGCTGGTTAGGACCACTTGCCCGAGTGCCGCATCTGTAGGTGAGAGGATGAAAGCCATCAACATGAGCGCCCAGATCTCCATAGAGGGAAACAGCGGAATGGCAACCAGGGTGCCTGTTATCATGGTTAAAGGCAGGCCAAAGAAAAGCAGCCGGAAAGGCAATCCCTTCTCTTTGATCAGGACTTTGGTGTCGATGGTGGAGGCGTCGATAAAAAGGACCAGGGCAAGGGTGATCTCCGCAATGATCTTGATAAATGGAGCATGGATACCGCCATGCAGGAAATCAACCTGGGAAAAACCGGCAATCAGCCCGATAGCCACAAAAACCATCGGGGCTGTGATCATCGCATGAGATGATCTCTTTGATAAAAGTCCGAATCCGAAGATCAATACGGCGGTGAAAATAATGATTGGATAATCGAGCATGAAGTAAAATTAATAAAAATGGTGACAAGGTAACAAGGTAATGTGGTGATGTGGTGAAAAGAAGTAAATTTAGCGAATATTATACGTTGATCATGCAAATAGATATAATCCGGGACAGGGATTTTTCTTCTGAGTTCTCTTTTTCAGCTTCCAGGAGCAGTGGTCCGGGTGGACAACATGTGAACAAAGTCAGCACCAAAGTGGAACTCCGGTTTGATGTGATGAAATCTTCATTGCTTACCCCGGAAGAGAAAGAACTCATCCGCGAGAAACTATCGAACAAGATCAACCAGGAGGGAGAATTGGTCCTTGTTTCACAGCGTTCACGAACACAATTGAAGAACAGGGAGAAAGTGATTGAAAAGTTTTACGAATTATTGACCGGTGCATTGACTCCCCCCAAAAAGCGTAAGCCAACCAAACCTTCGCCTGAGGCGAAAGAAAAACGACTGGAGGAAAAGCGTGCACAGGCGGAGAAAAAGGATCGGAGAAAGAAAGTGGACTAGATACGTTTTATTGCACAGAAAATACTGGAATTGTCAACTTCTGTAATGGAAGTATGAATTTCCGGGATTTCGTTGATCAGTTTCCGGAACATCTCCTCATCGACTGTGGAAGCAGTAAATCCATCTGTGCAAACGATATTTCCATTTCCGGTTTTTTCATCATCAATCGGACCGAGTAATCCGGCTTCTGACTGGAGCTGAAACCACTGCAGGCGCTCTTCCCAGATTTTTTCAGAATAACTTGTGAACAGTATTGTGCCCCCTCTTTTCGTTACCCGGATCGCTTCGCGGATGAGTTTTTGTTTGTCGACATGAAAGGCCGAGATCCCGTTTTGCAAACAGAGCACCACGTCAAATGATTCATCGGGAAAAAGAAGCTTCCGGGCGCTCAATTCTATGAACAGGTAATTGGAGACTCCCTGTAAGTATTCCTTTCCTAGTGTAAGACTTTCGGCTGAAGAATCGATTCCGACAACGAATCCCGCTTTGTTACAAAGGTCAGGGAGCTGCCTCCCATAGCCACAACCCAAGTCCAAAACCAGATCATCCTGATTCAAATGAGTGAGGGCATAATCCAGTTCGGCCCTGAGGTATTGTCGGATCCTGGGTGTAGAAAGTTCGTATACCTTCTGCAGCCGGCTGGAAGCAAGTTGTTTTTTATAGTATCCTTTCATCAAAAATAATCCATGATAAAAGTATGAAATTCTTAGAAAAATTTTAGCTTTACCTATGCGTTTTATAAAAAAGATCCCTATGAAGATAGAATTTCGAGCAAGAAAGAGAGCAACTGGTGTGATCGCTATTATTCTCCTTCATGCGGTGTTAGTTGGACAAACGTACAAAATAGTTGACACCAACCAGGAAGCATGTTATGATACGATAAATCAGATTACACCCCCATCCCCTGGCAATCCTTTTTACGGACAGGATGCTCAATATAATGGGAATCAACCGGCATACAACGACAATGGAGATGGCACGGTTAGCGATCTGGTGACCGGACTGATGTGGCAGAAAAATCTTTTTGCTGATAAACTGATCTACGATGAGGTTGTCGCCGGAGCAGATACGTGCACTATTGCCGGATATGATGACTGGCGGCTACCCACAATAAAGGAGTTATACTCGTTGATATTCTTCAGTGGATACGGAGCGCCAACAGAAGAGCAATCTGTGCCATTTATTGATACCGGCTATTTTGAGTTCAGATATGGTGATGTAGCTGCTGGGGAGCGGTTTATTGATGCACAATATGCTTCAGGTACTGAATATGTGGGTACGACAATGATTGGTGCATTCACCATTTTTGGAGTGAACTTTGCGGATGGCCGCATTAAAGGATATGGCACTGACCCACTACCAGGCCAGACAGAAGGAAAATTATTTGAGGTACGCTATGTCAGGGAGAATACGGCATATGGAATAAATGATTTTACGGATAACACTGATGGGACTATCACTGATTCTTCAACCGGACTGATGTGGACAAAAAGTGACAGTGAAGAGGGACTTAATTGGGAAGGTGCCCTGGCGTGGGTGCAACAGAAAAACAGTGAGATCTATCTTGGATACAATGACTGGAGGTTGCCCAATGCCAAAGAGTTACAGAGCCTGGTTGATTACAGTCGCTCACCTCAAACAAGCAACAGTGCTGCTATCGACCCGTTGTTTGAAACATCTACGATAATTGATGAAGGGGGAGAATTGAATTATCCTTTTTTCTGGACAGGCACAACACATGCTGATGGCCCTGTTGATATGAAATATACCAGGGCTGTTTATCTCTGTTTCGGCGAGGCGCTGGGATTTATGGAGATGCCACCAGGTTCTGGAAATTATGTGTTATTGGATGTTCATGGGGCTGGCGCTCAGCGCAGTGATTTTAAAACCGGCGACCCTGAAAACTATCCATATGGCCATGGACCGCAGGGAGATGTAGTGAGAATCTATAATTACATCCGTCTGGTACGCTCCGATTCATCAGTTGGAATCAACGATACAAAAAGAGTGGACCTGGGCCTGAATATTTTTCCAAATCCTTCATCAGGGAAAGTCACGATCCAATACACATTGACAACAACAGATTCAGTTAAAATAGAGTGCATCAACCTTGTGGGCAAGCAGATCTCCGTGATATCCAATGTACTGCAAATTCCGGGTTCGTATTCTATCAATTGGTATTCTGACATACCGGCTGGCATCTATCTGGTGCGAATCGCATCCGGACCAAATGTGTCGATTACAAAACTGATTATTCATTGAGAAGAACTTAACCCTCTGACCAGATGCATCCATGATCCGTTGTTATTTTTATATTCTGTTTTTTTTCACTTTTCACCTTCTACCTCCCTACTCCTTTTCCCAGGGAGACTTCCAATCCACAAAGGCAGGTAACTTGAAGCATACTGATTCCGTGTATCTGAAAGCGATTGGTTGCTGGAAGCAGGCCACCACAAAGAACAGGTTGTTATCAGGTCGGGATGGCACAACCTATGACTCCCTCGCAGCCAAATGCATTTTCACCCTGCTGAACAACCGTAATGGGCCTGCAGGAGGACTGAAGCATGAAGGTGTTTTCCCATCTATCGATGGGTTCCCCGGTTTCTGGGCCTGGGATAGCTGGAAACATGCTTATGCCCTTGCCGGAATTTCTCCGGAACTGGCAAAGAATAGCATCCGTGCGATGTTTGATTATCAGGACAGATTTGGTATGATCGCCGATTGTATCTTCATCGATACAACTGAAAACAACTGGCGGGATACCAAGCCTCCTTTAGCCGGTTGGGCTCTGCTTGAGATTTTTTGCCAAACCGGCGATACCGCTTTTGTCATAGAGATGTTCCCTGATCTCCTCCGGTATCATCGCTGGTGGTATGTGCATCGGGACCACGATGGAAACGGCCTTTGTGAATATGGCTCCACCGACGGAACATTGCAGGCGGCAAAGTGGGAGAGTGGCTGGGATAATGCTGTTCGATTCGATAGCGCCAGGATGGTGAAGAACAATCCATCTGCATGGAGTATGAGCCAGGAGAGCGCCGACCTGAATGCTTATTTATACATGGAAAAGGGCTGCCTGGCTGAGTTGGCCAGGATGATCGGAAATGAGGTTCTGGCCGGAAATCTGGTGCAGGAAGCACATGTGCTGGGTAAGATGATCCGGGGCATGATGTGGGATGAGGAGACAGGATTCTATTACGACATTGAACTTGATTCCAAGAAATTCATTCGTGTGCTGGAACCCAACGGTTGGATCCCTCTCTGGG
This sequence comes from uncultured Prolixibacteraceae bacterium, assembly GCA_964616825.1. GTDB lineage: Bacteria > Bacteroidota > Bacteroidia > Bacteroidales > FEN-979 > QYOJ01. The sequence continues at coordinate 39,542 of CAZTSX010000002.1, forward strand.
CTGGGATTGCTACTCAGAACCAGGCATCCGCTATCCGGGATCATATTCTGAATCCGGATGAATTCAACACCTATTTCCCCTTCCCGACAGTAGCCGCAAACGAATCCCGGTTCAGTCCGGAAAAGGGGTACTGGCGAGGACCTGTCTGGCTTGATCAGGCCTACTTCGCCATCCATGGTTTGCGAGATTACGGTTTCGTGCAGGAAGCTGATTCACTGACTCTGAAACTATTTCACCATGGTGAGGGATTGCTCGATAAGGAGGCTCCCATCAGAGAGAACTACCATCCGTTATCAGGAGAGGGGTTGAACGCTAACTATTTCAGCTGGTCGGCCGCTGCAATCCTGTTGATGATCCGGGAGTATGGAAGCGAAAGAATTGAACGCAGATGACTCAACCGGTCACAATTTGTGACCAGTTCGATTTTCTCCAATGAAGTTAATTCGAACATAAAATCCTCGTCCCTCGTCCCTCATCCCTTAACCCTGATCCGGTATCCTGTATCGCCTCCAGAACCGAAACTGCGTAATCGTCGTCCACCGCATCAGCTTCCTGAAAAAACGGAAATGCATCAGGTAATGGATCACGTAATATGTCGCTGTAAAAAGAGCAATTATAACCGCCCACTTGAAAACCATGATGATCCATGGACTCAAAGAGTTAACCACCGGGACAAACTGTTCGATCAGGTCGACTAGTTGGATGGCTATCCAAGGGTTGATAAAAGCAGAGAGTATCCATAGCAGGGGGATCACTACATTATGCGACGTTTCGATGGCCCGTTGCGGACAGAAGTTCATACAATGCATACAGCTTTCGCATGTCAGTTTCCAGAAGGGACGCTTGTCTTTGAGTATGATCGACCGGGTTGGACACGCTTTCAGGCAGAGATGGCAATCGTTACATTTATCGGAAGCAAAAAAGCTCTTGGCGATGATATACCGGCCAACGAAGTAGTAGCCGATGGCGATGGGGATGAGGAGAATATCAACAGGCAACGTAATAAGTGCAGGCCAGTAGGTTCGTTTCCCCGCAAACAGGCCATCGGAAAACCGGTCGATCTTCTGTTTCCAATGATCGACCATTGAAGCCACTACCTTTTTTTTAAGGCCCGGATGGAGCGAGATCCAATTAGAAGGAAGATCGACCGGGCGCATAGCCATAAGGTGATACCCTTTAAACCAGAGAATCAATGCCGGCAGGATCTGGGCCAGTCCGCTCAGTCCCGGAAGAAACAGTTTTGAGAGCTTCATCCCTGCCCGGGTGTTGATAAGGAAGACATCCGAACCGGGAAATGCGTTAAACCGGAAGATCAACTTTAACATCGAATGGGGCAGGTTAAATCCGTGCGTAGCAGAGCAGAAGCCGATCAGCGTATTGCCTTCCAGATCAGGGAGGGGCTCTTTCAGGAACTTCCAGAAGGGGGTGACGACAACATGAATTCCCTCTTCCGTCGCTGACGCCGAGAGCCACTCCGATACCCGTTTGGCATTACCGGTACCGGAGTAATAGATTATCAGCAGGTTCTGGTAAGGTTTAGTTTTCATTCAACATCCATCTCCAGGCAGGGATTACATGTATTGTTTTATTCTCAAATGTAATCTTATCTTTCTGATTATAAGTTATGATATACCCGGTATTTAAATTGAACGAATTCATTGCTTCCAATAATCCATTGATTTCTCTCTCCTTATTATCCGCATGTAAATGGTAACATGCCTGGTAAGCATGACTGATATCATTACCTGATTTGATTACAAAATCACATTCATGATTTTCCTGGAAATAGTAGATCTCTTTGCTACTTCTTTTTAATGAAATAAAGAGAGCATTCTCAAGCATCCTGCCTATATTTTCGCTAAATGACAGGGAATTGCATTTAATAAATCCGGTATCAATCGCATATATTTTTTTAGGATTAACTAGTTGTTTTTTTATTGAGTAGTCGAATTTTGGTATTTGAAACAATAGATAGCAATCTTCAAAATAGTTGATGTAAGAGATAATTGAGTTGACAGAACCAAGGTTGAACATCTTCTTGAGATTTGTATAGCTTATCTCTTTGGCCACATTTGAAATAAGGTATAAAGCAAGGTTCTTGATAATCACCGGGTTTCTCAGCCCATACCGAACAACAATATCACGTGCAATTATATCATTTAACAGTTCTTGTGAAATTTTAATGTTCTGATACTCCAAAAACTCAGGGAATCCTCCATTGTTCAGATATGCCTGAAATGAGGTTTCCCCTGGTTTAGTTCTTGTAAATTCCAAAAACTCTCTGTATGAGAAGGGAAATAGCTCATACCTGATATGACGTCCTGTCAATTTTGTACCTAATTCTTTGCTTAGCAAAGAGGCGTTAGAACCTGTAATATACACTTTGCTTTTTTTATTCAACAACGTTCTAACATAGATTTCCCACTGTGGAACGTTTTGAATTTCATCAAAATAGTAATTGTTAATGTCAGGATTATCTTCTTCAAACAGGTCAATAAGTTTTTCGAAATCGGTCATGTCAAAACCGAAAATACGTGTGTCTTCAAAATTAAAATAGTGGTACTTCACTGAGTTCAGCATAAATTGTTTCAACAGGGTACTTTTTCCTGATCTTCGAATTCCCGAGATAATAACTGCATGATTTGATTTGGTATCTATGGTGTTCGAAATATCCCTTGGAATTGTGTTCTCTACACCAATTATTTCCTCTTGTTGGATCGCAATGATCTTCTGCAAAGTCTCTCCAAGCACCATCTCTACATTATTAATGAACAATATTGTTCGTTATTAATGAACAAATATAATATAAAAATTGAAATAACGGTTAAAATAATATCGTGAATTGGTGAACTTGTGAACTGGTGAGTGAAAATTGAAGACAGTAGCTGCTGACTGAAGACTTTCCTTTAACCTTGAACCTCGTCCTTCGACCCTCGACCATCTATTAAACCGGTATTGTAAACCTGAATATGCTTCCCTTCCCCAGCTCGCTTTCTGCATTGATCGTTCCGCCATGTTTCTCGATGAACTCCTTACAGAGTAACAGGCCGAGTCCGGTTCCCTTTTCTCCATCCGTTCCGGTAGAGGAGTTAACCTCATCGAGGTTGAAGATCGTAGAGAGTCGGTTACTGCTGATTCCGACACCATTGTCTTCAACCGAAATTTCAATCTGTTTATCTGCAGCTTTGGCACGGATCACAATCCTCCCGTTCTGGTCGGTAAATTTGATGGCGTTGGATATGAGGTTCTGGAGAATTGATTGTAACATGTCGGCATCTGCATGGATGATGATACGGGGTTCGACTTCGTTAAGCAGATCCAGGTTCTTCCGAAGGATGTTCACTGCCAGCTGGTCAGTAACGAGGTTCACCTGCGACCCCAGGTTAAGCTGCTCTGGTTTATAATCGATTCCACCACGTTGTAACCGTGACCACTCCAGCAGGTTCTGCAGTAAGTTGAACTGATTTCTCAAGAGCGAATGAAGTCGTCCGCTGTATTTTCGCATCTCCTGAATGGTCAGTTCTTCAGTAGGATCGGAGATCACTTCGCTTAACCCGAGGAGACCGGAGAAAGGACTCTTCAGATCGTGAGCGATGATTGAGAAGAACTTATCCTTGGCAGCATTTAGCTCGTGAAGTTCTTCATTGATCCGGCTGATCTCTATCTCCATCTTTTTTCGTTGAGTGATATCGCGGAAACCCCATACTCTTCCCGTGACCTTATCACCTAACACCAGAGGGTGTGAAATTCGCTCGAAGTAACGGCCATCCTTGAACTTCAGGATATCATTGTCAACACGGTCAGTCTGGTAAAGCTCTTTTACTTTTGTGAGAAACTGTTCCGGCTCTTCCAGTTGATCCAATACAAAACCGAGTAGCTGATCATCATCTTTGGATTCCATCACCTCTTCTGGAATTCTCCACATACTGGCGAATTTTTTGTTGACATGCGTCACCTTCCCCTGATCGTTTACCACCAATATTCCGGTCCCAATTGATTCGAGGGTACTCCGTAGCAACTCTTCGTTCTCCTGGATTGATTGTTCTCTCTTTTTTCGCTCAGAAATATCGATCGCCATGATGGCCAGCCGTGTTACTTTGCCCTCCTCAATGACCGGATAGATATAACTATCGAGCCACAGCCCGTTTCGCTGGTCTTCGAATCGGGCCACCTTCTTTTCCCGGATTGCCTCCGCGATCCTTTGTTTCCTGTGCTCCTTTAACGATACCGGCATCAGGTCAATAATGTTTTTACCGATGATGTCATTCACTTTTTTACCAAGCCGTTCAGCTGTAGTTTCGTTGGCAACTAATATATTACCAGTAGTATCGATCAGGAAAACCGTCTCTTTGGATGCCTCAAGGATGGTACGTAGATTCGCTTCGCTCTCACGGATTGATTCAGCAACCAGCTTGTTCGACATCTCCTTCTGTTCCGAGATATCCGAGATGACATCCGCAAATAATTTTGGCTCGCCATCGCGATTATGAAGTAAAAAGAAATTTTCAAGAGTGGGAATCTTCTTCCCTTTGGCGCTGATCACGGCAAGTTCCCCAGTCCATTGCCCCTCTTTCATCACTGTTGGCAGGATCTCCTCCTTTAAGCGTTTCCGTATTTCGGGTGGATAATATGCGGGAAAGGGCTTTTTGTAAATATTTTCCTGGTTCTCTTCATCCAGAATTCGACACAATGCTGGATTCACATAGGTGATAGTTCCGTCGAGGTATGCCATCCCAAATCCCTGACCGGATGATTCTGCAAACCGTTTGAACACAAGCGTTTGTTCTTCAATCTCTTTCTTTTCCCGTGTTGATTGTTGAAGTTCCCCGTTAAGTTGTTCAACCTCTTTTGACAATTTTCCAACCTCTTTCCTCAAGCGTGATAACTCCTGCTCCTGAGTCTCTTTTCCCTTGGGTGATGGTTTCATCTGGATGTTGTTTTGGATAAGCGGAAGCAAATATACAAACCCTGATATCAAAAACCAATAGTTTAACCGCTCGCAATCTGCAACCAGATTTTTTGTCCTTTCCTTGAACTTTCCACGAGCGCTGAAGTTAGTATGCGGAGACACTGAGTTTTGTATGTTAAACCTTGAACCTCAAAAGTATTAACTTTGCCCTCTGAAACATAAGATTATCTTTATGAAGAGATCTATCCGAAAAATCTTCAAATGGCTCCTGAAACTGCTTCTCTGGTGTTTTGGAATCATTCTTCTCGTGGAGGCGATCCTCTATTTCCTGGCCCCAATTTACGATTTTCAAGAGCCCAAACCCTTTTCAGGAGATCAATGGTACAACCCTTACCACGATATTGATACGAATAACTGGCGCAGAGCCAACTTCCATTTTCATACCCATCGGTGGGGAGGGATTACCTCAGGAACTGGTACCGAACAGGAGTGCTATGACCAGTACAAGAAATTGGGATATTCCATATCAGCACTCTCTCATTATCAGCACATTAGCGAATTTCAAAAAGACTCACCTTATTACATTCCTGTTTATGAGCATGGCTTTGGAATCTGGAAAAAACATCAGGTGCTGATCGGGGCCAAACGTGTGTTGTGGCTTGATTACTCCCTGATACAAAATATCAATCACAAACAGTATATCATCAATCGTCTTCGCCCTACCAGTGATATAGTCACCCTGGCACATCCCGACTGGGAAAATGGATATACCCTCAAGGATATGAGATACCTTTCGAATTACGACCTTGTTGAGGTGCTGAATAACAACTGGAACTCGATTAAACAGTGGGATGCTGCACTGTCGGCTGGCCGACCAGTCTACATTCAGGGTGACGATGACGGACACAACATCTACAATCCTTACGTGGTAGGAAGAAGATGCACGTATGTGAACTCTCCAACCCGGAATGCCGAAGATATCATACATAACTTGAAAACCGGAAATGCCTTTGGCGCAGATATTTATATGCGGGAGTATGAACCCTTTGAAGAGAAGGAAGCCCGGGCAAAAATGGTGCCACAGGTCACGGATATTTTCATAAGTAAGGACACCTTGTTTGTACATACAGACACGGTGGCCATGAAATTCACCTTTATTGGTCAGAATGGAAAGGCGAAAAAAGTCCAGTATATAACAGATGATGCCTGGTATGTATTACAACAGGAAGACACCTACATCCGTACCAACATTGTTTTCTACAGCCAGTGGAAACACCCGGGTACGAAGTTTTACCTCAACCCTGTCTTTCGTTACGATGGTACACCTCCGGTCAATAAGCTGACAGCTAAGATCAACTGGGAACGTACCTGGATTTTCCGGATCATGACTCTGGGATCTCTGGCAGTTGCCTTCTACCTTGTCATCCGCTATCGCTGGAGAAAATCACGTAGAAAAGCACGATCCTGATGGACGAGAAACGGAGAATAACCTGGATACTGGCATTTCTGCTTGTTGTTTCGGCGATCATCCGTGGATTTGTTGCCGGATTCATTGAATTTGGCTATGACGAGGTCTACTATTGGACCTACGCTCTCTATCCCGATCTCAGCCATTTCGACCACCCTCCACTACTCGGATGGGTGATCCAACTCTTCACGCTGAACCTGACACTGGATAGCGAATTTTTCATCCGCCTGGCAGCTGTTGTCACCGGTACAATAAACACCTGGATCATTTTCCGGATAGGAGCATATATCAAAGATGACAGGACCGGACTCTTTGCTGCTTTTCTCTTTACAACATCTTTCTACGGATTTGTACTCTGCGGGATATTCATTCTTCCCGATGCTCCGCAGAGTCTTTTCTGGTTGCTAACCCTCTGGTTCCTGCTTCGCTCACTTCCCGACAAAGAGTGCTCGCGGAAGAGCCGGAACTTCCTTTTTTATGCCGGAATTACTGCCGGGCTGGCCCTGCTGTCGAAATATCATTCAGTATTCCTGGTCACCGGAGCTTTTATTTACATCCTGAAATATAACAATAAGTGGCTGACTGTCAGGGAAACCTGGTATGCTTTTTTGCTGATCATATTGATGTTTCTTCCGGTTATCTTATGGAACTTCGACAACGATTTCATCAGCTTCACTTACCATAGCGGGCGCACGATTACCGAAACAGGTCCCTGGCTCCATCCGGAGTTCCTGGTCGTTGAGATCGTCGGGGAGATATTTTACAATAACCCGGTCAACGTTGTGTTGATTATCATCGCTATCGTTGCGATGAGTAAGAGGCAACAATTTATTAAAAAGGAGTATCGCAATCTCATTCTTTGGATCAGTCTCCCACTGATAGGTGTATTTTTGATCTTTGCCCTCTTTGCCCGCACATTGCCTCACTGGACAGGACCCGCTTACTTCGGATTAATTCTGATTGCTGCTGCTTGGTTGTCGGAACGAAGCAAAAAGCGCTATCGATGGAAACTATTTCCCCAACCAATACGGATATCGACATACCTGCTACTGCTATTGATCGTGATGGCAGTTGGGCAGATCCGTTTTGGATGGATGCCGTTATCGAAATGGATGGGAAGAGATTTTACTCACGACCTGTACGGCTGGAATCAACTGGGAGAGAAATTTGCTCCTTTCGCCGAATTCGACCAGCAATTTCTGCTTATCGATGCCCCGGCTCCGATTTTCACTTTCCGCTGGTTTCCGGCGGCCAATTACGACTACTACATCGCACGAAAAACCGGAAATCGGGTCTATGCACTGGGGACTCTTGACCGAATCCATAAGTATCACTGGATCAACAAAGAAAGAGGGAACCTGCCAATCGGGACAGATGCTTACTACATCACCTTAAGCGACGATTACGCCGATCCGCAAGAACTTTACGGAGATCTCTTTAGCGTCATCCAGCCTTCTGATACCATTGAAATTACGAGAGGGAATGAGCTGGTCAGGAAAGCTTTTATCTACCGGTTGATCGACTTGAAAGATGATATGCTTTTTATCCCTGATTATGCTATTGATCAGAAGGATTCCGAGACAGAGCGGATGATCTACTTTCAGCGGCAGATCCAGAACAACCCTGAAGGTTTAAGGATATTGCGAAAGAGAGCAAACGAGGCAAATATGAGTCTGGAATCTATGATCGTGCTGGAGGCCCGGAAGATGTTGGAACGCGAAAAAGGGGTCATACGAGATTTCCAGACACTCGACAGCCTCAAAGCAGATTTCAAAACAGATACCACCCCCCGCAAACTCGATTACTTCCCATAATAGCAACTCACCAGTTCACCAACTCACACCTTCACACTCTCATACCCTCACACCCTCATACCTTATTTCGGTCCTGTCATTTTCGTTGGATCAACGATTTTATTGAACTCCTCTTCGGTTAGCAGACCCAAAGCCAGAGCAGCCTCCTTGAGGGTGGTGTTCTCCTGGTGTGCTTTCTTGGCGATCTTTGCAGCATTTTCATAGCCAATGTGCGGATTCAGAGAGGTAACCAGCATCAGGGAGTTTTTCAGGTTGTGGTTGATGTTTTCCAGATGAGGCTGGATTCCAACCACGCAGTTATCCGTAAAAGAAACCGCCGCATCCCCGATCAAGCGTGCTGACTCAAGCACATTCTTGATCATCACAGGTTTGAAAACATTCAGTTGAAAATGGCCGCTGATCCCACCTACATTTACCGCTACATCATTGCCAAGCACCTGTGCACACACCATGGTCATTGCTTCCGGCTGGGTTGGATTTACTTTTCCAGGCATGATAGAGGAGCCGGGTTCATTGGCCGGGAGGATCAGTTCACCGATCCCGCAACGGGGGCCTGAGGCAGACAGCCTGATGTTGCTGGCAATATGCATCAGGCTAACTGCCAGAGTTTTCAAGGCACCTGATGTCTCTACCATGGCATCATGAGCCGAAAGGGATTCAAATTTGTTAGGGGCAGTTACCAGGGGCAATCCGGTCAGGTTGGCGATCTCGGTTGCAACAAGAGAATCGTATCCTTTGGGGGCATTCAGGCCGGTACCGACTGCAGTACCACCTAGCGCCAGTTCGGCCAGATGGGGCAGGGTATTTTTCAATGCCTTGATACCATGTTCGAGCTGGGAAACATAGCCAGAGAATTCCTGGAAGAGGGTCAGTGGGGTTGCATCCATCAGGTGGGTTCTCCCGGTTTTGACGATGGCTGAAAATTCTTCAGCCTTTTTCTGTAAGGCCTCTTTCAATTTCTCTACTCCCGGAATCGTCGTTTTAACAACCATGTCGTAAGCAGCGATACTCATAGCAGTTGGGAAGGTGTCGTTCGACGACTGGCTTTTGTTCACATCATCATTGGGATGGATGAATGATTTTTCCCCGAGCTTTCCACCGTGAAGGACATGCCCCCGATTGGCGATCACCTCATTGAGGTTCATGTTGGTCTGTGTCCCTGACCCGGTTTGCCAGATCACCAGCGGAAACTGATCATCGAGTTTTCCACTTAGGATCTCATCGCAGGCAGTAACAATCAGGTTTTTTTTCTCATCTGGTAATACTCCAAGTTCAGCGTTGACGATAGCTGCGGCTTTTTTCAGGATGGCCATGCCATGGATGACCTCTTTGGGCATGGAACCTGCTTCGCCAATTTTAAAGTTCCCGACGGATCGTTGGGTTTGTGCTCCCCAATATTTAGTGGCAGGGACCTCAACCTGGCCCATGGTGTCTGTTTCTATTCGTACGTTCATGGTAAAATATTTTTATTGGTTATGATAAAAAGGATTCAATGTTTTCAACCGGATCACCGATCACGGCTTTATACTCCCGCTCTATAATCGGTCGCTGGATTAATTTCGGATTCTCAACCATGATCCGGATCCATTCATGATCGTTAAATCGCTTGCCCTTCAGGTTTTTCTTATAATACTCCTCCTGTTTGCGGATCAATTCTTCAGGCTTCCGGTTTAGTTTCACCAGCAGATTTTCCAGTTTTTTCACTGTGAACGACTCTTTGAAGTATTCCACGGTTTCAAACTGTACATTTTTTTCCTGGAGATATTGTAGCCCTGCCCTGGATTTGCGACATCTGGGATTGTGGTATATCCGTATCATTTACTTCCGAATTCCATGAGGTATGCTTTGATGAAGTCGTTCAGGTTGCCATCCATGACACCCTGGACATCCGATGTTTCGTGCTCGGTACGCAGATCCTTGACCATCTTGTAAGGATGCATGACATAGTTGCGGATCTGGCTTCCCCATTCGATCCGTTTCTTGCTGCTTTCAATCTCATCCAGTTTTTCGCGTTTCTTACGGAGCTCGATCTCGTAGAGTTGCGATTTCAACATGCGTATCGCCTTCTCTCTGTTCTGTCCCTGTGATCGTGTCTCCTGGCATTCGATAATGATGCCGGTAGGCTCATGCTTTAACCGCACTGCAGTCTCCACTTTATTGACATTCTGACCGCCTGGCCCACTTGCGCGAAAGGTGTCCCATGTGATATCCGCCTGGTTAATTTCGATTTCGATGTCGTCGTCGATCTCCGGATAGGCGTAAACAGATGCAAACGAGGTATGACGTTTGTGGTTAGCATCAAAAGGAGAGAGACGAACCAGCCGGTGAACACCATTTTCACCTTTCAAATAGCCATATGCGTAGTCGCCTTCAATTTCGAGCGTGACCTGCTTGATTCCCGCTACCTCCCCCTCCTGAAAATCGAGCTCTTTCACTTTGTAGCCATTCAGCTCTCCCCAACGGATGTACATCCTCATCAGCATTGCCGCCCAGTCCTGGCTCTCGGTGCCACCGGCTCCTGAGTTGATCTGAAGAATGACATTCAACTGGTCCTCTTCCCCACTTAACATATTTCGGAATTCCAGCTCTTCTATAAGCTTCAAAGTCTCCTGGTAATGCGAATCGACCTCCTTCTCGCTTCCTTCACCCCCCTCAAAAAATTCAAGGATAACCTTCAGATCTTCAAAACTTGCAGCGGTTTTTTGAAATGCGCCTGTCCACGCTTTTTTCTTCTGGATCAATTTGAGAAGTTTTTCCGCCTCTTTAGGGTTGTTCCAGAATGTCGGTTCATGTGTTAGCTTCTCTTCTTCTTCAATCTGTGTTAATTTGGTTTCGATGTCAAAGAAACCTCCTCAGGGCTTCTACCCGTTGACTCAAATCTTTGATCTCTTCCTTGTCTGCCATGCTATTTTTTTTGTTCATTCATCATCCGGAGAACCAGACCGATTTCGTATCCTTTCCCCACAACAAAATTGATAATTTTCTCCCGTTTGTTCAAGGTTTTTCCCAATTTTATTTCAAGATCTTTTTTCCGGATCAATGATCGGATGGAATCCATGTAACTCGCTTCATCAATCTCCTCCAGAGCCTCTTTGATATGTTGCTCATCAATCTTCCTGGCTTTCAACGCAAAAACGATCCGTTGCTTCCCCCACTTGTTGCCCCTGAACTTTCCTCTAACAAACGACCTGGCAAACCGGAGATCATCCACATACCCCTCTTTTGCTAACTCCATGATCACCCGCTCTATCAATCCCTTTGATACCTTCCATCCCTGCAACTTCATCTCCACATCCCGCTTGCAGCGATCCTGATAGGAGCAGTAGCGTGTTAGCCTGGCGTATAATGTTTGAAAATCGGAAGAAGAGGTTTTCATTTTGGTGAAACGTGAAACGTGAAACGTGAAACGTGAAACGTGAAACGTGAATAAAAGTGAAAATAAAGATATAACCTTTTAATGGTTTTTTGGATTAATGGGAAAATATTTAATTATGAAAAAAATCAGCACACATGAGAATCTTGATCTTTGGCAATTATCGATTGAATTTGTTACAGAGATATACAGAAAGACAAGCGAGTTTCCTCCCAATGAGAAATATGGTTTAGTAAGCCAGATGAGACGTGCAGCCGTTTCTATCCCATCTAATATTGCTGAGGGTGCAGCTCGAAATCATACAAAGGAAATGATTCAATTCCTATATGTTTCTTTAGGCTCGATTGCAGAGCTAGAAACTCAGATAGAAATTTCTATGCGATTAGGTTTATTAAATCAGGATAATGACCTGTTAAATAAACTCATACGTTTGAAGATGATGACGATCAAACTGATAAAGGCATTAAAAATCAGAACACAAGGAAACAAGTAATCTGCATTCACGATTCACGTTTCACGATTCACGACCTACCGTTCTTTCTCAAAAACATCAACTTCCCGAAAATATACCGGGCCGTGGCCTGATTTTTCACTGATAAACATCAGGTAGCGGAACCTGTTGGGTTGATCGGAGAGGATCCGGTACAAGGCAGCTCCCTTGCCCCAGACATTGATTGCTCTGGGAAAGGTAATGAAGGTCCAACCCCCCTCTTTCGGATCACCTGTAAATTCAGGTGTTCCTTCCCCGGTCCGGCCCCAGACAGAGAACCATTGACGGCCCCGGGCAACATCCGATGCAGTGAAGATATGCAAGCTGTCAATATCGATCTCTTTCTGCAGGTCCATGACCAGACGGCCTTCACCTTCAGAAGTCCAGGTATCGCGAATCAGGTCACCTGGCATGAGATCATACATTCCATTGCAGACCATCGAAACCGATACTGGTACCCATGACTCTGTACCAGGATCTTTCTCACTGCTTATATAGAAGGTAGTCACTCCGTTGGGCAGGTGGATATCGGCATAATCCATGGTTGTCACGTTGAGGGGAAGTTCCTGAACGGTTCTCCGGTGAATAACATCCGTTGAGGAAATTGGCTCAAGATCATCTGTTACATAGTGATCTTCAGCAAGAACCATCGGTTTTCGTCCGGTGAAATCGTCGTAAACCGGTTGTAAAAGTGTGATATCGTCGTAAGGATTATCGGCTAACGTCATCGCAAAAATCTTGACCGAAGGATCTTCCGGAAGCTGAATTGAACCCATGGATGAATCTACATCCAGTGCGTATTTGAAGATGTAACCGAACCTATATGGAAGATTGGCAGTGTCGTTGTGAAGATGCATCGTAAACCAGGCTACTTCATCGCGTTTGATAAATCCGGTTTCCATCCCTGTAACCTGGCCAAAACGGTCCCATTCCCGGTTGTCGAACTGCCCGATATTTCCGTTGAATGCCTGTACTGCGAAATCCTTCTTGCTGCGTCCCGCTCTGAAGATCCCGGAGGTGTCATGTTCAGCAGCAGCCAGGATATAGAGTTTGTTATACCGGCCTGTTTTGGGTATCAGGATCTTCTGTCCGTTGCAAGCCAGTGCATTTTTTTGGTTGCTATCATAGCTACCCAGTTCAAATAGAATTCCATCCACGAGGAGGTCCCCGGGAAAGTTTTCAGCCGGAAAAGTAAGCTGTTCCGCGCCAAAACCTCCTTCTTTTCTGTTGGTATCGGCAGAAACCACATCCTCATTGTAAATAAATACCATTGGAGTACAGACGGCTGGAGTCAATGAATCGTAGAACGATTTGACTTTTACTCGAAAGCTTTTCAATTCATATGGAGAGAGATTGAACCGGAGTATCCCTTTTTCCTGTGAGGTCTCTGCTATCTTTCTCTCTTGTCCGTCTACTTCACTTCCCGACAGGATCAGGCCCGGCAATGTCAATGTCACATCCGAAACAGATTCTCCGAAAAGTTCCTGGACACGGATGATCCATTCATTGCCGCTCTCCTGTTTTTTCAGAGCCCGGATATCAACCTGAGAGGTATCAACAGAAGCGAGAGAGATCGACTTCCCGAGAAATCCAGGATGGGAGGAGGCCTCGAAAGCAATGAATGGTTGATTGACCGCTCTTCCCTGCCACTCTGATAATCCGGTACGCCAATCACCGGCATGCCCGTAAATACCGTATGAGAATTCATGGATCCCCCAATCCTGTGTCGCCTGGTCGTGAAATGCATTGGTCGTTGGCGTATAGAGAAGAGTGAGGCGGAGGGTAGAGTCGTTGGGCATATCTGATCCGAACTTGCAATCTTCGAGGATGGTTACGCCAAATTTCCCCGACCGGTCGGTGAGGTCGAACCATTCCCGGGAGGGGACTTCATATTTCTTGGCATGATTGATAGGGCGTTCGATGGTGCCAAGCCCCAGGTTATAGGTTGCGTGGTCGTTCGCTGCCGTGAGCGGAAACGTCGCTTTCAGGCTGACTCCTCTGGTTTGCCACGTCACCTCATTGCGAATCATGATCCGCTTGCCTGCCTCTCCAGCCGCCAGCTGGATCCACTGTGTGAAAGTGGAATTCCGGCTCTGACGCTGCAGTTTATAGGTTGCTCTCACCGGTCCACTCTCAATGAGAGTGGTTTTTACAGGGCCTTCCACATAGCCTGTTGGAGGCTGCTGGCGTTCATCCCAATCCATGTTCCATGCCGGCCAATGGGAGGGATGCTCCTTCAGAAACGCCAGTTGCAGATCTCCGGAGAGCAACTCGTTGTCGAGTTGCTTATCCACGATACTGTAAATGTCGCCACTGGTGTTGATCAGGATCCGGTAAGAGTCGTTCTCCAGCGTCAGGCGACCGGTACGCAAATTTGTTGTAACCACTGATGGTTTTTTCGTAGGCTGGATATCAAAAATGGCAAGGCCCAGCGAAGGAACCTGTGCAAGGAAGAGAAGGTGGAGTGTGGTTTTTGAAGATGAGACCACCTGTGATGGAACCTCAATACTATCAGGACCAATGACGTTGACATAATCGGGTGTGCCATCGGGGTAATTGAGATGAACCTCTACCACATCTTCGCGTTCGATCGAAACGGGGTTGTAAACGGCAACCGGGACTCCCATGCTGCGGGTGTCCATCGCCCGGATCACAGCACCGGCTGAGCTCCTCAGCACCGACGCGAAGATATTCATCGCCAGCACCTCTTCATTCCAGGCATACTCATACGCCGGGGGGATGGATGTGCCTGGAAGGATGTCGTGCATCTGGCAACCCAGTACCAGCCACCAGGCCTGGTTCAAACGCTCTTTCGGGTAAGGAATAGCGCCCAGGTAGTTGGCCATCACCGCCAGGGGTTCAGCTGCCTGTGCCAGCAGTTCGTTTTTCCGGTTCCAACGCTTCATGTATGCTTGCGATGTGATCGATCCGGCGGAGTGTTCGGTGAGCAACAGATCCCCCGAATAGACCGGCAGGCTTGTTACCTGTTCCGGAGTCAGATCGCGGAAAAGTTGGTCACTGGAGCTGAGGTAGACCTGGATCTTGCTGTCGGATTCATACAGGCTCTCCACTGCATTCTGAACATCTTCTTCACGCGGAGCTCCACCAACATCTCCTACGCCATAGTAGCGGAAGTCAGCATAAACGCCATACTTTTTGCCATTCTCCAGTACACGTGACGACCAGAATGTGGATGTATCAAGCCTGGATTGGATCCGTCCTGTATACGTGGTCGCATTTAAAGCCGACACGATTCCCTCTCCATCAGGGCCTACCCAATTTCCTATATTGAAAGGGATTCCAACTGCAGATCCCCATCCCAGTTTCTGTGTGGAGAAACCTTTCAGTCCGCAATGATTGAGTACACTCGGGAAATGTGCCTGAAAGCCAAAACAGTCTGGAAGCATGAAATCCACGCTCTCCTTTCCAAATTCCGACCTGAAATAGTTGTTACCATAAAGAACCTGCCGGATGATGGATTCAGGAGAGGGGACATTGGGATCGCATTCATCAACAGAAGAACCGGATACAAACCATCGGTTGCGATGGATCCATTTCTTCAACTCCCTGTATCTTACTGGATAGTACTCCTTCATCATCTGGTACCTCCTGGCACCGGTGAAATTGAACACATAATCGGGATAGGTGATCAGCCGGTCGAAATTATCATCCAGAGTAGATTTCAGGTACGTATTAATTGTAGTTTCATAGTCCCATCTCCATTCGGTGTCGAGATGAGCATATCCGACCGTATAAAGTACAGGTGTTTGAGAAAGGTCATATTTAGGATTTGTTTGAGAATGGGAGGAAAGTGAGATACACAATCCAAGCCACAGCATGGCGCTGATCAGATAAAGTCGGGCTCTCATGGTGAAAAATTTAGTGTAAATGTAATAAAACCGCAAAATTTCCGAAATTTGCCGGACAATTAAATTAACAATCAATAAATTAAGGAGAAATACAACATGAGAAACGTAGTTATTTTACTGATCGCTTTTATGATCGTGACAGCTTGTACTCACACAGACCGGTACATGATCACCGGTACTGTCGACGGAGTAGATTCCGTGATGGTCTTTATGAAAAAGCGGGATGCCGGAAAATGGATCAATGTGGATTCAGCTGAACTGGTTGCCGGGAAATTTACCTTTACCGGAACCATTGAAAGCCCCGAAATGTACTATATCACTGTAAGTGAAAAGAATATCAGAATGCCTTTTTTCATCGAAAACTCGGATATAGAGGTGACGATTACTGTCGATAGTGTACTGACGACTGACATAAAAGGGTCAGCTGCCCAGGATGTTTATAAAGAGTATATTGCTCATAGTGAACCCATCAATAATGAAATGAGGGCTATCTATAAGGAGTACCGGAAGGCAAAAGAAGCTGATGATGAAGCAGGTATCGACCGGGCGGATTCTTTGTATGAAATAGCGGAAGCCCAAAAGACAGAGCTGATCGTTCAGTTCGCGAGAGAGCATACAACCAGTGTTGTAGCCCCTTACCTGATCCTGCGAAATGCCTACCAGTTTGAACTGCCTGAACTGGAGGAGATATGTTTGGTATTTGACACCAACATGAGCGGTTCATCCTATTACGATAAATTGATGGATCGGGTAGAAATCCTGAGATCTGTACAGATCGGCCAACCTGCACCCGATTTTACACAGAATGACACAGCCGGAAATCCACTGACATTATCCTCTCTGAAAGGGAAATACCTGCTGGTCGACTTCTGGGCATCCTGGTGCAGTCCTTGCCGGACAGAGAATCCAAACGTGGTTGAAGCCTGGAAGAAATATCACAAGAAAGGATTTGATATCCTGGGTGTTTCACTCGACAGGAATAGGGATAAATGGATTGAAGCGATTGATAAAGATGATCTGACCTGGAATCACGTTTCTGATCTGCAGTACTGGAGCAACGCCGCAGCTAAGCTTTACGGTGTTAATTTGATTCCTGCCAACGTGTTGCTTGATCCAGAAGGAATTATCATTGGCCGTAATCTGAAAGGAGAAGACCTGCAACTTGAACTGGAAGGGATTTTGGGACCTGCTAAATAACTGTAATTTGAACACGTCAACCATGAAGAGACGATTGCTATTCCTCATGCTGCTTGGGCCATTCTTCGGGTTAGCCCAAACAACGTATAATCTGAGCGGACAGATAGATGGGTTGAATAAGGAGACTATTTATCTCCTGAATTTTTATGGAGAGAAAAACACCTTGATTGACTCTACACAAACAGATCCTTCAGGAGCATTTTCATTCTCTATGCCTGCTACATTGGCAACCGGTATGTATAGACTTAACTGGGGAAAGGAGAAGTTTCTCGACCTGATTTTCAACAAGGAAAATATCGACATCCATACTCATGTTGATTCCCCGGGTGATAGTTTACAAATCCTGGAGTCTGTTGAAAATACGATCTATTACGACTTCATGATTTTCGACCGAACCAACCAGATGAAGCTGGAGCTGATCCAGCCTATTGTCGATTATTATCCAACTCAGAATCTTTTTTATTATCAGGCTGTAGTTGAATTTGAAGGGATTCAGCTGGCACAAATTGGGATGCTGGATTCGTTGAAGAAGCGTTTCAATAAATCCTATGCGATTGACATTGTGGAGTTATATAAAACGCCCTATCTATCCACATCGATATCCCCAGAAAATCGCTTGACATACCTGAAACAGCACTATTTCGACAACGTAAATTTCAACGACACAGCCCTCTTAAGGAGTAACGCCTGGGCCAACAAGTCGATTTCATACCTCGGTCTTTACGGCGACTCCCGATTAAATCAAAAGCAGCTGGAAGCGGAATTTATCAAAGCTACTACGATCATCCTCTCTGCCGCCAGTGAGAATCCGGAGGTTTTCAAATTCATACTCGACTATCTCGTTAGCGGATTTGACAAATACCACTTTGAGGATGTAATCACCTATATCGCTGAAAATTTCCAGGATCCTTTTGCATGTGAAGATCCGGAAAGAAAATCGGAATTGCAGAAGAAGCTTGATACGTTTAAGAAAATTGCGATCGGTCAGCCGGCACCCGACTTTGCAATCCCGGATAAAAGTGGAAATTCCATCAGGTTATCGGAGATACCCTCCCCATACACCTTACTTATCTTCTGGGCAAGTGATTGTCCGCATTGTATCAGTCTGCTTCCAAAAGTCAAAGCGATATACGAAGCACAGGACCCGAAGTTAATGGAGGTACTGGCAGTTTCAATCGACACCAGCCGCACCTATTGGATGTCGGTCGTGGATGGAGAACAGCTGGAATGGATCAACGCGTCTGAGCTGAAAGGCTTCGACAGCGAATACGCCGACCTGTACAACATCTACGCCACTCCAACCATGTTCCTTCTCGATAAAGATAAAATCATCTTGTCGAAACCGATCAGCTACAGGGAGCTGGAGATCGCTTTGCGGGAAAACAAACTACTTTAACGTCTAAAATCTGAAATCTACCTTTTCAACACTTTATCAAGTTCAACAACCCCTATTGTTGCTTTCTCCCTGATCACCGTTAAATTCATCATGTATCTATCTGGTTCTGCATTCGGATCTATCAGGAATTTTGGAATGTTATTTGGAGCATATTGGAGCAATCCCGCTGCGGGATATACCTGCAATGAGGTTCCGATTACTACCATAATGTCGGCTTTTTCAACGATAGAAGCGGCAATCGAAATATTTGGGACCTCTTCTCCAAACCACACGATATGAGGCCTGAGTTGCGATCCCATTTTACAGGTGTCTCCTAATTTCAACTCCCAGCCATCAAGGATGTGGACGAGAGAAGGATTTGATGTTGACCGCACCTTTTTCAGCTCGCCATGGAGGTGAAGTATTTTTGTTGATCCGGCCTGTTCATGCAGATCGTCTACGTTCTGTGTAATGATCTCAACATCAAAGTCTTTTTCCAACTTTGCGAGAGCAATATGTGCTGCGTTGGGTTTAACCTCATACAACTGCTTCCGGCGCATGTTGTAGAAGTCAAGAACCAGCTGGGGATCACGCGCCCAGGCAACCGGACTTGCGACCTCTTCGATCCGGTAAGTATTCCAGAGTCCATCGGCATCCCGGAAGGTTTTGATCCCGCTCTCGGCACTGATGCCGGCACCTGTTAACACGACAAGTTTTTTCATAGAGCTTGTTTTGTACAAATATCGTAAAAAGTTAGAAACTAGAAGCCAGTTCTTACTTCTAACATCTGGCTTCTGGCTTTTAATTCTTATATTTACTCCCTTTTAATAGGCCCTTCTCATGTACGAGTATATCAAAGGAAAACTGACAAACCGCAATCCGGCTTTTGCAGTCGTAGAAGCCAATGGCGTTGGATATCTTCTCAACATATCCCTGAATACTTACTCACAACTTCGGGAAGGAGAGCATTGTCATCTTTTCACACACCTTGTGGTCAGGGAAGATGCACAGATCCTGTTCGGTTTTTACGATCGCGATGAACGGGAGCTATTCCGGCAATTGATCAGTGTTTCGGGAGTAGGCGCCAATACAGCAAGGATCATTTTATCATCCCTCTCTCCTCAGGAGGTGATCCAGGCGATCGGAACAGGAGATGCATTGTTATTACAGAAAATTAAAGGCATTGGAGCAAAAACAGCTCAGCGGATCGTAGTTGACTTAAAAGACAAGGTTGCCAAAGGCCTTGTTCCGCAAGAAAATTTAGGATTTTTACACAATACTAAAAAGGAAGAAGCGTTATCTGGTTTAATAATTCTGGGCTTTCCGAAGATGCTTGCAGAAAAAGCATTAACCAAAATCATTGAAAAGGATGGCACAGATTTAACAGTAGAAGAGCTGATCAAACTGGCGCTCAAAATGCTTTAATTTGGTGAGGAAATTTACGTTTCTTTTTCTTGTCTTTTATTGCCCGCTATTTTTGCGGGCATTGTCTGCTGATGGGAGCATCTTTGAGACCATGACCCTAGTGCCTGATACGACGGGTGGTGATACAAACTTGATCTATCCCTTTACCAACCAGATGGTGGATCCCTCCAACACGAATATACACCCTCTTTACCTGCAGAATCCTTCAAACATCACTACTGAGATTCAATATGATCCCACCACCAGGCAGTATGTAAAGATCTATAAGATCGGAGATCAGACTTACCGGATCCCGACGACCCTTTCGTTTGAAGATTTCCAGATAGAAGATATGGAGAGCATGGTATCGAGTTACTGGAAAGAGCGGTCGGAAGCAGCAAATCTAGAAAAATCCGGAGGACTGATCCCAAAAATCCATATCCCCGGGAAGTTTTTTGAGACGATTTTCGGAAATAACACCGTTGATATCCGGCCACAGGGTTCAGCAGAAATCAAATTCGGGATCGTATCCAACAAACGCGACGATCCGGCACTCAACACCAGGCAACGCAGGCAGACAAACTTTGACTTTGACATGCGGATCCAGATGAATGTCATCGCCAAAATCGGAGACAAGATCGAATTTCGGACCAGCTATAATACGGAAGCAACGTTTGATTTTGAGAACAAACTCAAGTTGAAATATGAAGGGAAAGAGGATGAGATCATCCAGCTTATAGAAGCCGGCGATGTAAACATGCCTCTTTCGAGTACCCTGATCCGGGGAACGGAAGCGTTATTCGGGATTAAGACAAAGCTCAGATTTGGTCGGACTACAGTTACAGCTCTCTATTCACAGCAGAAGAGTGAGACCAAGAATATCACAGTTGAAGGCAATGCTCAAACAACAGAATTCAGCATCAGGGCTGATCAGTATGAAGAGAACAGGCACTTCTTTCTGGCCCAGTATTTCCGCGACCGTTACAAACAGACCTTAAGTAACCTGCCCATCATCAATACCAATGTCAACATCCTGAAGATCGAGGTTTGGGTGACTAACATCGGGGCTGCTATCACCGAAAACAGGAATATCGTTGCGTTCCAGGACCTCGGCGAGAACAACCCTTACAACACGCAAAATTTCCAGGGGATTCCAGGGCAGATCTATCCAACCAATGGCTCCAACACACTCTTCAACAGGATCATGCCAAACCCGGCAGATACGACCAAGGTCAGAAACATCAATGTGGTATCGGATTACCTCAAGGGCCCTCCGTTCTTTCTTACCTCGGGGATCGATTTTGAAAAGGTGGAGAGCGCCCGAAAACTTCTTCCTACCGAATATACCTTCAACCCAAAACTGGGCTTCATTTCGATCAACACCATGCTGAATTCTGACCAGATTCTGGGTGTTGCCTTTCAATACCAGCTGGTGGGTGATACAACGATTTATCAGGTTGGAGAGTTCTCTGATGAAGGGATCAACTCCCCTCAGTGTCTCATCGTAAAACTGCTGAAGAGCACAGCGCTGAATACCAGGATCCCAATGTGGAATCTGATGATGAAGAATGTTTATCCACTGGGCGCTTACCAGATTCAACCAAACGACTTTACCCTTAACATCCTCTATTCGGGGAATGCCAATGGGGTACCTACAGCTTACCTGGAAGAGACGCGCGTCAAAGGAATCCCACTGATCAGGGTGCTGAATTTTGACAACCTTAACCAACAGCTGAATCCTCCTGGCGACGGGATGTTCGACTTCATTGATAACGCTGCAACTAATGGTGGTACAATCCAATCCTCAAACGGAAGAGTCTTCTTCACGGTTCTGGAGCCGTTCGGACAAGACCTTCGGGATTCGATTTTCGATCCGGCCGACCCGAAAGCATCTCTGGAGCTGGCTGATAAGTATTGTTACGATTCGCTTTATACTATGACTAAAACCATGGCGAAGCAATATCCGGATAAGAACAAGTTTGTGCTGGAGGGATTCTATAAATCGACAACAGGCTCGGAGATCTCACTGAATGCCCTGAATGTTCCACAGGGATCTGTTCGCGTTTATGCCGGTGGGATCCTACTGACAGAAAATGTAGATTATACTGTCGACTATACACTGGGTCGTGTACGGATCATCAACGAAGGGGTCCTCAATTCCGGAACTCCGATCAACATTTCGCTCGAGAGTAATGAGATGTTTAATATTCAAACAAAACGTTTGATGGGAGCGAATGTTGATTTCAAGCTCAATAAAAACTTCCAGATGGGGGCAACGATAATGAATTTAAATGAGCGCCCGTTGACCCTGAGAGTCAATTACGGAGACGAACCCATCTCCAACACGATCTGGGGTGTGAATCTTACCTACCGGAAAGAGTCCCGCCTGCTGACACGGGTAATCGATGCGCTGCCGCTGATATCCACCAAAGCTGTATCCAGCATCGCGGTTGACGCAGAATTTGCACACTTCATCCCAGGCCACTCCAAAGCAATTGGCAAGGCGGGTACTACCTATATCGACGATTTTGAAGGAGCCAAATCAACCATCGACCTGCGTAATATCGGAACATGGTTCCTGGCCAGCACACCACAGGGGCAACCCGAATTGAATATGTTCCCGGAAGCAGCACCCGGAACAGGACTGAAATATGGATTTAACCGTGCGCAACTGGCATGGTATGTGGTTGATCCCCTTTTCTACGACAGGAATACCAGCCTCGTTCCATCAAACGTCAACAACACGGAACTCTCCAGGCAGTACGTCAGACAAATCTGGGAATCGGAAGTTTTCCCAAATAAAGAACCGTTGAATGGTGTTCCGGTGAACATGGCAGTCCTGAACATGGCCTATTATCCCGCTGAGAGGGGTAGTTACAACTACGATGTTTTGCCATCAGGATACTCCAAAGGGATGCAGGCAGATGGGTTCTTGAGTGAACCGGAATCCAGATGGGGAGGGATCATGCGGCGGATAGAATCCTCAGATTTTGATGCGACGAACATCCAGTACATCGAGTTCTGGATGATGGACCCTTTTGTGTACGATTCAGCCAATTCAGGGGAGCTTTATTTTAACCTCGGAGATGTGAGTGAAGATATTCTGAAGGATGGCCGGAAAAGTTATGAAAACGGGCTGCCTGTCAACGACATTATCGTCAATGTCGATACGACTATTTGGGGACGGGTGCCTACGATTCAGGCCCTGGTTGAAGCATTCGATAACAATCCCGCATCCCGCCCCTTCCAGGATGTAGGATATGATGGTTTACCCACGGTAGATGAGCTATCCTTTTTTGATACGAGCTATATCGCCAAACTGAATAATGCTTTTGGTCCTGCTTCCCAGGCTTATCAACTAGCTGCAATTGACCCTTCAGCCGATAACTATCACTACTTCCTCGGAACAGATTATGACAACAACCCCAAATATTCAAGTATTCTGGAGAGATATAAAAAGTACAACAACACCGAAGGCAACTCTCCTGCTGCAGAGACTACTACCGAGAGTTATCCGACCCTGGCAACCACACTTCCTAATGTTGAAGATATCAACAAAGACAACACTCTGAGCGAATCGGAACGGTACTATCAGTACAGGGTACAGTTGCGGCCGGATAAGATGAAACCCGGACAGAATTACATAACCAACGTGTATGAAGCAGCAAATATTCCGTTAGCGGATGGTACCCGGGGAAGAGTCAAATGGTATCAGTTTAAAATCCCTATCCGTACACCCGACAAGGTAGTTGGCGATATCCAGGGATTTACCTCGATCCGTTTTATGCGAATGTTCTTTAAGGGTTTTGAGAAAGCGATCGTTTGCCGGTTTGCCACGCTGGAACTTTCCCGTGGCGAGTGGAGAAAATATGATTTCAGTCTGCTCGCACCGGGCGAGTATATCCCTGACGAATATCAGAATCAGACCACGTTTGACATCAGTACGGTGAGCATTGAAGAGAATGGAAGCAAAGAGCCGATTCCCTATGTGATGCCTCCGGGTATCGAACGGGAGACCAACTGGGCATCCACTAACTTTCAGCAGTTGAATGAGCAATCGATGGCCCTCAAAATCTGTAATCTGGTTGATGGGGATGCCAGAGCAGCTTACAAGACAGCAGAGTTTGACTTTCGCCAGTTCAAGCGCCTGAAGATGTTCGTTCATGCCGAGCAAGCCATTCAGAGTCAGGATTTGAAGAACGGAGACCTGACAATCTTTATGCGTGTGGGAAGTGACTTTACAGAGAACTTCTACGAATACGAGATACCCCTGACATTCACACCCTGGGGTACAAGTCCTGAGGATCCGGAGTCCATTTGGCCGGTGGCAAATGACTTCGATATTGATCTCGAACGGCTTGTTCAGGTGAAATATGAACGGATCATTGCCATGCGACAGCCGGGAAACACCTTAACGCCGTCCATGCCATATTCCCAGTACGACGGAAAGAATAAAATCACAGTGGTGGGATCACCTACGATCAGCGATGTACGGGCAATCATGATCGGGATCAGAAATCCGAAAAAAACCTCCAGTTCCCCCGATGATGACGGACAGGCGAAATGCGCGGAGATCTGGGTTGATGAGCTACGGTTGAGTGATTTTAACAAAAAAGGAGGATGGGCTGCTATTGCCCGTGTGGCAGCCGACCTGGCAGACCTGGGTCGGATTCAGCTAACCGGAAGCTATAGCAGTGCCGGATTTGGATCGATCGAACAAAAGACCACCGAACGACTGATGGAAGCCGCCATGCTCCTGGGTTTTGAGACAGACCTGCAACTGGGTAAATTCTTTCCTGAACGAATGGGTATCCGGATCCCTATGCACTTCGACTACTCCCTCCAGCAGATCACGCCGCTTTATGATCCATTGAATCCCGACCTTCATCTGAAAGATGTAATTGATGCTATGGGGTCTAAGCACCAGAAGGATTCAGTGCGCCACCTGGCGATTGATTATACCGAGCGTAAGAACTTCAACCTGATGAATGTGCGGAAAGACAGGACAGGGGATAAGAAGCCAAGACCATACGATATTGAAAACTTCAACGTCAGCTATGCCTATTCGGAAACATTCCACAGGGACGCTGATATTGACTATGAACTGAACAAACGATATACAGGAGGGATTGGGTATAATTTCGCCCTCAGACCGAAAAATGTCAAACCTTTCGAAAAGTCGAAATGGGCCTCCTCGAGTAAAGCGCTCAAGTTTATCAAGGACTTCAACTTCTTCTATATTCCTAAAAATTTCTCTTTCCGCACAGATATGATTCGTGAATATGATCAGCGGAAATTCAGGAACAAGAGCCGTGCAGTTGTCCCGATGGAAACCTTCTACATCAAACGATGGGATTGGACCCGGGTGTATGATCTGAAGTATGATTTTAGTAAATCACTCCGGTTCACCTGGGCTGCCAATGCCAGATCATTCATCAATGAACCCCCTGGCAGGGTTGACAAATCATCGCGGGATCAGATCTGGGATGAGATCTTCTCCAAAGGGACCATGAATAACTATAACCAATCGGCCTCAATTACCTGGGAACTACCCTTTTCCAAGATCCCGATATTAAATTTCATTAACATGACGGCCGGTTATCAATCAGGGTATCGCTGGTCTGCCAGTCCTCTCTCGGTTCAGGAACAACTTGGGAACGTAATTGAAAACAATGTCACCTATGCGTTGAATGGTGCAATGAACCTGCTCAATCTCTATAACAAGTTACCTTACCTGAAAAAAATCAACCAGGGGAAAAGAAGATCCCAGGATCCACGATCGATGATGCTCGACAAGCCTGGCCGGGGAAAAGACCCAGCTAAACCACCGACAACGACACCTGATAGCCTCAAGCCGGAAAAACCCAAATTTAACGTTGGCAAATTTTTGCTTGAAGGGACATTAAGGATCCTGATGGGATTGAGAAAAGCGAGCTTCCAGTATAGTCAGGGCCATGGGACTATGCTTCCCGGATTTATGCCGGAACCCGATTTCATCGGGATCAACCTCGGTATGAATGCACCCGGACTTGGATTTGTTTTTGGAGATCAAAAGGATATTCGCCCCAGGGCAGTAGACCGGGGCTGGATGACACTGGATACACTGTTGAATTCAGCCTATCATAAGAAATTCAATGAGAGCCTCAATATCAAAGCGAGTATCGAACCCCTCCGGGATCTGCGTATTGAATTGACAGCCACCAAGCAACAGACGAATAACAGGCAAGAGTATTATAAGGCTGATGCGAATGGGAACTTTGACTCCTACTCTCCACAAATGGCCGGG
Source organism: uncultured Prolixibacteraceae bacterium (assembly GCA_964616825.1). Classification (GTDB taxonomy): domain Bacteria; phylum Bacteroidota; class Bacteroidia; order Bacteroidales; family FEN-979; genus QYOJ01. The sequence goes on from CAZTSX010000002.1 coordinate 65,727, forward strand.
AACTATACCCTTTCATATATCATTATCGGAACCTCTTTTGCCAAAGAGGGAGATGAGAATATGTCTCTCCTTTTTGAGAAACTGAAGGAGTCGAGGTTGTTGATCGCTCAGCGGTATGCTGCAACGAATCCCTGGTCACAGGGAGTAGATTCACTTGGATTTCCAAATGGGTATGGAGCTACCAACCAGGAAGTGATGGCAGTAGCATTCCTGGCAGCATACAAAGGACAGGATCCGTCAAAGATCGGTCTCTCCGCTTTCCCTGGGATCCCTCTTCCTAACTGGCGGGTGACCTATGACGGCCTCTCCAAAATGAAATTTTTCCGGAAGTTTTTACGGAATCTGACATTGACCCACGCATACATCGCTACCTATACCGTGAGTAATTATGTTTCAAACATTCATTATGAGGAGAGAAACGGCCTCCCATATGCTGTGAATGCAGCTGGTAACTTTATCCCTGAACGGGAGATGAATGTGGTGACTATCACAGAGCAATTCAGCCCGCTGATCAGGTTTGACATGGGATGGAATAACAGTCTGCTTACAACGTTCGAAATCCGGAAATCAAGAAACCTGAGTTTTAGTTTTGTCAATAATCAGCTAACCGAGATCAAGAGTACAGAATATGTTGCCGGGATCGGATACAGGTTTAAAAATATCCGGCTAAATTTCTCAGGCCTTTTTGGAAGTAGAAGGAGCAGGAGCAGAGGGGGTAGCTCCAGTGATCTGAACGTCAAGCTGGACTTCTCATTGCGTCAGAATAAAACCACACTGCGACGTGTGGATGAAGATATCAATCAGATCTCCAGCGGACAACAGCGTCTTGTCATTAATTTTTCGGTTGATTACAACCTGAGTGCCCGGTTCAATATTCGGTTCTACTTCGACAAGGATATTATGACACCATATGTCTCCAACCAATACCGGACATCGAATACTCAGGGGGGATTGGCACTCAGGTTTACACTGTCACAATAATTGAAAAAGCAGTATATTTGACCAAAAAAATAATATTTACATCCATGAATATTCCTGAAAATCTGAAGTACACAAAAGACCATGAATGGTTAAATATTGATGGTGATCTGGCTTTTATCGGAATCACAGACTACGCCCAGCAAGAACTTGGCGATATCGTTTTTATCGAAGTTGAGACGGTGGGTGAAACCCTTGACAAAGAAGAGGCTTTCGGAACCATTGAAGCAGTGAAAACTGTTACCGATATGTTCATGCCTGTAAGTGGAGAAGTGCTTGAATACAACGAAGAACTTTCTTCCACACCGGAAATCATCAATAAGGATCCCTATGACCTGGGCTGGGTGGTGAAGATCAGGATCGCTAATCTGTCTGAATTGGAAGAGCTCCTGGATGCCGCTCAATATAAAGAGCTGATCGAGGCGTAAATCATAAACCTGTCGCAACACGTGAAAAAGTTCCTGCAGAATAACATGTGGGCTGTTTTGTGGGGCCTCCTTATTTTTGTCCTCACCTGTGTTCCGGGGACGGTCCTCCCAAAGCTTCCTTCTTACGTAGACCTTTTCCAACCCGACAAGCTGGCCCATATATTTATTTTTGCCGTCTTCTTCATTCTCCTTGTCAGGGGACTCAGAAGGAAGGATACCCCGGCATCCGTCTTCCATAACGCCATCATTCTTGCGTTTCTAATTAGCCTGTGTGTGGCGGGCTTAACTGAGCTGCTTCAGGAGTTTGTGATACCGAAACGGACCGCTTCTCCCTGGGATTTTATCGCTAATGTAGCTGGATGTTTCATAGGATGGGGAGTGGAAGGAATGTGGGGACGCAGGGAAACGGGACGTAAAACGTAAGATGTAAGCCCGTTATATCGAACTTGTCTTTACTTATTCGCAAAGAACTCAAACACCAGTCTCCCCTTCGCTTTTCCGATTGTCTTCTGCAGTTCTTCCAGCGATGCTGCCCTGATCCGTTTCACCGATTTGAATTTTAAAAGCAGTTGCTGGGCGGTACTGAATCCGATACCGTTGATATCGGTCAGAACCGATTTGACTGTTCCTTTCTCCCTTCGTTTCCGGTGATGGGTGATCCCGAACCGATGCGCCTCATCCCGCATCTGCTGGATCAGCCGGAGGGACTCTGATTTCTTATCCAGATACATCGGCAACGGATCATGGGGGTAGTAAATCTCTTCCAGTTTTTTGGCAATACCGATAACCGTCATCTTTCCCGATAACCCTAGCTTTTTCAAGCTTTTCAGCGTGGCATTCAGCTGACCTTTTCCGCCATCGACAATGATTAGTTGAGGAAGAGGTTTATTCTCATCCAGCAACCGTTTGTACCTCCTGAATACGATCTCCTCCAGGGAGGCATAGTCGTCTGAACCCTGTACGGTTTTGATGTTGAAATGACGGTATTCACTTTTATCGGGCTTGGCGTGCATGAAACAGACCATAGCTGCAACGGGAAAATCTCCCTGGATATTTGAATTATCAAAACATTCGATGTGTTCGGGAAGCTCGGTCATCCGGAGATCTTTCATCATTGCATTCAGGATACGCCGGCTCTTGTGCTCAGGACCGACCAACTCTTTCTGTTTCTCTTTTTCCAGCTGGTAATACTTCACATTGCGTTGAGAAAGCCCCAGTAACTTCTTCTTATCCCCTATTTTCGGAATAGTAAAAGTACCATGCGGTAGTTCGAAATCGGGTTCGAAAGGAACAATGATCTCCGGTGATCCACTTTCAAAGCGGTGGCGAATATTTGTAATTGCAAGAGTAAGGAGTTCTTTATCTGATTCATCCAGTTTTTTCTGTAATTCAATCGTATGGACCTGGATAATCGCACCGTTTATCACCTTCATGAAATTCACATAAGCGGTCGTCGCATCGGAGGCGATGGAGAAGACATCTACATCATTGATATTGCGATTGACAACTGTCGATTTACTTTGGTACTTCGCCAGGGCCAGGTACTTCTCCTTCACAAGGTGAGCTTTTTCAAACTCCCTTTTCTCCGCCAGTTCCATCATAAGCTTTTTCAATTGCCTGGCTACCGAAGAGAGATTCCCTTTGATGATATCGCGAATACTATGAATCGATTCATCGTAATCCTCTGATGATTGCAGCCCAACACAAGGGGCTTTGCAGTTGCCGATATGGTATTCCAGGCAAACCTTGAATTTTTGATCACGGATGTTACGATCTGTCAATTTAAATGTACAGTTCCTCAGCGGATAAAGTTGCCGGATAAGTTCCAGTAAGGTATGCATCATCCGTACGTTGGCATAAGGTCCGAAATACTGGGATCCGTCGCGGATCAGATTCCTTGTGTAATCGACCCGTGGGAAGGGCTCATTACGAATTCGTATCCAGGGGAATGTCTTGTCGTCCTTCAAAGCCACATTATAACGGGGACGGTATTTTTTAATCAAATTGTTTTCAAGCAACAGAGCATCCTGTTCGGTACTCACCACAATATATTTGATGTCGGCGATTTTCCTCACCAGCATCTGTACTTTTCCGCTGATCGAATGAATCTTGTTAAAATAGGAGCTGACCCGTTTTCTCAGGTCTTTGGCTTTTCCTACGTAGATAATCTTGTTCTTGCTATCCAGAAACTGATACACGCCCGGCTTATGCGGGATCGCTTTAACGATGCTGTCGAGGTGAGAGAAATATTTTGCACGGGCTGATGACATCAAAAGAATTACGATTTACGATTTACAAGAATCCCACCCCTGGGCCGTCAACTTCGATTCTTTCCCTTCCGGCGTAACCAGGAATTTGCCTGTGCCGGGGGGTGTGATATGGCCTATCACTGAGATCCCTGCTACATCTTTTACTTTTTCGTAATCATTTTGAGGGATTGTGAAGAGCAGCTCATAATCCTCTCCGCCACTCAGGGCAGCCACAGTCGGGATGATATTGAAATCGATTGCAACCTCACGTGTATGTGAATCAATCGGAATTTTATTTTCATATATCTTACATCCTACATCGGATTGTTTACAAAGATGAAGAGTTTCAGATGCCAATCCGTCTGAAATATCGATCATGGAGGTAGGTTTCACATCAATCTCTTGCAATACTGCTCTGAAATCAGTTCGAGCCTCCGGTTTCAGTATGCGGCCTACCTGGTAGTCGAAACCGGTCAGTTCAGGCTGCATACGGGGATTGGCCTGGAAAACCTTCTTCTCCCGTTCAAGCAGCAACAATCCTACGTATGCTGAGCCCAGGTCACCGGTGACACATAACAAGGCCCCCGGTTTGGCTCCATTGCGGTAAACGATCTCATCTTTGTCAGCTTCACCCAGTATAGTCGCTGAAATCATCAACCCGATTGTGCTCGAGCTGGTATCTCCACCCACCAGGTCAACCTTGTACTTCTGGCAAGCCAGTTTGATCCCTTCGTAGATTTCATCGAGCGCTTCCGCCGGGAAGCGGCTGGAGATAGCCATCGAAATTGTTATTTGTCCGGGAACACCATTCATCGCTGCAATATCCGAAACATTGACTACCACCGATTTGTATCCCAGATGCTTCAGAGGTGTGTATGTCATGTCGAAATGGATGCCCTCCACCAGCAGATCTGTGGATACCAGAACCAGTTTGTTTCCCGGATCAATGACCGCCGCATCATCACCAATACCCTTGAGTGTTGTGGGATTGTGAATGGAAATATTCTTAGTCAACCGATCTATCAAGCCGAACTCTCCTAACTCAGCCAGCGCAGTTAATTTTGAGGTTGGCTTTCCGGTGTTCTTTCCTTTCTTCTCATACATATGCCTCGATTTTATGCAAAGGTCGGAATTTTTTTGAACAGGTTGGACAGGTTGAACAAGTTAGACAGGTAGCATTTTACAATATCATTATATATTTGCATATGGATTTTCTTGAATTAGTTAATAGACGTCAAAGTTGTCGTTCCTACAATCCAAGCCGCAAGGTGGAAAAGGAGAAACTGGATCGCTGTATCGAAGCTCTGCGCCTGGCTCCATCAGCCTGCAATGCACAACCCTGGAAGCTCGTCATTGTTGACAACCCTGAGTTGAAGCAGAAGATAGCAAAAGCCGCCGGCTCTAAATGGTTGGGATTTAATCATTTTACCAAAGATTCTCCAATCCTGGTTGTGGTCGTCAGGGAGGCTCCGAACCTGACATCGAAATTAGGAACCCTGCTGAAAGACAAACCTTACACCATCATGGATGTAGGGATCGCCGTGGAACATTTTTGCCTTCAGGCTACGTCAGAAGGATTGGGGAGCTGTATTATGGGATGGTTCGATGAAAAAAAAGTGAAAGAACTTCTTGGCATTCCGATGAAAAAGAGAGCAGAACTCATTATCTCATTGGGGTATCCTGCAACAGATGAGCTACGCAAGAAAATCCGTAGGCCGGTGGAGAAGATTTGTTCGTATAATGGATACAGGTAGAAACTTGCCTAAATATTTTCTAAAAAGGTATTGCAATACCTAAATAAGTGTAATTTTGCAATGACAATAACTTTCCTGCAGAAACCTGATGGAAAAAAAGTGTAGATTTGCCTAAACTACTATTACATGGGATCTGATAACAATGGTATTCTTGATGCCTATACCCAGGGTGAATACAAGTATGGATTTCATACCGATATTGAGACAGAATATGCCCCCAAAGGGCTTAACGAAGATACAGTCAGATACATCTCTTCGAAAAAGAACGAACCTGAGTTCATGCTGGAATATCGCCTGAAAGCTTTCCGGCATTGGCAGACGATGAAGATGCCAACCTGGGCTCACCTAAAGATTCCGCCCATTGACTTTCAAGATATTATCTACTACGCTGCTCCGAAAAAGAAAAAGGAATTGAAGAGCCTGGATGAGGTAGACCCTGAGCTGCTCGATACGTTCAACAAGCTTGGCATCTCCCTTGAAGAACAAAAAAAGCTGGCAGGAGTAGCGGTAGATGCGGTTATGGACAGTGTTTCGGTTAAAACTACTTTTTCGGAGACCCTTTCGAAATACGGGATCATCTTCTGCTCATTCAGTGAAGCGGTACAGAATCATCCCGACCTGGTGAAGAAATATATGGGATCGGTTGTCCCTTATACCGATAACTATTACGCATCACTGAACTCCGCTGTATTCAGCGATGGCTCTTTCTGTTACATCCCGAAAGGAGTCAGATGTCCGGTGGAACTCTCCACATATTTCAGGATCAATGCCGCCAATACCGGCCAGTTTGAACGAACGTTGATCGTTGCTGAAGAGGGTGCCTATGTGAGCTATATGGAGGGATGCACAGCTCCGCAACGCGATGAAAACCAGCTTCATGCAGCAGTTGTCGAGATTATCTCAATGAAAGATGCCGAAGTCAAATACTCCACTGTTCAGAATTGGTATCCGGGAGACAAAGATGGAAAAGGAGGGATATTCAATTTCGTTACCAAACGAGGAATCTGTAAAGGTAGTAACTCAAAGATCTCCTGGACTCAGGTGGAGACAGGATCAGCCATTACCTGGAAGTACCCCAGCTGTATCCTGCTTGGCGATAACTCGGTGGGAGAGTTCTATTCCGTAGCCGTGACCAACAATGCTCAGCAGGCAGATACGGGTACAAAGATGATGCATCTTGGCAGGAATACCCGGAGTACGATCATCTCCAAGGGAATCTCTGCTGGTAAAAGCAATAACTCTTACAGGGGCCTGGTACGGATCTCGAAAAAAGCCATCAACTCACGGAACTATAGTCAGTGCGATTCATTATTGCTGGGTGACAAATGTGGAGCGCATACCTTCCCTTATATCCAGGCAGGAAACAAGTCTTCTATCGTGGAGCATGAAGCAACAACTTCCAAAATCTCTGAGGATCAGCTCTTCTACTGCCAGCAGCGAGGTATCGACATGGAGAGTGCAGTAGGACTGATCGTAAACGGCTATGCAAAAGATGTATTGAAAAAGCTTCCCATGGAATTTGCCGTGGAAGCACAAAAACTGCTCTCCATTAGTCTGGAGGGCTCTGTAGGATAAAACGAACCAACCATGCTACTAAAAATAACCAACCTTCACGCCTCTATCAACGGGACAGAGATCCTGAAAGGGATCAACCTGGATGTCAACAAAGGGGAAGTCCATGCCATCATGGGTCCGAATGGAACCGGAAAATCGACACTGGCTGCCGTGATTGCCGGCAGAGATCTCTTTGATGTCACGCAGGGAGAGATCCTTTACAAAGGCAAGAACCTGATGGAACTTTCTGTAGAAGAACGTGCCCGGGAAGGAATCTTCATCGGATTCCAGTATCCCGTTGAGATACCCGGGGTAAGCATCACCAACTTCATGCGCACGGCTATCAATGAGATCCGTGCTTACAAAGGATTGGACCCGCTTCCGGCCGGACAGTTTCTCAAAATGATGGAAGAGAAGAAGAAACTGGTTGAGATCACCTCCGATCTGACTAACAGGGATGTGAACGAAGGGTTCTCGGGAGGAGAGAAAAAACGGAATGAGATCTTCCAGATGGCCATGCTGGAACCAACTCTGGCAATCCTTGATGAAACCGATTCGGGACTGGATATCGACGCATTACGAGTGGTAGCAAATGGTGTGAACAAATTACGGACACCAGAGAATGCATTCGTGGTGATCACACACTATCAACGGTTGCTGGAATATATTATCCCCGATTTTGTACATGTACTGTATGAAGGCAGGATTGTGAAGTCGGGAGGCAAAGAGCTGGCTATAGAGCTGGAAGAGAAAGGCTATGACTGGATCAAACAGCAATTGTAATGGACTCAGTTACACAATACCGAATCACCCCTGAACGATTGTTGGATCTCTTTGAGAAGAATCGTAGCGAACTGCTTGCCAATGATCCTCCGGCCGTTCGTGCGAATCGGGAAAAAGCACTGGAGTCGTTTCAGAAAAAAGGATTCCCTGATCAAAAACTGGAAGATTGGCGAAATACTGATCTCTCCGAAAGTCTCAACCGGGAATATGACTATCCATTGCATCGGACAGAAGAAGATGATATGCATAAGGTCTTCCGCTGCAACATCCCCCATCTGGATACCGCTGTCATCGGACAACTGAACGGCTGGTTTGTCTCCAAAGATGTCCCCCTGATCGAGCTGGGAAACGGCATCATCATCGGCAGCCTGGCAGAAGCCATGAAAAAGTATCCCGACCTGGTGCAAAAGCATCTGGGTCATTATGCATCTGTTGAACAAAACAGTTTCACAGCACTTAACACGGCCTTTGCAACAGACGGAACTTTTATTTATATCCCTGATGGGGTGAAAAGTGATAAACCTGTCCAGCTGGTGAATGTGATCCAGCACCGGGAGAATATCTTCATTCAATCACGGAATCTGATCGTCCTGGGGAAAAATGCTCAGTTAACAATTGTTCATTGTGACGACTCATACGACCATCAACCATCCTTTTCAAATGTGGTTACAGAGATCGTGTTGGATGAAGGAGCCTACATGGATCACTATAAGTTGCAAAATTTGAACAACGACTCAACCCTTGTCAGCTCTACCTGGTTTCACCTGGGAAAAAATGCCAGTCTGGAGTCACACTTTATCACGCTCAACGGAGGGGTGTTACGAAATAACACCTTCGTGAAATTCAATGGCCCCTTCGGCAATGCAAATGTATATGGTCTCTACCTGATGGACTGCCGTCAGCATATCGATAACAACGTTTTTGTCGACCATGCCTCACCCGACTGCACGAGTAATGAGCTATTCAAAGGAGTGTTGGATGAACATGCAAGCGGAGTATTTAACGGACATGTTCTGGTAGAACGGGATGCGCAGCGCACAAATGCTTGCCAGAATAACCGGAACATTCTGCTCACCGATTCGGCGAAGATCAATTCCAAACCCTTCCTCGAAATCTACAACGACGATGTAAAATGTTCACACGGGTCCTCCACCGGGCAACTGGATCCACAGGCAATGTTCTACATGCAACAGCGCGGGATTGGAGAAGAAAATGCCAGGATGCTGCTGATGTATGCGTTCGCTGATGAGATCGTAAACAAGATCGCCATCGAACCATTGCAACACCGGATTGAAGATATGGTGAAGAAACGGTTGCAGGGTGAATTGCAGATTTGTGAGCAGTGTGTATTGCATTGCAGCACTCCGGAGCATCCGGCAGATTTTCAGATAGATGTCAGCAAGATTTAGATGGTGAGGTAGTGATATAGTGAGATGGTGAAAAAGTGAAATTTTGGTAATGAATGGCAATAAATTGAAGTCTATGGCAATCAATGGCAGTGAATGGCTCTCGAAGGTTCGTTCTGATTTTCCGATCCTGAAAGAGCAGGTTTATGGACGACCGCTGGTCTATTTCGATAATGCGGCGACCACCCAGAAGCCGCTTCAGGTGATCCGGGCGATCACAGATTATTACGAGAAAGAGAACTGCAACATCCACCGGGGGGTGCATTACCTCAGTGTCAAAGCGACTGAAGCGTATGAAGAGTCCCGTGGCGTGGTACGCGATTTTATTCACGCAGATAAATCCAGCGAGATCATCTTTACACGTGGGACCACTGAATCAATAAACCTGGTTGCCGATTCATTTGGCAAGAGATTTATTTCAGAAGGCGATGAGGTGATCATCACGGTGATGGAGCATCACTCCAATTTCGTTCCCTGGCAACAGATGTGTCTCGCAAGGAAAGCAAAACTGAAGTTTATCCCACTACTCGAAGACGGCTCGCTCGATATGAAAGCTTTCCGGGAAATGATAACAGATAAAACCCGCCTGGTGGCTGTCAGCCATATCTCCAATGTGCTTGGAACGGTCAACCCCATGAAGGAGATCATTGCACATGCCCATCAGAGTGACATCCCGGTATTGATCGACGGAGCGCAGGCAGTAGCTCACCTGACAGTGGATGTTCAGGATCTCGACGCCGACTTTTACTGTTTCAGCGGACACAAGATGTATGCTCCGATGGGAATCGGAATTCTCTATGGAAAAGAGAAGTGGCTTGAAGAACTGCCTCCTTACCAGATGGGCGGGGAGATGATCAAAGATGTCTACTTCGATCACACCGTTTTTAATGAACTTCCCTTCAAATTTGAAGCAGGAACACCCAATGTAGAAGGGGTTCTGGGGCTACGAGCAGCGATCAACTACATGAATGATCTTGGTATGGATATGATAGGAGCCTGGCAACATGAACTGCTCCTCTATGCCACCTCGAAACTCAATGAAATAGAAGGGATTAAGATCTTTGGCACCACAGTAAACAAAATATGCCTGATCTCATTCCTGATCCACAATATCCATCCATATGACGCCGGTATGATTATCGATAAAATGGGAGTTGCTGTTCGCACCGGCCATCACTGTGCCGAACCGTTGATGGAATACCTCAATATTCCCGGAACCATCAGAGCATCTCTTGCTTTTTACAACACGAAAGAGGAAATCGACCGGTTGGTTGAAGCAATTGAAAAGGCAAAACAAATGCTTTTGTAAATCGTAAATTCTTCACTTCCTAGGTATAACCTTTTGCCTTTTTACTGATTAATGTCCAAACAAAAATCAGGAAAGATGAAAAAAGACGATTTGCAACTGGTTCCGGAAGAGGTGATCCTGAGCAAGATATACCTGATTCGCAAAACAAAAGTTATGCTTGATGCTGATCTTGCCGAGCTTTATGGAGTAAGTACGGGCAACTTAAATAAAGCCGTTAGAAGAAATATCAAACGCTTCCCGGATGATTTTATGTTTCAATTAGAAAAGACCGAGTTTGAAAACTTGATATTCCAAACTGGAATATCAAGTTGGGGAGGAACAAGGAAATTGCCTAATGCATTTACAGAACAGGGCGTGGCGATGCTTTCCAGCATTTTACATAGTGATCGAGCTATCGCCGTCAACATCCAGATTATCCGGATTTTTACTAAAATGCGTCAGTTGCTTGAAACACATAAAGAGATTCTTCAGAAACTTGATCTGTTACAAAAGAATGATATTGAACATGATAAAAAAATTCTTTTAATATTCGAATATCTTAAGCAACTTGAACAAGCAAAACAGGAAGATGATGAAGTAAAAAAGAGAAAAAGGATCGGATTTAATCGTAGTGAGGAATCATAACAACTGATTTTCTCCATTCATCAATCCAAAATCCCCAATCGTCAATCCAATCGAAAATCAAAAATCGTAAATCGTAAATCGATTTTCCCGACCTTTGATCAATGAGCCGAAAAAATCCCTCTCTCTACCAAATAAACACCCGTGTACTTCTTTCTGAGATAAGCCGGAAGATTGGCCGTCTCGCAATCCTTGATGATATCCCGGATTCGGAAATTGAGCAGTGGGCGAAATTCGGTTTCGACTGGATCTATCTGCTGAGTGTTTGGCAGACAGGGGAAACCGGGAGACGGATCTCTAGGGAGAATCCGGTTTGGAGAAAAGAATATGAACAAGCACTCCCCGACCTTCGGGAGGAAGACATTGCGGGTTCCGGATTTGCTATAACCGGTTATACGGTATCTGACAGGATAGGAGGCGAGGAGGCGCTTTCACGGTTCCGGAAACGGCTGGCCGGTTATGACATGAAACTGATGCTCGATTTCGTGCCCAACCACATGGCTCCCGACCATCCCTGGATAAACGACCATCCCAGATTTTTTATCCACGGAACGGAAGAAGATCTGGAAAGGGCTCCTGATCATTACACCCGGATCAAACGAAAACACGATGAACTGATCCTGGCCTACGGCCGTGATCCATACTTCCCGGGATGGCCTGACACACTGCAGTTGAATTACGGGAATCCTGATCTCCAAAAAGCGATGTCGGATGAATTGTCAAACATTGCCTCAAAATGCGATGGCGTGCGGTGCGATATGGCTATGTTGTTACTTCCGGATGTTTTTCAGAAGACCTGGGGCATGGAAACTGAACCGTTCTGGCCTGAAGCGATCCGCCAGGTTAAGGAGCAATATCCTGATTTCATCATGATGGGAGAAGTCTATTGGGATTTGGAGTGGGTGATGCAGCAACTAGGCTTCGATTTTACTTACGACAAGCGGTTGTATGACAGACTATTGACGCTTGAACCCGCGCCAATCCGGGAACACCTGATGGCAGATCTGAACTATCATGAAAAACTGGCCCGTTTCCTGGAAAACCACGATGAACAACGGATCGCATCCATTCTGCCATGGGAAACTCATCAGGCTGCATCGATTATTACGTTTCTGACACCGGGACTGAAATTTTTTCACCGGGGGGAGATGCAGGGCTGGAAGAAGAAAGTCACGCCTCACCTCGGACGAGGACCTGAAGAGATTTCAGATCCCAGGATATCAAGGTTCTACTCAAAACTGTTAGAAATTGTCAACCGCCCTGAAATTCATATAGGGGAGTGGAATCTTCTCACTTGCCACCCGGCATGGGATGGAAACCATACACATGAAAACTTCATTGCGTTTATCTGGAAACACCTGGAGAGTTTCATCCTGGTTGTTGTCAACTATGCTGATCGCCGGGGGCAGTGCCTGGTCGAAGTCCCTTTCTCTGAATATAAGGACCGAACCTGGAAATTCCACGACATCTTATCCGGTTCAACCTATGAGCATGATGGTAATGATCTGGTAAAACGAGGATTATATGTAGATATAGCAGGATGGGGTTATCATGTGTTTAATGTGAAACGTGAACCGTGAAACGGAACAATCCAGAATCCAGCATCGAGCATCCAGAAAGTCTTATCTTTGCCCGTTAAATTTAGCCTATGACTATTCCTGAAACTGAGACCGAAATTGTATCTGAGTTTTCCCTGTTCGAAGACTGGATGGATAAATATAACTACATCATTGACCTGGGGAAAAGCCTTCCCCTGATCGATCCGAAATACAAAACCGAGCAATATCTCATCTCCGGATGCCAGTCGCAAGTTTGGCTTCACGCTGCTTATAAGGATGGGAAGGTCTTTTATCGGGCCGACAGTGACGCCATCATCACCAAAGGAATCGCCAACCTGCTGATCCGGGTGCTGTCGGACCATTCTCCGGATGAGATCATTCACGCAGATCTCTCTTTTCTGGATAAAATTGGTCTTCGGGAACACCTCTCACCGACCCGTTCCAACGGCCTCAACTCCATGATCAAACAGATGAAACTATACGCTATCGTTTTTCAGACGAAGTATCCTCCGGCATGATGATCCATGCAATGATGTAAGCCAGCAACCCCATTCCGCCGGCGAAGAAAAATACTGCCCATACCACACGGAGTAACACGGGATCTACATTCAGGTAATCACCAAGCCCACCACATACACCTGCAAGGACCCTGTCTTTGGTTGAACGGTATAGTTTTTTAACTGTTTCAGTCATTGGCCTCATTGATTTAAATTCCTTGGACGAAGATAGAAAATTTTTATTATCCATATCATCCGTGTTCAAAAATATCAAAGATGAATTGTGTAATTTTACAGAAAATAGAAAGTATGGATCTACAGAAGATTGAACTGGAAAATAAAGTCATCTCTGCGCTCAGAATGGTTTTTGATCCTGAGATTCCGGTCAACATTTACGACCTTGGCCTTATCTATGAGATGAAGATTGATGATCACAACAATGTATATATTCTAATGACCCTAACAACCCCGAATTGTCCTGTAGCAGAAGATATGCCAATGATGGTGCATGATGAAGTAAAGTTGATCGAAGGAATTGGTGACGTGAAGGTTGACCTCACTTTTGAACCGCCATGGGACATGGAAAAACTCACCGACGAAGCCAAACTAGAACTGGGCATGTTGTAACAACTCACCTACTCACCAGTTCACCAATTCACCACATCACCAGTCTTTTTTTTGTACCTTTGCCATCCCAAAATCTCACATACATGACCCCGGTATTTGGTCCCTTACTAGCAACAATCAATACCCCAGCTGACCTCAAGAAACTTCCCCTTGAGAAACTTCCACAGCTATGTGATGAGATCCGTTCGCTGATCATCGATGTCATCTCGGTTAACCAGGGGCATCTGGGAGCAAGTTTAGGTACGGTGGAACTGACAGTAGCCCTCCATTACGTATTCGATACACCGGATGATAAAGTGATCTGGGATGTTGGACATCAGTCTTATGCTCACAAGATCCTGACGGGGCGCAAAGACCTTTTTCATACAATACGCATGTATAAGGGACTAAGTGGTTTCCCCAAGATGTCTGAGAGCGAATATGATGCTTTCGGCGTTGGACACTCTTCTACCTCTATCTCTGCCGCCCTGGGTATGGGTATAGCTGCTGCACTCAACGGTGATACAAGCCAGCATCATGTAGCTGTGATCGGCGATGGAGCGATGACAGGCGGCATGGCAATGGAAGCGCTCAACAATGCTGGTGTCTCCAACGCCAACTTACTGGTGATATTGAACGACAACCAGATCGCAATAGATAGAAATGTAGGTGCCATAAAGGATTACCTGGCAGATATTGTAACCAGCCGTACATATAACAAACTGAAGGATAAGATCTGGTTTCTGATGGGTGGCGGAACGAAGTACGGGAAGAACTCCAGGGCGATCGTGAAACAGCTTGGGAATGCAGTAAAATCTTCGCTCCTCACCAAAAGCAACCTCTTTGAGGCATTTAATTTTCGGTATTTTGGTCCTGTCGACGGAAATGATGTGATCCGTTTGGTAAAACTCCTGTCTGACATGAAGAACATTCTGGGACCCAAGCTGCTTCATGTCAGTACTGTGAAAGGCAAAGGTTTTGAGCAGGCTGAGAAGGACCAGATCGGATACCATGCACCCGGAGTTTTTGATCGTAAAACAGGTGAGATAAAAGAAGACAATTGCCATGGCCAGCCTCCGAAATACCAGACTGTATTCGGTCAAACAATCGTCGAACTGGCTGAAAAGAATCCCAAAATTGTTGGAATTACTCCCGCTATGTCGACGGGTTGCTCTCTCAATATCATGATGAAGAAAATGCCTGACCGGACATTCGATGTGGGAATCGCTGAGCAGCACGCGGTAACCTTCTCAGCCGGACTTGCAACGGAAGGGTATATTCCCTTCTGTAATATATACAGCACCTTTATGCAACGAGCGTACGATCAGATGATTCACGATGTAGCGCTACAAAAATTGCATGTTGTTTTCTGTCTTGACCGCGGAGGACTGGCCGGTGAAGACGGAGCAACCCACCATGGCGCCTTTGATCTCTCTTTCCTCCGATGTATTCCTAACATGACAGTGGTAGCGCCAATGAACGAAGAAGAACTTCGCAATATGATGTATACGGCCCAGTTTGAAGGAATAGGTCCGTTTGCTATCCGGTATCCGAGAGGGAGAGGAGTGATGCCCGATTGGAAAACGAAATTCCGGAAGCTGGAAATCGGAAAAGGAAGGGTGATCCGGGAAGGCCGTAAGGCCGCTATCCTTACCATTGGACATATAGGAAATTATGCGATTGCTGCCTGTCGGGAACTAGAAGAGGCCGGATATGATGTAGCTCATTATGATATGCGATTCCTGAAACCACTGGATGAATCGTTGTTGAACGAGATCCTGAAGAAATTCGAAAAACTTGTTACTGTGGAAGACGGGACAATTGTAGGTGGCTTGGGTAGCGCTGTGCTGGAGTTCATCAGTGATAATAACGATTCCACTACGGTAACGCGCCTGGGAATTCCCGATCAGTTCATCGGTCAGGGTTCCCTGGAAGAGTTGCATAGAGAATGCGGTTATGACGTGCAAGGAATCATTGAAGCAGTAAAGGAACTGTTACTGGATGCTGTTGCTTCGTCGCTCTGCTCCTCGCAATGACAATGATAACTAGATAACTGGATAGCTGGATAATATGAAAAGAAAAGCAATCGTTACTGGTGCATACGGAGCAATCGGCAAAGCCATTGCGAAAGGTATCGCTGAATACGGCCTGGAAGTGATCCTGGTCGGTAGAGATAAAGGAAAACTCACTCAGGCTGTAGCAGATATCCAGAAGCTCGCTCCGGATACAGCGCTGGATTATGCTGTGGTAGATCTGTCAAGTCAGAAGGAAATCAGGAAATTCAGCAAGGACTGGCAGGGCCCTCTTCAGGTACTTGTCAATAATGCCGGTACGACTCCCCGTTCGCGGACGGAAACCGAAGAAGGGATCGAGATGCAGTGGGCCACCAATGTCCTGGGATATTACTGGATGATCAAGTACTTTTCACCCCTTATGAAAGAGCAGAATGATGCCCGCATCGTCAATGTTGCCAGCTATTGGGCCGGAGACCTGAATTTTGACGACCTGGAATTCAAAAACCGTTACTATGATAATGACAAGGCATACCGGCAGTCCAAACAGGCTGACCGGATGCTGACCGAAGCGTTTGCTCACCACCTCAAAAGCGATGGAATCTGTGTAAATGTTTGTCATCCTGGAGATGTTAACTCGAAATTAAGCAATGATCTTGGGTATGGTGGAAGCGAAACTCCTGAGCAGGGTGCCGACACACCGGTCTGGCTGGCAACCTCAGGTGAAGCCGAAGATCAAACAGGACATTACTACGAGCACCGCGAGAAGCGTCATTGTTCATTCATGAGCGACAAGAAGGGAGTGGAACGCCTGTTCAAACTTTGCCAGGAATACCCGTGATTGATACCCCTTCGTAAAATTATTCTGTCACGATCAATTTCCTGGAAGATGCTCCTTGCCCGGATATGGCTCTGATAATATACATCCCTTCTGAGATCCCTGAGATATCAAGTGAAATTCTTAGAGCCTTGGTATTACCCGTAATCGGGTAGTGCCTGATCAACATTCCTTGTAAATTGAACAGATCAATTGTTGTCTTGCTCCCTAAGGTCTCAGCAAACTCTATCCACACGATACCTTTTGCCGGATTGGGATAGATTCGGATCTGCTCTGCTGAAGAGGGTGCTTCATCAACACCCATACAAACAGTCACGTGGATATACTCTTTTTTATGCATCGTCTGGGAATGAATCCCGTCAGAGATGGTCAGGATAACATCATACACTCCGGAGTGGTGATACTTGACAACCGGGTTTTGTTCATCCGACCAGGCCGGGGTTCCGCCTGGAAACTCCCATTGCCAGGAGGTGACGTTTTCAAAAGAGTCATCCATGAAACGGACCATATGCCATTTACAGATATGAGTCGTGTCGGCGTGGAAGAAGGGATATGGCCCTTCAATATTCACCTCCATAAACTCCATGTATTTTGTGAACAGGATGGCTTTCTGTGATGGTGGCTGGCCATCAACCAGCAGACCGAACTCTTTGAACGTACCTATAGTCTTGTAATCATCTCCATCGTATCCGAACTCGATACACTTGGGTGGGGCATCCAGGTTGTTCATCAAGGGAAAACCATCTCCTTTCGGGGTAACTTCAAAGATCGCGTAGGCAGATGAACTGAGATAGGGATATTCCATGCCATCAGTCAGTGTACCTGAGACCCCATCCAGTTCGTTGAAATTATATACACTTACGCGGTCTGTGGAAAAATGAAATACCTCCTCAAGCATAGCAGAATTTCCATAATACCAGGACGCATAGCTTTCCATATAGACTGTTCCACCATTGTTCAGGTAGCTGATGAGTTGCAATGTCTCCTCGGTTGATAGGGCGTATGATCCGGAATAGGATGTACCAAGGACCAGGAATGCACAGGGATACATATTCAGATTAGGTGGCATGGAGGTATGCAGGTCGTAACTTACCTGCAGGCTGTCGAGGTAATTGACCATCAGATTGATGGAGGTGGTGATATCTGTCAGCTTGATCAGAGCGATGGGATTGATCCCGATCGGGATTGAGAATGGGTATATGATATCGATCGACGATCCGTTGCTGATATGAAGTTGCAGGTTCATGGTGTGTCCGGCCGTTACAGAACGGGATGCCCGCAAACGGTAGTAAGCATCCCACGTTACTTTCTGTCCCAATGAAGCCAGGTAGAGAGTTGGAGAGGAGAGGATTTCCACCAGGCTGTCCTGTGTGTAGAGTGTCAGCGAAAGCTCTTCTGCTGGAAGCGTTCCCAGGTTGGAAACAGAAATCATCAGGTCAGCCGTCTCTCCAATATCCAGCAATCCATTCGTACCATCTTCAATCACAGGAGTCATGATCTTGATGTCAGGGGCTGAAGCCTCCAGAAAGAATCTGGTCTCCCAGTCACGGTCTTGTGTGGAAGCAATGATACGAAAGGCAATAGGGGTTTGGTCGGTAAGGTTTTCCTCAAGGATAAACGCAAAGGCATCGATTAATTGGATCGTCTCTCCCGCTGCCAGTGCCGGAACTATTTCCAGGCTGTCTGATATCTGAATGGATGCTTCAGCACAGTGAAATGTAAGTTCCAGGTTTGATAAAGGTTCGGAGCCAGTATTGGTCAGAGTCAGGTCTAAAGTGACAGGTTCCTGATATTGGAAAAATCCGGAGGTGCTGACGAATTGATGCCGGATCAGAAGTCCGTTGGAGAGCTGGAAATGCTTTTCCCTGCTAATGCTTTGCATATCGGTCACTCTGACAATCAGATCGTAAATTTTTGAGCTGTCGGCGCCGTTTATTGTCAATAATCCTTCCGGGGTCATTGAGATTGAATCAGGCAGTATGGGAGGCACATACAAATAGGACTTTCCCGACTCCTGGTTCATGTTGAGGATCGGACGGATATGGGTATTGTATTTTTCTCCTTTGGCAACGCCTGTCCAGGCGATCAGGGCATTGGGGCCCGTTTCAACTGACCCGAAACAGGTAGATGCTTTCCCGTCAGGGTACAGGATCACACTGAATTCAATATTGCTCTGCTGTTCAATGCCCAAGAGGGAAAGCTTCCATCTGAACATCACAGAATCGGGACTCACATTCATCCACATCCCATCCCCGTCCTGTTGTCGAATCGTATAATCTTGGGAAAGAGATGGAATGATTGCGGCTGAATATGCCAACATATCAGTTACACTGCAGAGGTAAGGATAGATGAGATGATCAGGAGTAAGCTGAACCATCCCGTAAGCATTGACATAGACTGTATCATAATGAGATCCATAAAAGGGAAATGAAAATGGAAGAACAGCCATGGCAAATGGTTTATCATCCGACTGCGGAAAAAGCTGCACGTCTGTAAAAGGCTCGTATTGAGCATCATCGGCCATCCGGTAGTAGGGTTGACTGATAGACCATGAGTAGGGAGCTTCTCCGTGCTGAGCCTGGAACTGGACCGAATAGTCCTCTGAAGGACTAATGGGAGGCAGTTCGTCATTCAGTATCTTCGGTGGTTCAAAAGTAACTGTTCCGGTTGCCGATACAATGGTGGTGCCGTTGTGCTGGAGTAGGATATCTGTTCCTTCACAGGAGAAGGAATTCATTGTGGTCCCATAATGGAGGAAAGAAGCTTCATGTAACCTTCCCTGCCCGATATTATTCTCGTCCCGCTCCTCAATGATCAGAAAAAATTTCACCGGGACGTCCGGTTCCACGAAGCTGAGTAATGGCGTGACATCCAGACCGAATTCGAGGTTTTTCTGGCTGGGGATGCTATCAAATCCCTGCATGTAGTAGGCACCTCCCTGGTTAGAAAAGATAGGCGGATCAAGCACATAATCAGGAAATTCGGCATCCGGATCCTGACTAATACCAGTCATAATATTTAGCTGGTCTCGCTTGACGTGTTCAAGTGAGACCTTCACGGTGAGCACTGGCGAGTAATCAGGGTCGGGCTCCACAATATAAACACAGTTGTTCCATACACCACCCTCTTCAAATTCTGATGCCATAGCACTATATAACACGTAGAAGAAGCCCTGATCAGCCCACCATTTCCCATATGAATTAGCCAATCTGAATCCGCCGATCTCCCAGTCACGGGCATCCACGATGCTGTCCTGGTTGATATCGATGTCGTTGGTAAACTGGCCGTCATTATTCAGGTCGTAACGGATCGAATCGTGATAACCTACGATGGTCATGCCATGAGTAGGATAAGGTTGCCAGTGGATCATCACATATTTCCCGGCTTCTGGCGTGCCTTCCGGCAATTCGCTGGATCCACCACTCATCGAAGGACTCGATGCGGTAAAACAGGCAACGCCTCCTGTTGAAGATCCATCCAGATGATCGAACAGATATTGTTTGACGGTTTGAATGCCTTCGGCAGAGTTGACAGGGATGGCATAGACATTACTGATCCTGTTCTGCATCGCTCTGTAATACTTCTCGTACCCATCAATCCATCCTGTCGAAAGCTGTGCCGAATCGGGCCCGAAATCGGCAATAGTCATGTGCCCCTGCTCCATCATGGCATGAAAACTATGAAGGAAATTCACGCCAATTCGCTTCTCTCCATCGTTGAAGAAGTGCCAGGTATAATGAGCCGGATATCTGTTCTCGGGTAGGTGGCCGTCGACATCCCTTAACCGGTTCACCTCATAAGCAAAGGTGTAGGCCGCTCCACAAAATTGCTGGCAGGCAAAATAGGATAGCTGATCGAGAATGCCGGGAAACCACATATAAGGTGAGTTGTCAAGCGAATCGGGCATCGTTTTCGAGGGAGCATTTGCAGTAAAGGGGAAAATAGGAATGCGAGATGCAATCAGGGAGTCGTAAACACGTTGTGCCGGATCTGGCGTATAGAACGGGATATTATCCCAAAAACGTTGTGCTGAAGAAGGGAACGTTAACAAACAAATCACGCATAAGGTTAGCAAATAGAGAATGTGGTATTTGCGGAAGGATATCATTGTTTTTTAGCTAATCAGGCCCGATGGTTCTTTCTAAAGACAGTCTGTCCTGGTGAAAAGTTGCTTGAAATTGTTGATAAAACTCTCTAATACTTGAAAATACGAAATTACGTTTTTTTATTTTTGCCAGAATTGTATACATCTAGTTCTATTCATGTTTCGTCGATTAATTTTTGTCACCGCAGTACTGGCTCTCTTCTTAGCCAACTATTCCTGCCATGAAACAAAAATACAGGATGCTGCAGTAAACTGGTGGGACTCCATTAAACAGGCGGAAAAGGACTCTATTGCACTTACCCCTCTACTGGCAGAATTGGAGAAGTTTATCTCTGCCCGGTGTGTCGACTCCAGTACAACCAGCTTTCTGATCATCGACGACACAGAAGATCAGCCGGTCATCCTGGCTGAATTTCATCCTAGCCAGCTCCTCATCCCGGCATCCGTGCAGAAGATTCTGGTAACCGGAGCTGCTCTGGAGATTCTGGGAGATCAAGTGCGCCGCGAAGTGATGATTACCAACCAGCAAAGCAATAACAGGATAGCGAATAAACTTTTCCAGAATATCGGGAAAGAGATTTACGGCCGAAGATCCTACGCCACAGGGTGCGATGCGGTGATCAATTTCTGGAAGTCGAAAGGAATTGACATGGCCGGTGTCCATATGGCTGACGGATGCGGACGAAGGTATGATAATTTTGTCTCGGCACGACAGCTGGTAGACATCCTCTTTTATGAGACAACAGCTCCTACATTTGGTGCGTTCTATAGCTCACTCCCCCTTTCCGGCGTTTCCGGAACACTTCGAAAATCTTTGCGGGGAACCGTTGCAGAGGGGAAGATTCGGGCGAAAACAGGCACGTTAGCGGCAATCAAAACATTGGCAGGTTATGCCTCCACTGTCAATGGCCGTAAGCTTGTTTTCGCCTTCCTTATCAATAACTTCGTTTGCCGTGAGTATCTCCTGAAGAGAAAATTGGATGCCATCCTCATTAAAATGACCGAGTTGTAAGGTTAAACAAACACCTGCATGTCATACAGTTTCCGGTAAACACCGTTTTTCTCAAGTAACTCTTGATGAGCTCCCCGTTCCACAAGAATGCCATCTTGCAATACGATGATCTCATCCGCATGCTGGATGGTGGAGAGGCGGTGGGCGATCACGATAGAGGTTCGGTTTTTCATCAGGTTCTCGAGAGCCTGCTGTACCAGTCGTTCCGATTCCGTATCAAGGGCTGATGTGGCTTCATCAAGAATCAGGATTGGGGGATTTTTAAGCACTGCCCTGGCGATACTCAAGCGCTGGCGCTGCCCTCCTGAAAGCTTGGTGCCACGATCACCTATATTGGTATAGTATCCATCAGGCATCCGTTCAATGAACTCGTGCGCATTGGCTACTTTGGCCGCAGAGATAACCTCTTCCTCACTCACGTCCTCCATGCCAAAAGCGATATTGTTGAAAACGGTATCGTTGAACAGGATCGTTTCCTGGGAGACAATGCCCATCAAACCCCGCAGGTTATCGATCACCATGTCGCGGATAGGGATATCATCGATACAAAGTTCTCCATCCTGAATGTCATAGAACCGGGGAAGCAGATCCACCAGGGTGGATTTCCCGGCACCTGATGGCCCGACAACAGCGATAGTCTTCCCTTTTTCGATGACCAGGTTGATGTATTGCAGCACAGGTTCTGCCTGGTATTTGAAGCAAACATCCTTATATTCGATACGGTTTGTGAATTCTTTCTTGGCAATGGCATCGGCTTTCTGTTCGATCACCTCAGGCTCGTCCAAAACATGTTTGATCCTGTCCATCGAAGCAGCTCCTTTCTGAACATTGTAGTAAGCTTGTGTGATAGATTTGGCAGGTGGGATCACCTGGGAAAAGATGGTGAGATAGACCAGAAAGAAAGCAGCATCGAGACTGTCTTCCGGAGCAAGTACCAACCGGCCACCATACCATAACAAAATCGTGAGCACGATAGCACTGAGAAATTCACTCAACGGCGAGGCAAGGTCACGTTTCCGGTAGAGCCTAACCATGATCCTGAAGAATGACTGGTTCGTTTCCTGAAACCGCTTGTCAGCGAAGGTGATAGCACTGAAAGCTTTAATAATTCTCAAACCTGAAATAGTCTCTTCGATCACAGCCAGGATCTCGCCCATTTTTTTCTGGCCTTTGCCTGAGGTTCGCTTGAGGCTCTTGCCAATCCTGCCAATAAAAAATCCGCTGACAGGTAATAAGATCAACACAAAAATCGTCAGTTGGGGACTGATGACAAACAGCGTCACGACAAAAGCGATGATCTGGATCGGGTCACGAAAGATCATCTCGAGTGAACTCATCGTGGAGTATTCAACCTCCTGTACATCTGCAGTCATCCTGGCGATGAGATCCCCTTTCCGCCGTTGGGTATAAAAGCCCAGTGGGAGGATCAGGATCTTGGTGTATAGTTCATTTCGTAGATCTTTCACCACTCCATTGCGTACAACAGCCAGAAAGAACATGGCGAGGTACCTGAAAAGATTTCGTAAGAAAAATAGAAGGATGATCGCAATCCCGATATAGAGTAGAACTTCATCTTCCCCATAGTTCCGGATGAGCTGGCCGAAAAAATGGTAGAAATTCTCTTTCATAGAATCCATGTTGGTCCAGACAAGCGGTCCTGCTTTTTCAGGGATTTCCGCAGTTTTAAATAACATTTGAAGGATCGGGATAAAGAGGGCAAATGAGACCAGTGAGAATAAAATAGAGAGGATGTTAAAGAGGGCATTCAGTGAGGCAAAAATCCAATAATTTCGTATGTAGAAGAAGATCTTGGCTAGGCTTTTCATTATGGCAAAGTTAGAATAATTGCTGAATTTATCAGCAACAAACCGTAACTTTGCAGTATGGAAAGCACACGTCAGCAGAAAATTGCAAGACTCATACAAAAAGACCTAGGAACCATTTTTCAACAGTTGAGCCGGGAAATGTTCTCGGGAGCCATGATTACCGTAACCAAAGTCTATGTGACCAAAGATCTTTCGGTAGCAAAAGCCTATATGAGCCTTTTCGCAACGAATGATAAAGCAGACCTTATGGAATCGATAAAGGGACATAACCGGGAGATCCGGTATCGGCTGGGTCAGCGTATTAAAAACCAGTTACGGGCTGTTCCGGAATTGCATTTTTTCGAGGACAACTCCCTCGATTATATTGATAATATTGATCAGCTTTTACACGATAAATGATCATCACACAGTACGGACGCGGCATGCCGCGTCCCCACAGCCATGCAATACGACCCGATAAAACGTTCTCTGGGAGCCGCCTTCAACAAAACCCCGTTGATGCGGATTCTTTTCTACAAACTGCTGGACCTCCTCTTGCTTCGCACCTGGCATGTCAGAAAAGCTATCCGCCACTGGCATCGAGCATCGAGTATCGAGCATCCAGGATCCAGCATCCGGCATCCGGCATCGAAGTTTCTTGACGCCGGTTCAGGTTTTGGACAGTACACCTATTACCTGTCAGGATTAGGGAAGAACATCCATATAGATGCCATCGATGTGAAACAAGAGCAGATTGCGGATTGTAAACGGTTTTTTTCACAGATAGGCAGAGAGAATGTAACGTTTGACGTGGCGGACCTGACTGCATACAGGAAACCGGAAGCCTACGATCTGATCCTATCAGTCGATGTGATGGAACATATCATGGAAGATGAATTGGTCTTCCGGAACTTTCATGAATCGCTCAAACCGGGAGGAATGGTTCTGATCTCCACCCCATCTGACCAGGGGGGATCTGAAGTTCATAACCACGATCAGGATAGTTCATTTATCGATGAGCATGTGCGGGATGGATATGGAGTAACTGATATTCAGGAGAAACTTAAGCGAGCCGGTTTTCATGAGGTGGAAGTGCATTACACCTATGGAAAACCCGGACAGATCGGCTGGAAGCTCTCAATGAAGTATCCGATCCTGATGCTGAATGCCTCCAAAATTTTCTTCCTGCTGTTGCCGTTTTATTACATACTGACCTATCCGGCAGCCCTCATTTGTAACGCCCTGGATCTATGGCTGAAACACAAAACCGGAACCGGTTTAATCGTAAAAGCATGGAAGTAGGGATGGTGAGAGGGTGACAAGGTAACAAGGTGACAACGCAAAAAGAAATAACGAAATTTTGGAATCCATGGCAATACAATGGCAATTTATGGCAATACAATGGCAATAATACTTAAACCTTGAACTTCTCCTTCTACATAGCCAAGCGGTACTTCAAATCGAAGAAATCACACAACGTGATCAATATCATCTCGATGATCTCTGTGATAGGAGTAACCATTGGCACGATGGCGCTGATCATCGTTCTCTCTGTCTTTAACGGCTTCGAGAAGCTCGTCGTTTCTCTCTTCGACTCGTTTAATCCTGATATTCAAATCACGCTCCGGGAAGGGAAAATATTTCCGGATACAGATATACCACAGAGCCTGCTGAAGGAGATCCCGGGAGTGGTTTATCTGACGGAGGTGATGGAGGAGAATGCCTTGATGCGATACAAAGACAAACAAACCATCGTCACATTAAAGGGAGTAGGACCCGATTTTCAACGGATGACAGGTGTCGACACCATGATGGTAGAGGGGCACTTCCTGCTCCGGAGGGAAGATAAAAATTTCGCTGTGCTGGGCTATGGTGTAGCCTACTACCTCAACGCCAATCTGGACGACTACCTCAATCCCATCACCGTATTTGTCCCTTCCCGCACGGGCCGGATTGGGGGTTCCCTGGAGCAGGCCTTCAGCCAGGAACGTATCTTTCCTGCCGGTTTTTTCTCTATCCAGCAGGACTTCGATATGAAATACGCCATCATGCCACTCAGGTTTGTCAGAAATCTGCTTGATTACACTAACGAGATCACTGCTATCGAGATCAAGCTTCAGGATGGTACTGACCACAACAAGGTACAGCAGCAGATCGAGGCTGCAGTAGGCGATAAGTTTGTTGTGAAAAACAGGTTTCAACAACAGGAACTTCTATACAACATTATGAAGTCGGAGAAATGGGCTATATTCCTTATCCTCGCATTCATTCTTCTGCTGGCTACGTTCAATGTGGTTGGCTCTCTCTCCATGTTGATCCTCGATAAGAAGAAAGATATTGCTGTTCTGCAAAGTATGGGAGCCAGCCGGAAACTGATCAAACGGATCTTCATGACTGAAGGCATGATGATCTCCTTGATCGGGGCCGTTACCGGCATGATCATTGGAGGAGTCATCTGCTGGCTTCAACAAGTCTTTGGGTTGATCCGGATGGGTGGCCCCGACAGCACCTTTGTCGTCGATAGTTATCCCGTTCAAATGCAACCTCTCGATTTCATTCTTGTCTTTTTAACAGTGGTGCTGATTGGATATCTGGCTGCCTGGTACCCGGTATATAACATCCGGAAAATCAATACGTCACTTGTTAAACTTGATTAATATATTCAATAACCAACCATTCATGGTTAATAAATGTCTGATAAATAACAGATAACATCTAACTTTTTTAATAACTTTGACGTTTTTACAGATATATACATATATAGAAGGAACTCTGATTAAATACGAGATTATGATGAACTTTCTACTCACAAGGCGTGCTGTAGCATTAATGTTGTTTTGCATGCCGTTGTTGCTTTTTGCCGGAGAGATCCGGATCAATTCCGGAAAAACAGAACTACACTTGACTACCAATACCTATCACCAGTTATCATTTACAAGCCATGTTTCCTCCATTCAGTTTCGGGATATCCAGACAAAACTGGGCGATTTTACGGAGTTGTTTGTGCTTGGCTATGGATACAGCAGTGAAATAGGTGATCCGAAACTCCCTGTAAACAGGAAGTTGATTGAGATTCCGATGGATGGAACCGTGGAGGTCCAGATCATCAACGCCGAGTTTACCGATTATTCCCTGGCAGGCTCCGGCATTAATTTCCGGATCATTCCACAGCAACCCTCTTTGAGTAAAGCGATCACCGACCCCGAAGAGATTCCTTTTGTGATCAACGATGAGAGCTATCTTAAGAATGAGTTTCTGGGTGGTCCCCTGGTGTCCGTTACCCCGGTTGGAATCATGCGTGCAGTGAACCTGGCACGACTGGATATTTCCCCTGTGAAATATAACCCGGTTACAGGAACGTTACGAATATACAAGAATATTGAGGCAAAGATAAGCTTCACTAACGGGAATGAACAGGCTGCGATTGCCCGGAAGCAAGCGCTATTCTCACCCTATTTTGATAACATATACAACCAGCTGGCCAATTACAAACACCTCACCGACGAATTGATCACTACTGCCCCGGTGACCTATATCATTGTAGCAGATCCTATGTTTGAGGATGCCCTGCAGCCTTTTATCGACTGGAAGAGTCGCAAAGGATTCAAAGTGGTTGAAGCCTATACGGATGATCCCACAGTAGGAACCTCAACCACATCCATCAGCAATTACCTTGAAGATTTTTATACAAACCCTCCTGCAGGATATGAACCTCAGAGTTTTATCCTCTTTGTTGGTGATGTGCCCCAAATCCCCGCATTCAACGGAACAGCCGGAAACCACCCGACGGATCTGTACTATTGTGAATATACCGGCGATAAAATCCCCGAATGTTATTATGGACGTTTTTCAGCAAACAACCTCGTCCAATTACAGCCTCAGATCGACAAAACACTTGAATACGAGCAGTACCTCTTCCCGGATGAAGTGTTCCTTGGTGAAGCAGTAATGGTTGCAGGATATGATGCCGGTGGCGCCGGGCTTACCTATGGAAACGGACAGATAAACTATGGAACCGAGAATTATTTCAATACCGCACACGGGATACTCTCTCACACCTATTTACAGCCGGAACCAGGAGGAGCGAACTATTCCGCCCAGATCAAACAAAATGTTTCTGATGGGGTTACCTATGCGAACTATACAGCCCATTGCGGCACTACAGGCTGGTCGAATCCCTCGTTTAAAATCAGCGATATTTCCAATCTGCAGAACGAAAATATGTATTGCCTGATGGTTGGGAATTGTTGCCTGAGTAATAAATTTAGTGGGATCTGTTTGGGCGAAGAACTATTGCGTGCTGAAAATAAAGGTGCACTGGGTTATATTGGAGGAACCAATAACACCATGTGGAATGAAGATTTCTGGTGGGCGGTCGGATTTGAAGCGATCTCAACCAATCCGCCTTATAACCCCAATCACCTGGGAGCCTATGATGTGACCTTTCACGACCATGGTGAGGCTATGGAAGACTGGTTTGTAACTCAGGGCCAGATGTTCGTCGGCGGGAATCTGGCTGTGGAGCAATCCAGCACCAGTACCAGTACTAAAACCTATTACTGGGAGATCTATCACCTGATGGGAGATCCTTCACTGATGGTTTATATGGGAATACCCCCGGAATTGACAACTGTTTACCCGAATGAACTTCTAGTCGGATCCACCTCTGTAGATATCACAACCGAACCCTATGCTTATATCGGGCTCTCAAAAGATGGAGATACATATATCTCTTCAGCCTGCGCAGATTCCTCAGGCGATGCCACGCTTACCTTTGACGCGTTAACCGACCCCGGTTATATTGGGGTCGTTATCACCAAACAGAATTTCAAACCGCATATCGATTCCATTCAGATCATTCCCGCGGTAGGTCCCTACGTGACATTGACCTCTTTTATCGTGAATGATTCAATAGGCGGTAATAACAACGGCAATGCCGATTTCAGTGAAGATATTCTCCTTGGCCTGGAAGTCAGCAACATTGGCGTGGAACCTGCCTTGAACGTTACAGCTACGTTAACTTCCACCGATACCAATGTTGTCATTACAAACAACAACTGTGTCATCGACTCTATCCCGGCAGGTGGGATCACGATCTGCCCGGATGCGTTTGCATTAACTGTGAATGATTTTGTAGAGGACCAGCATGTAGTGTTCTGTGAAGTCGTCTTTGAGGACGGGAATAATACCTGGACATCTCCGCTATTACTTACCCTGAATGCACCGGTACTTGTGGTGAATAATATTACGGTAATTGACCCGGCTCCTGGTGGGAATAATAATGGTGAGCTCGATCCGGGTGAAAATGCAATATTGCGGGTAACTACCAGAAATGAGGGCCATGCTGTTGTTGGAAATGGGCTTGGTCACATGACCGTTCAACCGGAATCATCCCCATTTATTATTGTCAATGCACCAAATTGCCTGATAGGGGACTTCCCGCTAAATATCGATATTGAGGTTGATTTCCCTGTAGAAACCAACGGAATCACCCCGATCGGAACAATTGTCACCCTGGATTACAACGAAACTGCAGGAATGCAGAATCAATTTACTGCTCAGGAACAGTTTGCGATTGAGATTGGCGCCCTGGCTGTATTCACGATGCAAAATGGCTCTGAGAACACTTGCGGTGCACGTTTCTATGATTCTGGAGGTGAGTTTTTACCTTACAGTAACAATGAGTATTTCACCATGACATTCTTTCCGTCTACTGCCGGGGCAATGCTGAAAGTTGACTTCACAGAATTTGTTTTGGAACCATCGGCCAACTGTAATTATGATTATCTGGCTATTTATGACGGGAACACCACACTGGCTCCACAGATCGGAAAATTTTGCGGAACTGACTCCCCGGGCTTGATTGAATCCACAGCTGCGGATGGTTCACTAACATTTAAATTTGTTTCCGATTATTCTGAAATTTACCCTGGTTGGGAAGCTGTTATAAGTTGTGCAGGAGGTCCTCTTACACTCATGGCCAACGCATTCCCATCATCGGTTTGCCTTGGATCATCCTCCCGCCTGTCAGCAATCCCTTCAGGTGGAACAGGAACATATACCTACCTGTGGGAACCGGCTACCTATCTTGATGATCCAACCAGTCAGTTCCCATTATGTATACCTGACGCCAACATTACCTACACCGTAACCGTTAATGATGGCAATGAAACCCTCGTCTCAGATCCTGTAGAAGTTACAGTTCTGCCTATACCGGATGCAGCCATAATTACTCTGAATGGAGACCTCCTTGTGTCGAGTGTCATTGACGGAAACCAATGGTATTACTATGGAGCTGTGATCCCCGGAGCCAACCAGGCTACATACCAGCCTACGCTTACAGGGGAGTATTATGTTACAATTACCGATGAAATCACAGGGTGTGAGTCAGATCCATCCAACACCATCTACTATCTCTTTGCCTCAATCGACCAGAAGGGTGCTGAGAGATTGATACATGTCTACCCCAACCCATTCACCGACCGGTTGAATATCACCTTTAACCTGACTGAACCCGCTGCCGTTAGAATCATTCTGACAGATTCATTTGGGAGGTTGATCAGGGTGATGAAAGACCACTCTTCAGTTGCTGCCGGTCAGCATTCCATTACGTTGGAGAGCGGCAACATGCAGCCCGGAATGTATTACTGCCGGATCCAGACAAATGCCTATACCGTAATCCGAAAAGTTATTCTAACCAGATAAAAACAGAAACCCAATAGAATCAGAACCATCATCAAAATGAAAAAGATTTTAACAATTGTTTTCATACTGGCAATCAGCTTTGCCGGTATCAGTGCCAACTGGGTTGAGATCAATTCCGCTGATCCTGTCCCGGCAAAAACCACACTGGTCGCATCGAACATTGATCAGTCAACCCTTACATTTACGCTGGGTGGTTTTTACCTCAATGAGGTCACAACAACCCGGGGAGATGCATTTATCCCTTATGTTGAAGAAGGCTCTTTCATGCTGGAAGCAGGATCACCCGATCTTCCGAAACTGACATCCACCCTGATCATTCCTGATCTGGCTGGTATGAAGGTAAAGATCATCTCCTCCAGCTATCAGGATTATCCCAATATGGAGATCGCTCCATCGAAAGGAAACCTATTGAGAACAGTCGATCCCGCTACGGTTCCATACACCTATGGAGAGGTGTACCAGACCAGCGAGTTTTTTCCGGGGAATCTGGCCGGAACCCGTGATCCGTTCATCGCCAGAGACCTGAGAGGGCAAACGCTGATCGTAAACCCATTCCAGTACAATCCGGTGACTAAAACACTGCGTGTTTATCATGAGATAACAGTTGAGTTGTATAAGACAAGTGAGCTGGGAGTTAATCCGCTTACTCGAAAGAGTGAAGAGATCAGACTTAGTGAAGAGTGGATCCAAATCTACTCCAATGAGTTTGTGAATTTCGATGCGATTACCTACACACCGCTTGACGAGTATGGAAACTTACTGATCATTTGTCACGGTCCATTTATGGATGCCATGCAACCATATGTTGACTGGAAGACCTCTATTGGTTATCCTACTGAGATTATAGATGTGGCTACAATTGGTAGCACAGCAGGTGTAATCAAGGATTATATTGCAGATTATTACAATACAAATGGATTGAGTTTTGTCCTGCTGGTGGGTGATGGTCCTCAGATTCCTACCAACACAGGTGGCGGACTGGGAGGCCCGTCTGATAATGCGTATGGCTATATCGATGGAAATGATCACTACCAGGAGTTGTTTGTAGGGCGGTTTTCTGCCGAATCGATTGCCCAGGTGGAAACCCAGGTTACCCGGACAATTAATTACGAGCAGGATCCCCAGTTATTAACAGATGACTGGTACACAAGTGTCATTGGAATAGCCTCTAATCAGGGCCCGGGTGATGATGGAGAATATGATTATGTGCACGTTCGTAATATGCAGGACGATTGCCTCAATTTTACCTACACCTGGAATCCGGAATATTTTGATGGTTCGCAGGGTGGAAATGATGCTCCCGGAAACCCATCTGCGGCCTCTGTTGGCGCTGGTGTGGATGAAGGAGCCAGCCTGATAGTCTATACCGGCCATGGAAGCAATACCACGTGGGTTACCTCCGGATTCAATAATAACAATGTTAACAACCTGACTAACCAGGATAAACTTCCCTTTATCTGGTCTGTTGCCTGTGTAAACGGGAATTTTCAGAATATCACCTGTTTCGCTGAAGCCTGGCTACGGGCTACCGATAATGGAGAACCTACCGGAGCTGTTGCTTTCCTCGGATCCACCATAAACCAGAGCTGGAATCCGCCAATGGAGGGACAGGATGAGATGGTAGACCTCCTGGTCGAAACCTATTCTGACAATATCAAACGCACATTTGCCGGATTATCCATCAATGGATGCTTTCAAATGAACGACACCTACGGTGGTGGAGGAGATGACATGACAGATACCTGGACAGTTTTTGGGGATCCAACGCTTTTTGTCCGGACTGATAACCCCGGAACTATGACTGTAACTCACGATCCTACATTATTTGTCGGCTCCACAACACTTGATGTTGATTGTAATGTAGATGGTGCCAGAGCAACGGCCTCATTAAACGGATCCATTCTGGCTACTGACATTGTGACTGGTGGTGGAGTCACCCTGGTATTTCCGGCATTAACAAATCTTTCAGATACTGTTCGCCTGGTGGTAACAGCCTTTAACTACATTCCTTACATAGCCGATATCCCGGTCATCACAGCCAACGGGCCATACATCCAGTATATCAGTAATACGGTGAACGACCAGGGCGGGAACAGCGACCAGTTGGTAGATTATGGGGAGGATATCTTCCTGACAGTTGCATTGAAGAACCTGGGTGTGGCAGCTACCGAAAACCTCGAAGTAGAAGTGATTACAGCCCTTCCATATATCAACCAAACGGATTACACAGAGAATTACGGAGTCGTCCAGCCTGATGAGATCAAGGAGATCCCTGACGCATACTTTTTCGAAGTTTCCGGCAACATTCCCGATGGTGAAAATATTGAATTTGAGATGACTGCTATGGATGGAGCCCAAACCTGGACCTCTACATTCAACATTATAGCTCATGCTCCAAACCTGCAGCTAATTGGTAATGAGGTGCTTGATCCATCCGGCAATAATAACGGGCGCCTTGATCCTGGTGAGACTGCAGACCTGGTACTGACAATGAAAAACAACGGATCAGCTGATGCATACAACGTCGTCGGCGACCTGATCTCAATCAGTCCGTATGTGACGGTTACGTCAGATTTGAAAAACTTTGGAAACCTGGCAAGTGGCGATTCTACCTCACAAACCTATGCAGTGAATGTAGATCCGGGTGCACCATTAGGCCAAACGGCTCCATTCCTGCTGGCAATCTCTGCCGACCGGAATCTGACATCAGTAATTACCTTTAACCTGACCATCGGAAACACACCAGTACTTGTTATCGACTTTGACGGTAACCTGAACTCAGGTCAGCATATGACAGATGCAGTATCCTCATTGGGTTTGCTGAATGATTATGATATGGCGATGCCGAATGAGATAGAAGGCTACTCTGCTGTCTTTGTCTGTCTGGGTATTTATCCCGATAAACATATACTGACTTCCGAAGAAGGAAACCGGATAAAGAGTTTCCTGGATGAAGGTGGACGAGCATACATGGAGGGTGGAGATACCTGGAAATACGACCCGCAGACACCTGTTCATACAATGTTTCATATTCTTGGAATTACCGATGGAGAGGATGACCTGGGCACGATCCTGGGTCAACCCGGTTCCTTTGCAGAAGGGATGTCATTTGATTATGAAGGTGACAACAAATTCATTGACCGTATTACCAATGAAGGAACGGCATTTCAGATCTTTCGAAATCAGAGCCCCTACTATATCAATGGCGTCGCATATGATGGAGGCACGTTTAAAACCATCGGCTCATCATTTGAATTTGGCGGTCTGGCTGACGGTGCAACTCCATCTACCAGAAAAGATTTGATGGAAGAGTATCTCACCTTCTTCGGTATCGACATCCCGGCATTGGCTGCAAACTTTGTCGGATATCCTACCAGTATTAACGTTGGACAAAATGTGGGCTTTTACGACTTCTCTACAGGCGGAGTAAACTCCTGGCAGTGGTCTTTCGAAGGAGGAACCCCGTCAACTTCAACTGAGCAAAATCCGGTGGTATTTTACGATACACCCGGCGCCTATGATGTGACCCTGATTGTCGGCGATGGAAATACCACTAATACCATGACTAAAACTGACTATATCACTGTTGATTATATCACAGGTATTTCAGAGCCTGGTGGGGCATTGCAATGTGTCGTAATTCCCAACCCAAATAACGGGACCTTCAGAATCAAATTTGCTGCCTCGCAAGAGGATCAAGTCAATTTGAAGATCTTCAATACGATGGGAACCATGGTCTATTCAGAAACGGGTGTTGCCATTTCAAATAGCCTTGACAAATTGATCTCTCTGGCAAATGTGCCGAATGGAATGTATATCCTGACGGTACAGGGTCAGCACAATACATGGACCGGTAAGGTTGTCGTAAACAAGTAATACACATTGCAAGGACGACTCCATGGGGCGTCCCGTAAAAAACATGTAAGGGCGACCCGACAGGTAGCCCGGTTATTCGATCAGATGTTTCTTCTCCACGCCGATGATCTCCTTCGTCTCCTGGTGGAAAACAAATGCAACGATGGAGAGGTTTTTAGGAACCCATATCGGATTTGCAGGATGTTGGTAATTGAGTGAATAAACCTGGCTGGTATCAACAGAGGAAGTTAGCTCATCGCCATAGGTGTCGTTGATGACAGCTCTTAGCATATCCATGAACACATAATCTTCGATATCGGGAACGGGTCCGACCAGCGTATCGTTGTTTTTTTGCCAGCCAATAATGCTGTCTTCAAGAATGCATACACTCAGGCTGTAAGCTCCCTGCAGTAGATCAAGAAATTTGGTGTCGACGGTGGTAGTGATCTCACCACGGCCTTTTACAGAATATTCAGCTGTTATACTGATATCGGTAAGTTTTGGTTGATCGGCGTGTTCAATAATCACATCAGCCCAGGAGGCTAGTTTGATGGCTTTCGTCCCCTCAACATCCATACGGTTAATCATACCCATCGGATTGAATTGCAGGTTGAAATCGTTAAACCAGGCAACTCCTTCAGGAACACGATAATCCACTGAATAGGGCCCTGATGGATCAGGTTCGGAGTAAAAGCCGGCATGGACAGACATGACAATCACTTGTCCTTTGTAAAGTTCCTGGAGAGTTGTGGCTACCTCCGATGCCTCCGGACAGTTCACGCACTTGGCGCCGGTATAATCCTCCAGCAGGATCTTCCGCTTGGTTGAATCAACAGTAATATCTGTTATACTAACATAGGGCTGTTCCAGCTTATCACAGGAAATTCCCAGTAATACCAGTAGAACAATTATCAATAAAACACTTTTTTTCATATTCTTTGTTATTCGCTATTCTTAATTTTTAACTCACCAGTTCACCAACTCACCAATTCACCACCTCACCAGTTCACTAGTTTCTCCTCAGAAGCTACTTGTTATCGATAAGGTTATGCCATTCGATTCCGGCACATACCTGCACACACCTCCAACGCAGATGATCCCTTCACGCTGACGACCATAAGTGAGAGCGATACGGGTTGTTTGATGAATAAATCCGGCTGAGATATTGTAGTAGTGGATTCGCAGGTTTTTCTTCGGGTTTCCAAAATTCCATTGATCACTGATAGAGAAAAACCATTTTGGTGAGATGGTAAACTCGAGTAACCCGGCCAGCCAGTTTCCCTTATCCTGTTTGGTCAACAAACCCTGGATTTCCCCCCTCAATGCGTATTTGCGTGTGATCTTACAGGTTAAATCTACAATCGCGATATTGGAGTAAATGGTTCCATATTGATCGAAATAGCCTTCTATCACATCTTTATTGTAAGTTTGATATAGGTAGTTGAAAATTCCTTTCCACCGTTTATTGAACTTCTTGGTAACTTCAATACTTAATTCCTGGTAATAGACATCGTTCCAGTCGACTGCAAAGAGTTTGGAGTTGTATCCGAGGGTGCCTGGCTCACCGATAAAAGTAGTATCGTTGATCGCTGTCTTATTGATGGCGTTGACTTGGGAGAAATTGATTGCAACAGACATCCCGTATTTACCCCCGAGTTTCGATTTTTTGGGCAATGTAAAGGTCAGCCCAACTGCAGCCCCTACTTCGCCGTTTGGTTGTGTGGCATACGGATACATCGCTGCCAGGAAATAGGTGTGTTCTTTTGTGACCGCAGGCAGGTAGTTGATATCAACCCCGTTAAGGGTGACCATGCGATCAGATTTGAAGCTCATGTTGTCGATCCACTTCGTTTTGGCAATGATCCCAAAGTTTTTCCTTGAATAGGAGGTTGTGATCAACCAGGCATTGCCATTTTTATAGATGAAGTCATTCATAGCGGATGGATCATTGATCTTATGAGCATATTCCGTGTAGAAGTTGAACCCGGAGTAGTTGAGGTTAACACGTCCTCCGTAAGAAGCGACATTTTCAGGCAGCTTCAGCTCATAAATCTTGGGCGGAAGGATTAGTTCCAGCGATTTCCCTTTCTGGTAATTACTTACAAAGCTTCCCCCAAAACTTAACTTAAACTTGGAGTTATTCAGACTTGTGAACATGTCATTCAGGTAAAAATCTACATCTGCTCCTTTCACGATCCCCCGGTTGTTGTCTTTGAACGGAACCCAGTAATACCGCTGCACACCAACAACACCTGTGATAGCCACACCACTAAACGGTGTGAGTTTCACACGCAATCCCCGCAAGGAGTTATCGTACCCGAGAGTCCAATCCTGGTATGTCCTGAAAATCATCCCGTCACCAAACTGTTCGTAAAAATTACCAGCCGTAACTTCCAGCAGCTTATTTTTATACTTCACAAACCAATAAGGAACACCCAATCCCTGATATGCTGCATCATATCCCAGGAGAGGAGGAAGGTAGGCTTCGAAGCGCATCCCGGCAGAGAAATTCTTGTAGGTGTAATTCACTTCGGTATATCCCTGGATCCGGAACATTTTCCCATCAAGTGTTGAATCGGTGATGCCCATCCGGGTATCGGTCAGGTAATAAGCAGCATCCGCCTGAAAACTACCACTGATCTGACTGTTTTGTAAAAAATTTTGTCCGGATGTGGTCAACGGCAGGAATAAAATGATGAAAAGAAGCCCGGGCAACAGAGCTCGTAAATGTTCTTTCATAAATCCTTTTTCTTTGAGTCTTTGATTGAAGAATTAATGGATCTCTTCTCCCTCGCTGAACTTCTTGATAATATCGAAGTACTCATACTCATTTCCGTCGACATATGAAGTATGCTCATAAACAATCTCTCCATCTCCTTTGAGAATAAGTGTAAACGGAGGTACACCCACATTCATCGCACGTTTAAAATCCCAGTTAGGATCCAGCAGAAATTCAAAATCCCATCCTTTTCCGTTTACTGTTGGCTCAACAAGTTTGCTGGATCGGGAATTGTCGATAGAGACTGCATAAAGCTTCACGCCGGTCTCTTCAACCCAGTCGTCATATTCATCAGAGATCGCACTCAGCTCTTTGATACAGGGTTTGCACCATGTGGCCCAAAAACAGATAATAATGGGTTTTCCGTCGTTGGTGATGTCTTTTGTATTAAATGGATTACCACTAATATCTTGGATATCAATGTGAGGAAGCTTCCGGGTGCCTTTGGATACAGGCTCCTGAGCAATGGTAAAAATGCCAATCAACAGAAGAGCCGCTAGTATATATAATCGTTTCATTTCAAAAGGGTTTACTTTTAAAACGGCAAAGGTATACTTTTATGATTATGGATAATAAATTTCAAGCAATTTACATGTAGAAACGGGATCAAGCTGAAGCTTTTCCTGAATGGCAGGAATCAAAATGACCTCTCCTTTGGTCAACAGTTCATGGTGCTCATCACTTTGTATTTTGCATGATCCCTCCACACACAAATAAATGATAAAAGAATCCAGA
Organism: uncultured Prolixibacteraceae bacterium; assembly: GCA_964616825.1. Classification (GTDB taxonomy): domain Bacteria; phylum Bacteroidota; class Bacteroidia; order Bacteroidales; family FEN-979; genus QYOJ01. The sequence goes on from CAZTSX010000002.1 coordinate 103,317, forward strand.
TAGGTAAGCTCTTTTTCAAGAGGCTTGGTGAAATTCAGAATGCTTGTTGTGAATGCATTGCAATTAACCAGACCAGTTGTTTCGTTTTCAACCTTTGGATACAGGGTCCGGTAACTGTCTTGCACCTTGAAATCGATTGCTTCCAGCGCCTCCTCGGTATGAAGTTCACGCGATTTCCCTTCGCTGTCCACCCGGTCCCAGTCATATATACGATACGTTGTATCGGAGGTTTGCTGGATCTCTGCAAGTAAGATGCCAGGACCAAGAGCATGCACACGTCCGGCCGGGATAAAGAATACATCTCCACAGTGAACCTGCTCCACATTCAGGATCTTCTTGAGTCGTTTCTGATTCAGATGATCAAGGTATCTCTTCTGGTTTACCTCTTGATCAAAACCACTGATCAGCTCAGCACCCTTTTCGGCGTCCATAATATACCACATTTCTGTCTTCCCGTTGCCGATCTTCCGTTTTGCTGCCAGCGCATCATCAGGATGGACCTGGATGGAGAGCCAGTCGTTTGAATCGATGAACTTAATTAGAATGGGAAACTGTTCTTTGTATCTATCGAACGATTTTTCCCCGACCAGGTCATCCATGTAAATTTCAACCAGTTCGTTTAGTTCATTTCCCTTGAGAAAGCCATTCGAAACAACGGTTTGTGATCCCGGCACACCGGATAATACCCAGGCTTCCCCGCAATTAGGCAACGGGGAGAAATCCAAACCCAGATCGGTCCGGATCTTTTGCCCTCCCCATACCTTCTCTTTGAAGAGCGGAGCAAACTTGAGGGGGTATAACATTCTCATTCGAAATATCTAATTATCAAGATTAAAAAGTAATTTTGTGTGTAAACAGATATACAAAGTTACGACATTTCGTCACAGCATGAAGGCATCTATTCCATACCTTGATAAACTGCAGGATTTTAGAAAAGAACTCCATCGATATCCCGAATATTCAGGCCAGGAAAAGGAAACTGCTGCCCGGGTATTGAAATTCTGCAACCAGTTTGAACCGGATAACGTAATTGAGAAGCTGGGGGGAAATGGCTTTGCACTCGTTTTTGAGGGATCACCTGACGGCAAAACAGTGATGTTGAGAGCTGAATTGGATGCTCTCCCAGTCCATGAATCTCAAGAAATTAATCACCACTCTCTGGTTAAAGACATTTCACACAAATGTGGTCATGATGGTCATCTGGTCATTCTCTGTGGGGTGGCCGGAATATTGCACAAGCAGAGACCTGAAACAGGCCGGGTTGTATTGCTTTTTGAACCGGCGGAGGAATCGGGAAAAGGGGCGAAGGCGGTGATAAAGGATCCGAAGTTCCAGGAAATCAAACCCGACTATGTTTTTGCCCTCCATAATGTTCCGGGGTTTCCTCAGGGAGCAGTGGTGGTAAAAAGCGATATCATGGCGGTTGCTTCGCAGGGTCTCTTTAGTCGTTTGAAAGGACGTGCATCTCATGCTGCATATCCTGACCAGGGGATCTCACCCCTGCCTGCTTTACTTGAATTGCAGCGTGTTCTGCCACAACTTCCCAATACGATCGGGGAGCTTGGTGATCAAACCCGGGTAACGATCACATATAGCCGGCTGGGACATTTCACCTTCGGCACCTCTCCCGGTAATGCAGAACTGGCGGCCACAATACGGGCAAAGCAGGATACGGATATCGAACTTATGAAAGCGAAGATCGTCCCAATGATTCGCGATATCGGAAACAACTATTCTCTCGATACGATCATTCAGTGGCATGAACGGTTTGACTCCACCATCAACGATCAGGAGGCTGTCGGTATCATCCAGGCAGCTGCGAGAACATGTACATTCCCTCTGGTAGAAATGAACGAACCGTTCTGGTGGTCAGAAGATTTTGGCCAGTTTACAGAACGTTTTCCCGGTGCTATATTCGGACTTGGAGCAGGAGAGAACCATTCCGATCTCCACACAGCTAACTATGATTTTCCTGATGAGATCATCGAACCCGGTATCCGCATTTTCCATGAAATCATCAATCAACTGAATCCTTGATATAACCTTTTTCCCCCTTCCCGTATTAATGTATATAATAGCACGCGGATTTTGCGGATTAAAAGCTGGTTCGCGCGGATAAAATTTTATATAATGGAATTAATATGCAAGGAATTGACGAAAAAGATCATTGGTGTTTTCTACAAAGTTTATAATGAACTTGGTTTTGGTTTTCTTGAAAAAGTCTATGAGAATGCAATGATGATTGAATTAAAGAGACAGGGGTTTGAGTGTAGCAGGCAACAGAGAATTGAAGTTTATTATCTGGGTGAACGTGTTGGAGAGTATTTTGCAGACATTATAATAAATAATTCTGTAATTTTAGAGCTCAAAGCTACCGACTATCTGGTTGCTGAACATGAAGCACAATTAATCAATTATCTGAAGGGAACGAACATTGAAGTTGGACTCTTGCTAAATTATGGGCAAAAACCGGAATTCAGGAGAAAAGTATTTGCAAACGACAGAAAAGAAAATCAGCGGAAATCAGCGTTTAATCCGCAAAATCCGCGTGCTATTTTGTAATTTATGATCATTATCGGGATAACTGGAACTCTTGGAGCCGGAAAAGGTACCATCGTCGATTATTTGGTCGAGAAAAAAGGTTTCGCCCACTTTTCTGTCCGGAATTTCCTGCTTGAGAAGATCAGGGAACTCGGCATGCCTGAGAACCGCGACAGCATGTACAACCTCGCTAATGAGCTTCGGGCTAAACATGGCCCATCCTATGTTGTTGACCAGCTTTTTGAGCAAGCCATACAAACAGCAAAAAACAGCATCATTGAAAGTATCCGTACTACAGGTGAGATTGCTTCACTCCGGCAGAAAGGAACCTTCTATCTCTTCGCCGTGGACGCAGATCCACTTATCAGGTATGATCGGATCCAGTTACGGAACTCCGAAACCGATTCGGTCTCGTTTGAAATATTCAGGCAAAACGAACAACGGGAATCCACGTCTTCTGACCCTGGTGTCCAGAATCTCAAAGCCTGTATCCGGGAAGCCGATTACATAATCATGAACAATGGAACGATTGACGAATTGCATATCCAACTAGATACCATTCTCAAACAGATAAATATATTAAATGCATGACTGAGGAAAAATATATCAGACCATCATGGGATGAGTACTTTATGGAAGTTGCCAATGCTGTGGCCAAAAGGGCTACCTGCGATCGGGGCAGGAGCGGAGCCGTCATCGCACGCGATAAGCAGATCCTCGTAACTGGATATGTTGGAAGTCCGAGAGGGTTACCGCATTGTGATGATGTAGAGCATCTCCTGAAACTTGTCACTCATGAGGATGGACGTGTCTCCCAACATTGCATGCGTACTGTCCATGCGGAACAAAACGCGATCTGCCAGGCTGCACGTCTTGGCATTTCGCTCGAAGGAGCCACCCTCTATTGTCGCATGACTCCGTGCCGTACCTGTGCCATGCTGATCATCAACTGCGGCATCGTCAGGGTTGTGTGTGAACGAAAATACCACGACGGAAAAGACTCAGAGGAGATGTTTGATCAGGCCGGCGTGAAATTGGAGTTTGTGAACGAAGAGGTGCAGCAGTACGAGTAGCAGTAAATTGCTATCTTTATAGCCCAATCAGGATTGCTGCCTGGATCATGAGGACACTCGAAAAAGAAAATTTCGAACGATTATTTAAAGAGGAGTTTACCGGACTCGTTATTTTTGCCATCCAGTATGTCAAAGATTATGAAGCTGCCCGTGAGATCGTGCAGGAAGCATTTATCAATATGTGGAGCAGAAGAGAGCAGATTGATCAGTCGAAAGCTGTGAAATCATACCTTATCACGTCGGTCAAAAACCGTTCTCTGAACCACCTTCGTGATAATAATAAGTTTGACTCCAACTTGCTGGTTTCCGAAGATCTGTATCCATTACCTGCCTATCAGCAGTCTGATCACCTGGTAGAGAAGGAACTAAAGGAACAGATCACGCTTGCGATTAAGGAACTTCCTGAGAAATGCCGCGAAGTTTTTCTGCTGAATCGGGATGAGCACATGAAGTATCAGGAGATTGCCGATCAACTTCAGATCTCTGTAAAAACTGTCGAAACACAGATGTCGAAAGCGCTCCAGCACATGCGAAAAAAACTCAGGGATTATTTGATTGTATTATGCCTGATAAGCCTGATAAGCCTGATGCCATTGCTTCATCACTATGTTCCTCACTATGATACACGAACCAACATTGTCATTGCGAGCGAAGCGACGCAACACCAGCTCACCAGCTCACAATCTCACCAACATTTCATCAGGGTAAACCTCCTTTCATGTGTACTATTATCGGATAAATGAGCACGAACGAAACATATGATCCCAAACTGATGACCCGCTACTTCTCCGGAGAAGCTACTCCTGAAGAGATGCGCGAGCTATCCAAATGGATAAAAAGTGATCCGGCTAATGCCAGTGTTTTTGATGAATACAGGAAGAGCTGGCTGGCCATTACTGCTCTCCAGGTTGAAGAGCAAATGGATGTTGATCAGGAATGGGATGAACTGAAAAAGAAGATAACTCCAATTGAACCGGCACTGAGATCACCCTTGAAATTGGTGAAGATTCCGTCTCGCAAGAAAAAACCCGAATATAGTGTTCCTTCAATAGAAGAAACCACAGAAAAAGGAACTCCGGCACAACCGGCACCGGTATTTGAAGAACCTCCCGCTATTGAAGAGACCAGTGAAGTAATTCGAATGGAACCTGAAGTAATTGAACCTGAAGGAATCGATTGGCGGATTGGCCTGATTCGGGCAGCTACTATCGCTGCAATAGTACTGGTTTTGCTTATCCCGACCTGGGTTGTGTATCGTTACTTTACTACGCCAGATATTACGAAAATCATGGCTTCGAATGAGATGTTAGAGACAACCCTGTCCGATGGAACTATCGTAACCCTTAATGCACATGCCTCTATCTCCTATACCGAGGATTTTGGAAAAGGTATCCGGGAGGTGGAAATCAAAGGGGAAGGTTATTTTGATGTAGTCCACGATTCGGCCCAGCCGTTTATCCTCTCCAGCGGGAATGCCAGAATCGAGGTGCTTGGAACAGCATTCTACGTCAACACGACGAAAAATGGAGAAGACGTGGAGGTTGTGCTCGTGGTAGGGAGCCTGTCTGTCTATTTTGAAGATATTTACGGTGAGAGAAAGACCATCATCCCCGGCGAAAAAGCGGAGCTCATCCAAGCGAATCAGCGGATTGTGGTGATCCCGAACGAGGATCCAAATTTTCTTGCCTGGAAAACACGCCGCATGATCTTCCTGGATGACCGACTCGATGTGATCATTAAAACCTTGAACAAAGTATACCAAACCGATATCCGACTGGGATCACAGGGACTTGCTGCCTGCCGCCTGACAGCCTCTTTTAACCGCCAATCTCTGGAATCGGTATTGAGTGTCATTCAGGCTACACTTGATCTCAATTCGGAATCCACCTCATCCGAAATTATCCTCTACGGGGCCGGATGCAACTAGCAGGGAAAGACATATCAATCCGACTCCTTCCCGGAGGAACTTTCCGTACGATCACTTTTCTATTCTTTTTTTTATCACAGTTTATCCTGACCGGACAAGATCTTGACCGGCAGATCAGCCTGGAAGTAAACAATAACCGATTGAAAGATGTCCTGGATCTGATTGCCAAGGAAGGAGATGTCAGCTTCTCCTACAGTTCCTTATCCATCCCGGTTGATCAGAAAATCACCTATCGATGTGACAGCAGGTCCATCCGGCAGGTGCTGAATACGATCCTGCCACCACTTGGCATTGAATGGCTGGTTGTAGAATACCAGATCGTCCTGAAGCGGAAAAAATCAGGTGCTTCATCCGGAGCAGAAATGCCTGCTCGCTCATTACCCAGCTACGTTGTGAGTGGGTATATCAGGGATAAAACAACCGGTGAAGCATTGATCGGGGCCAATGTGGTAGTCAGAAAATCCATGATGGGAACGACTACCAACACATATGGTTTTTACTCCCTCTCCTTGCCACAGGGCATCCATGAAGTGGAATACTCATATTTGGGATTTCAGGAGCAGACCCGGAGCATGGACCTGCAACAGAACAAAGAGGTCTCGCTGGAAATGGAAGAGACCAGCCTGGGCATGCGGGAGGTGGTGATCCGTGCCAGGGATAACGAGCAATTACCGGCAGTCAATCAGCCAGGTGATTTCAACTTTTCCGGAGCTACACTGGAGAAGCTACCTGGTTTTGCAGGTGATGTCGACGTCCTGAAAGCGCTCCAGTTCCTGCCGGGAATCAGATCGTTCGGAGATGGATCGTCCCTCTTTTATGTCAGAGGAGGGAACAACGACCAGAACCTTCTGATGATTGATGAAGCACCGATCTACAACCCATCCCACCTGTTCGGTTTCTTCTCTGTGTTAACGCCTGATGCTGTAAACGACATGGAGATCTATAAAGGAGACTTTCCGGCAAGATTTGGAGGGAGGACATCCTCAGTGATTGATATCACCGCCCGGGAAGGGAATATGAAGCGGTTTGGATTTGGCGGGAACCTGGGGCCCTATGCCTCCTCTCTCACAATTGAAGGTCCTATCGTAAAAGAGAAAGGTTCATTCCTGCTCTCAGGTCGTCTCTCCACCCTCAACTGGTTGAACTACGTGATGGATAACTCCGGATCATTCGACCTCTATTTTTATGATATCAACGCTAAATTCAACGTCAAACCTTCTCAGAAAGATCGCCTCTTCTTAACATTCTATACCGGAAGAGACGAGTTTCGCCGGGAGACGAATTCTGTCTACCGCACTTACGGAATCAGGTGGGATAATCTTGCAGGCACATTGCGCTGGAATCATCTCTTTAATCCGAAGTTGTTCTCCAATACCACGATCAACTTCAGCCACTATAACTACTTCCTCTATCTCTCATCAGATAGGAAGAACTACTGGAATTCCTCCATCGGAAACCTGACCCTGAAAAGTGATTTCACCTGGTTCCTCAACCCGAAAAATACCCTGCGGACCGGATTTGCCGTGACCCGCTACCACTCAAATCCAGGAAATGTGACTCAGCAGGGAGATGATGAGCAACTGGAGCTACGTGAAGTCCCGGCTTATACATCCATGGAGTATATGCTCTACCTGAGCAATGAGCAGAAAATCGGCAGTCGCCTCTCTCTCAATTATGGAATACGCCTTCCGGTTTGGCAGAATTTTGGTCCCACTACCATTTACTATTTTGATGCCAATCACTCGGTGATCGATACGTTGGCAGTAGGCAGGAACCGGTACTATTCCCTTTTTTTTAGTCCCGAACCACGCCTCTCTGTCGGATTTGCTTTGAATAGCCAATCTTCCCTGAAAACCAGCTACAGCCGAACGACCCAGTTTATGCAGTTGCTGTCTGATCGAACCGGTCCATTCACATCACTCGAGGTGTGGGCTCCTGCCGGACCCAATATCCAACCCCTGAAAGCCGACCAGGTGACACTGGGTTACTTCCTGAAATTTGCTTCCTCCCGGCTCCACTTTTCTGCGGAAGCCTTTTATAAACACTATAGGAATCATATCGACTATGCTGATCATGCCAACCTGCTCTACAATCCATTGGTTGAGGGTGAACTCCGGTTTGGGAAAGCGTGGTCGTATGGCCTGGAATTGATGCTTCAAAAACCGGTTGGTAAGCTCTCCGGATGGATAGCCTACACCTGGTCCCGGTCATTGGTCAAAACTCCGGAGGTGAATGATGGAAACACCTATCCAGCCAGTTTCGACAGTCCGAATAACCTCTGCCTGTTTGTCTCGTACGATACCAGGAAGCGGTGGTCATTTTCAGCCAGCTGGATTTACATGACGGGGAATCCGGTAACCTCCCCCATCGGGTTTTATGAGTACAATGGCTCTACTGTTCCTCTATACGGAGATAAAAATAACGAACGGTTGCCCGATTATCACCGGTTGGATCTCTCTGTAGTGTATCGGCTAAACAAACCAGGGAATCGCTTCCGCCACAGTCTGGCTGTAACAGTTTACAACGCATATGGACGGGCCAATCCTTTTTCAGTCAGTTTCAACAAGTATTCGAACAGCCAGGGACAATATGTCGTACCATCAAACCTTAATGGAGACTATGAGTTGGTCCCTACCATGATCTCCGTAGCCGGGATCATCCCATCGATCAACTATCAATTCAAGTTCTGATGAAGCAGTGGGCACCATATATCATTCTCGTGATCATCCTGACAGGATGTGTCAAAAAGGCTGATTTCTCTATCCCAGACCACACCAGCCAGCTGATTGTCGTGGATGCCAGGCTGACCGATGAGCAGAAGGCTCAATCGGTCAGAATCACATACCCAATGAGTGATTTGAACGGAACTCCCAAGCCTGTTACAGGAGCCAGTGTACTGATCAGCAACGCCGACTCGTTGTGGATCCTGAAAGAAGACACCATCCACCCGGGATATTACTTCACCGACTCCCTCTTCGTTGCCCTGTTGAATACCAGCTATACGCTGCAGATTAGCTGGCAGAACCGGAACTATTCCGCGAAAGCCTCTATGGTTCCCGGTAAAGTGTTCAATGAGCTGATATACAAGAAGAATGAAAACGATGAATGGTATCATATCGATTGGGTTGCGTCGGCCTTTACGGTTGACAATCCGGCCATGTGGGAAGTAACAATTGACTGGTCGTTTGTTCCGGGATTCGAAAACCAGGATCCGGCAAGTTGCCGGGCACGGCTTCTCTTTTTCACCCTTTCTACACTCGATGTCAGTCAGATTTTTGCCCCGGTAATGGAGCAGACAACCTTTCCTGCTGGCAGCATCATCGAGGAAAAACGCTACTCACTTTCATCACGTCATGCTGAATTTTTGCGGGACCTGCTTCTGGAGACCAACTGGCAGGGGAGCATGTTCCCTACAGCCAACGCTAACGTTTCCACCAACCTCAGCGAAGGCGCCATCGGATACTTTGGAGTCTGTGCAGTGACGGAGCTCTCGTTGGTAGTGGAATAGCATTAGTTTGCCGCATTCACTTATCCGGCATCCGGTATCCGGTATCCGACATCTGGTATCCGGCATCAGAAAAAATCCTTTCCTGCATCAGGGTAACCCGTCTTCTTGGTGTATTATAACCAGAAACCCAAAATCAACACATGATGAAAACAACACCTCTATTCAAACTCAGCCTCGTCCTGATCGCTGCCATCGCACTGGCCGTCACAGGATGTAAAAAAGAAAATCCAAATGTTGATCCGGCACCAAACGGATCCACCTCTATCCAGCAGATTTCGCAGGATGACAATCAAATCCAGCAAATCGATGATGATATCAACCTCGACATTGAGATCATGCTCACCAGTGGTGGAATGAAATCCATCACCTGGCTACCCTGCAACGCCACCATTGACTCTACGAATATAGTAAATGATACCATTACCTATTACATTACATATCATGGGCTCAATTGTCCGGAAACGCTTTACCGGACCGGCCAGGTGGAAGTAAAAAAACATGTTGGAACACACTGGTACATGCCCGGTGCTACCGTGATGGTAAAAATCATCAATCTGCAGGTAACGAAAGTGGCTACGCAAAAAACCATTATCATCAACGGAGTCAAAACGCATAAAAATATCACAGGCGGTCTCCTTGTTCAGCTGGGATATGGTATCAACCATATTGTTCACAGGACATGGGGTTTTATGACCGTGAACTTTGAGGATGCTACAAATCGTACCTGGAACATCGCCCGCCGGTGTTTTTATACCGGATCTCTGGGGCAGTTTGTTATCGGTGTGGATGGTTTCGGAAAGGTTGGTGAATATACCAATCTCGTAACCTGGGGTGTAGCCCGTAATGGGAATCAGTTTTTTATCACTACTACTCAACCGGTTCACTACTGGCAGACATGCGGCTTCAAACCAGTGAATGGAATCCAGTCAATTGATATCCCCAGCGCCGACAAAGGAGCTACATTGACATTCGGGTATGATCACCACAACCAACCTGTAACACCTCCACCATGCCCGACAAAATATAAAGTGGACTGGTACCACGGAGCCAATAGCGGAACGATCTTTCTCTGGTTATAAACGGTAAGGGGATACCCCTCCCCATGCCCCTCCCCAAACAAGGGAGGGGTTTTTTATTTACAGCTGCTATTCATAGCGGCTCAGTGTTTTTTTAATAGATAACCAATTTCCCTGAAGCAATAAAAACTCCTTTCGACAGTATCGTACAGATATACATACCCGCTGGAAGAGAATTCCGGTTGATCCGGACCGGGAAACCAGGGAGGATTTCAGAGAAATAGTAAGAACCGACCAATTTCCCCTGGATGGAGTAGATCTCCACGTCAACACGGTCCAATTTTTTATCTGACGGAATATATAACCGGGTAGATGTGGTAAAAGGATTAGGAATGACTTTGAGGGGAGCGATAGATTCTCTTTTGGTCTCGAAAACCGGGATAAGTGTGGTATCATAAGGTTCGATGATGATTACGCCGGCAAGGAAGTCGCTGAGATAGATCATGCCGTCGGGGCCAACCGTAACATTTGTGCTCCCAAACATATTTTTCCAGCCTTCTGTACCACGGGATTCGGCAATACGAATAGCTTCAGGTGGTTCGATAAGCTGGTAGATGGACATGCCGAAGAACTTGTCAGCTAAGTAAACAAGGTTATTTTTCAGATAGATGCCTTGTGGATTTATATACCAGTCGAAATGGGTACCTATTGGAATCAGGGTATTTCCATCCACATAATACCAGGCAAACCAGAACCTTCCGCAGGCGATAGCAACAGTAGATCCGTCCCTGGAGATGCCGCTGATCTCTCCTGGTGCTGCTATGGTGTCAAGGAGAATCAGAGAGTCGTTGACTACCCTAAACATAGCCAGGTAATAGGTGTTCTCTACCTTTTTGCCGCAGAAGATAGTATCGCCTGAAATCAGTAATCCATTGACGTCGCTGTTGGTGCTGTCAATATCCAGCAATGGGTAATCCTGAATCGAGTCATAAGGGTCGTAGATGGCAATTTGCCTGAGTGGGACCAGCAGGTTTGACAACCCGGCAACGACTCGTGTACCCGTATTAGTCTGGATGGTCCGGATGGTCTCAGTTCCGACTCCAATATGCCCGGCCTGTTCAGGAATTCCCCCGTAGAACCATGGTATCAGGTTGTAAAACTCCCCATTGGAAAGAATAATAAGTGAATCGTTGACGAAAGCCATGTCCCCGACAAATTGGGTGAAAATATGCAAGATCTGTGGATTGTTCATATAACCGGCTTTGTAAAAGAGGCTGTCAAGTTCGTAAGCGACCAATCCGTATCCTCTCATACATGCCCATAACGTATCTCCCCGGATATAGGCTCGCTGACACCACCCCCCTGTTTCCAGCAATCCAAGGGTATCTTCCGGCTGAAGCTGAGAAACATCACTGATCAACACACCAAGCCACTCCGAAGACATAGCCAGGTAAGGTGTGCCATGCATGCGAGCTACATCGAAATGCCACAGTCCAGGTCGGATATTCGCCAGGTAGACCATATTGGTATCGGGTAACCCGGTGGCATCGTATACCGGTACGATGGTCTGAAATAAATTATTCAGTCCGGCGCCAGTAGAGATGAAGAGGGTATCGTTTTGGGAATCCATGTTATTGATGTTGGCCTGCGCAAATCCGAAAATGCCTGGCACACTAAAACTATCCACAGCACTGAGAAAAACACTGTCGTGGTGCAGTGCATAAAAATAGCTCGCTGTGAAGAGGAGGTTCTGAGCGCCTCCGCAAACATAGATGATGTCATCCCGCAGGTCACCAAACTGAATGTCCTGCAGGTTCCATACATTGTTGTTCTGCCACATAGCCAAAGGAATCTCCAGGTTGTCATAATGGTATACCATCACAGTCCCATGCGGGATCCCTTGTGCCCCTACCGCGACATATGTTCCTTTACGGGCCACGGAGAAAGAGTTGTCGGGACCAAATGTGGCCAGCCTGGTGAAGGAGTCGGTTGAGTCAAACTTCAGCATCCTGACCTGCTTGCCGTCAGCAATATACAATGTGTCGTTTGTTCGCCAGAGATCGTATGCAGCTGAGTCGCCCGTCATCTCATAATGGGCAATGGGGGTGAGCGTATCGGATGAAGCATCCAATGCCCATACCCCGTCGTGTGTGGCAGCCACGAAAAGAATGTCACCATAGAGATCTGTTTCATTCACCATCCCCATCAGCGGACGTCGCGCAATGACATGGTAATTGGCTGTATCCTGCGTGTCATAGATCCAGATGCTGGTTCCGCAACCAACGAACAAGCGTTGTGAAGCACTGTCGTAATTGACATGATAACCTGCTCCTCCTGGAGTTTGTCCAAGCCTTTCAAGGATATCTACCTGGGAGTACCCCAAAGAAGAAAATCCGAAAAGAAACAGGGATAAATAAATAAAACTCTTCATCTATATTACTGACACCAAAACGCTACTAAAGGTTGTTTCCCTATATGCTTAAAGTCGCGTAAAATGCATTTTCATCTTTCTAAACCATAAATACAAGGTTTGATAATTATTTGCAATCCAGCCTTAGAATCCTTATTTTTGATTTCGTCTAACATAAAATAATGAACTATGAAAAAGCAACTGGTTGCATTATCAGTCCTTTTTGGAATATCTCTGATTTCAGTTACCTAATACTCCTGCAGCAACAAGGAACCAGGAGGCGATCCCGAGAATATGACCTGGATCACCTGCACGGGCACCAACCTGGATACCACGACTTATTATGTTTCTCTCAGCGGGAATGACGGGAATAGTGGCCTGAGTCCGGCCACTGCATTCAAAACTCTCGCAAGGGCTTTTACCGTCATCAGACCAGGCGGAACGATACGCATTCTTCCCGGAACATATAATACCGGGATTGCTTTACAATTATGTGGCGATCTGGCCGCTCCTATTACCGTAGAAGGATACCAGGGGGTACCGGTACTCGATGGACAGAACGTTAGCGCAATCGGGATTTTCTGTGAAGGATGTAAGAATATGATTTTCAGGAACATGAAAATCCAGTATTATACTGACATCGGGATTGGTGTCGAGAATGGAAATACCTTCATCTTCAGTAACCTGGAAGTTCTGGAAAACGGGCATGCTGTTCAGCTGACAGACTGGGAGCTGGAAGGCTATGGTATTCATGTCGATTACTCGGAGAATATTGAGATCAGGAACAATACCGTCTACCGGAATGGACCGGAACCACAGATTTTTCCCGGTTACTTGATGGGTACAGGGATCAACACGTTCGGAAATACAAATGTGGTGATTGCCGATAATGAATCTTACCGGAATATCGGTGGGGGAATCCTCGTTGAAGATAGCTGGAACGTGGTAGTTGAACGAAATAATATTTATGAAAACGATCTGGATGCTACGGTCGATGAGTGGTGGGATGGAGGGATCTGGCTCGACGGTGGTGGAAATGTAATCCTCAGAGATAACAACATTCATGACAACATGGGGCCCGGAATGGAGGTCAGTAACGAAGATAACCAGTGGATCAGAGGGTATATCCTGGAAGATAATAAATGCAATAACAACTACTACGGAATCTATATCTGGGGATTTGGAACGACAACCTGGCCCGACACCGCTATTATCCAAAACATCAACAACGACTTCACCGGGAACTCAGTACAGGATGTTTGGATCGGGCTGTAATTTGACATGACCCCTTCCTGACCTCCCCCTGGAGGGGAGGAAATTTCGCGAAGCGAGCAAGCCCCCTTCAGGGGATTTAGGGGTATCATCCAGTATTCTGATACGACACCCGGAAGTTGAAATATTTTAACAACACCTGGTCGGAAAAGAATGTAAAGAGAACCAGCAAACCTATTCCTGTTACCAGTTGCCAGTTGTCGAGCAGAAGTGTGAGAAATGGATTGGATGTATCGCGGGAAGGAAGAATCAGGATGATCAGGAGGATAACCAGGGTTCCCACAACAATAGCAGTCTTCATGGCAAAAGCCTGAATCACCTCCCTCCACCATAGCCGTTTTTCAACTTTTTCAAGCAGTGTATCTGTAAAGGTTCGGGAGAGTTCCCACTCAGGCTTCTCTTTCAACGCTTCCTGGATCAATCTGTCCAGCTCGTTCATCTGTTCTTTTTCGGGTCCCATACTGTAAATTTACTAAGTTATTTGGTTACCGGCAACTCAGGTTGCATATCAGGAACCAATTTAATGATGCGTTCCCGAATGGTCTGACGGCCTCTGTTCAGGTAACTTTTAATCGTTCCATCCGGCATTCCTGTGATCTCCTCAATCTCTTTGTATGAGAGTTCCTCCAGGTAGAAGAGTGTAATTACCGTCCGGTACTGAACAGGTAACGACTCAATGATCTGGTGAACAATCTTCTTCATGTTATTTTTATCAAAAGCCGTATCAGCAGAATCCTCTGATAGCATGCCTGCTGTCACCGGCGTATAATCCTCTACCGGTACCACTAAATTCTTCCCCTTTTTACGGAGATAAGTGATGCTAATGTTGTAGGCGATGGCTCCGATCCATGTGGAGAGTTTCGACTCCCCGCGAAACTTTCCGATATCCTTGAACACACGCAAAAACACCTCCTGGCATAAATCTTCTACATCTTCCTGCTGACTGACCATCCTGAGTACCATATGCCAAACCAGGTTCTTATATTTTTCGATTAAAAACCGGTTTGCATGTTTGCTCCCTGCTTGTACCTGCGCAATCAGTGTTGCATCATCCATTTTTGTATAAGTCGATCAACACCGGAAAATGTTGCAGCAATAAAAAAATGGACTTTTCTGCAACTTTTTCATCTCCGGGTCGACATATTCAACAAATTTAACCAAATAAATATAACAAATTATGGAAATTATTGGAACAATTGTTATCGTCGGCACAGTGTTTTTCGGTGTATTCAGTTTAATCAAGGTCTTTACCGATTATCTGTTGAAAAGAAAGATTGTGAAAGCCGGTCATATAGAAAAGGCTGGCATTCTGGATGCTCCTGCAGCCTCAACGTCAGAGAGCAAAAGTTATCCCAACCTGAAATGGGGACTGGTCGCACTAATGGCAGGACTTGGATTAATCCTGATCGAGATTTTGGACCGGACCGGTGCTATTACATGGCAAGATGGCTCAGACTCTTTCCTCCCTTTCGGGATAGAACTGGTAGCGATCTCACTTGGTTTTCTTATTTACTTCTTCATCGTTAATGCGAAAAACATGAAGAGCAGGTAAAGAGAAACCAACCTGCTATTATTCAATAATCTTGTTTGCGAGGATTTCTGCTGATGAAGCAAATCCTTCACTAACCGAATACAGATAGTCCCCGAGTTGATTGGAGACTGTTTTTATGACTTCTTCTGCTTTTTTCAGGATAGCTGGTTGATTTTCAATCTCCTCCACCTCAAACTTCTCTCGTTGGATTATCCAATCTTTTATCCACTTGTTCTCTCCCGATCTGATCCGATCACTCAGCGTTTTGTATTTCCAGAAAGATGAATGTTTATGAAATGTCGACGGAGCATTATCATACCCTTCCGGGATAGACGAGACTCCAAAATAAACCGGTACATAGGTAGCTGAAAAAGGAGTACTCAATCCTGTCCAGATCACAGCACCATAGGATACCGGTTTTCCGGGTGCCAGAGTAATCACATCTGTATGAACACAATTCCAGCTGGCAATAGCACGTTCCGGCTTATCTTTATTTTGAGGAAGCAGCGGATCGAAAGGAGTACCCTGATAATGATCGCGCAGGATGGCAAAGCAGGTTTGCAGATCAATCGGGTTGGCAGGCTTTAAAAATAAGGGAAAGAATTCTGCATTTACTAGCACTTTCAACTCCGGATTCAGGAGATCAATACCCCGCCAGACTCTCCGGGTATTATAAAGGTTGTTCCCATGTTTCTCCCTCCTCCCGTTTCCAAAGATCTTCCCGAAATGAAAATCCCCATCATCCTCTTTCCATAATTTCATCTTCTGACAGAATTTCTTTAAACCTGGTGATGTCATATAGTTCAAGGTATCGTTAAAATCAATCTTTCCGATCCGGTA
The DNA here is from genome assembly GCA_964616825.1 of uncultured Prolixibacteraceae bacterium. Lineage (GTDB taxonomy): Bacteria > Bacteroidota > Bacteroidia > Bacteroidales > FEN-979 > QYOJ01. Next base: position 119,435 of record CAZTSX010000002.1, read on the forward strand.
GCTGTTAGCCGCAATAAAATAACAGCTATCCGGTACTCTGACTGCAGCCCAGCAACTTCCTCCTCCGGCTTCCAGATACCAGATCTCGTTGGTATCGGCTACTCCGACACCACTTGGGTATTGTATTCCATATTGATTGTAGAGTTCTCCGATAAGTTGTATACACTGCCTGGCTGTGCTGGCATGTTGAAGCGCCATGTAGCGGACGCCACCACCCAATCCTGTGTCAACCATCGGATCAGCAACCCGGGCTTTTTGGTTTCTGTCCTGGCCAAGGGCAAGTCCACCGGCAATTGCTACGCCATGCTCATTGATCGCTACAGCATCGCCCTCAGCAAAACCTTTATATATCTGTAGGATCAACATCTCATAACCCCGCTCTTCAGGCCAATTGAATTCGGGAAGCTTTTCCGGTGCCTCATTGCCCGGAACTCTGACCAACATAGATGCTTCTGATCCGGACAAATCATTATTGTGAGCCAGGTAAACCTGTCCATCAACAGTTGCCCCTCTCCCGGCCATCAGTAAATAGCACTCCTGTAGTTGGGCAGGAGTTGGGATAGGAAAAAGAACCTCAAGCAGAAAGGTGAGACGAATAAACCAGAAAATCTTGTGCATGAATTGGATAAAAGGTTTGATAATATGTGTTCCTGACAGATAAAGTTAAAAATATTTTTAGCTTTATCCCCCCAATCGAAAAAACCAATCTGAATATTCATTAAACAAGCCAAACTATGAAGAAAACTTTTTTCCCTATCCTGGCAATAGCATTGCTGGTATTACTGGGATGCAAATCACAGAAAGACGACCTGAATATCGTCTATGAAAAATACACCTTGCCCAATGGCCTGGATGTAATCCTGCATGTCGACCGTTCCGACCCGATTGTAGCCTTAGCGATACGATTCCATGTAGGTTCAAACCGGGAAGTAGAAGGCCGTACGGGTTTCGCCCACCTCTTTGAGCATATGATGTTTCAGAAGTCTGAGAATGTACCTGAAGACCAGTTTTTCAAGATCATCCAGGATGCCGGAGGAACCCTCAACGGAGGAACCGGAAACGATGCTACCACCTATTTTGAGGTGGTACCCAAAAATGCTCTTGAAAAGATCCTCTGGCTCGAATCCGACAGGATGGGATACATGATCAATACAGTGACCGAAAACGCATTCAATATTCAGCAGAATGTAGTCCAGAATGAGAAGAGGCAGTATGTTGATAATAGGGCCTACGGTTTCACAAGCTGGGTAATAGCAACCAACCTGTATCCCAAAGGCCATCCTTACAGCTGGACGGTCATTGGCGAGATGGAAGATCTGACTAACGCCACCGTCGATGATGTCAAGGCATTCCATGGCCAGTGGTATGTGCCAAACAATGCCACGTTGGTGCTGGCCGGAGATTTTGATGTGGAAGAGGCCAAAAAGCTGATCGAAAAATATTTTGGAGAGATCCCCAGAGGTGGAGAGATCACCGATCCCGAGCCGATACCTGTCACCCTGGAAGAGACTATCAAAGTCTATCACGAAGACAACTTCGCCAAAGCGCCCCAGTTCAGGATGATCTGGCCAACTGTGGAAGGCTATAAGGATGATGCATACGCATTGGATTACCTGGCCGAGCTGCTCTCCCAGGGCAAGAAAGCTCCATTGTATGTGGTACTCGAAAAAGAGAAGAAGCTCTCCTCAAGACAATATGCCTATAACAGTGCTCAGGAGATCGCCGGAGCATTCAATATTGTGGTCACAGCCAACGATGGCGTAGATTTGAAAGAGGTGGAACAGGCCATTAATGAAGCGTTTGTCATGTTTGAGGAGGAGAGCTTTACAGATGAGGATGTGGAGAGGATCAAAGCCGGTTTGGAGACTAGCTTCTACAACAGCATCAGTAGCATCTTATATAAATCGTTTCAATTGGCCTACTATAATGAAGCGGTAAACGATCCATCCTATTACAAAGTGGACCTGGAACGCACCAAAGCAGTCACAAAAGAGGATATCCTCCGGGTATACAACAAGTACATCAAAGACAAACCCTTCCTGGCAACAAGTTTTGTTCCTAAAGGGCAGCTTGATCTGATCGCAGAGGAGTCCGTGAAATCGGGTGTGGTTGAAGAGAGTATTACGGAGGCCTCCCAGGTGGAAATAGCTGATGTTGAAGAGGAAGAGATAGTGAAAACAGAGACCTCCTTCGATCGTTCGGTGATGCCTGCCGATGGGCCTGATCCACTTCTTAATCTTCCTGTTATATGGCAGGCTGGCCTTGGCAACAAACTGAAGGTATATGGCATTGAGCATAACGAATTGCCCCTGGTACAGCTTAGCATTGTTCTGAATGGGGGCCATTACCTCGATCAACCGGAGAAGTCAGGTGTTGCTTACCTGGTGGCAGAGTTGATGATGGAAGGTACACAAAAGAGAACGCCACAAGAGTTGGAGGAGGATATTGAGAAACTGGGCGCAAGCATTTATATGAGCGCTTCCAATACCGCCATCACCATAAGTGCCAATACATTGGTCAGAAATTATGACAGCGTTCTTTTCCTGATACAGGAGATCCTGCTTGAGCCCCGATGGGATGAAGAGGAGTTTGCGCTTGCCAGGACACGCTTACTCAACTCCCTCAAACGTCAGAAAGCCAATCCGAATACCGTGGTGAGAAATGCATTTAATAAGCTGACATACGGAGAGGATCATATCTTTTCGATTAACCGAATGGGTACGCTGGAGACCGTTGAGTCGATTACGATCGATGACCTGAAAGATTACTACGAGAGGAATTTCTCTCCCTCGGAAGCCGGTTTTCTGATCGCAGGAGATATCACGCAAGACCAGGTCATTGAGTCACTTCAATCACTCAATGAGAACTGGAAGTCAAAAGAGGTAAGATTCCCGGCATATGCACTTCCGGAGGCAATAGATGCATCTAAGGTCTATTTTGTAGATGTGCCCGGAGCGAGGCAATCAGTTATCAACATTGGCTACCTGGCACTGGCCCGAACCAATCCCGATTACTACCCTGCCGTAGTGATGAACTATAAGTTGGGTGGTTCTTTTGCCGGTAATGTGAATATGGTGTTGAGAGAAGAAAAAGGATTTACTTATGGGGCCCGTACACGCTTCAGCGGAACGGAAATTCCAGGCCCGTTTGTTGCTTCAGCAAGTGTTCGCTCATCCGCAACAGAGGAGTCCGTTTACATATTTAAAGAGCTGATGGAGCAATACCGGAATGGCATAACGGAAGAGGAGTTGTTGTTTACAAAAAATGCCCTGATCAAAAGCAATGCCAGAGCGTTTGAAACCCTCAGAGCCCTGATTGGTATGCTTCGCAACATCGCTCAGTACAACCTGCCGGTTGATTATGTGAAGGATCAGGAAAACATCGTTAAAGAGATGACACGGGAACGTATTAAAGAGCTGGCCGATAAGTATATTGTGCCTGAAAGGATGTTCTATGTGGTGGCCGGTGATGCTAAAACACAATTGCAGTCTCTGACAAAAATTGGTTTCGGGAAGCCGAAACTGATTGAGCAATAATCATCGTAACAGTCATGATGTAACAATCGAAACAATCGAGACAATCGTAACACCAAAATATCCGATTGGGCTATTTTTTTTCTTTTGATCTCTTTATCAGACCGAAAATCATCTGTCGGATCCTTATCATTTTGTCATTGGTTTCTTTGATTGTAGATATGTACGATAACCTAATTGCTATTTCAAGCTGAGTTTCAATTTCAGACAAGGACCCCAAAGAGATATAGAGAAATTGAACAAACTCTTTATTATACTGTCTTGATGCGCCTTCGGCGATGTTTGAAGGGATCGAAACAGCTGCTCTACGCAATTGTTGGGATAATCCATACCGTTCTGAGATGGGAAATTTTACTGTAATTTTGTAAATATCTTCAACCAGATCCATTGAGGTTTTCCAAACATCTAACCCTTTATGCATTCTCCTGTTTTCCATAGTTATTTCTTCATTAATCCGGAAAACCTCCAAAAGGTTATATCTTAGTTAACTTTTTTTTCGATTGTCATGACTGTCTCGACCATCACGATAGCTCTCCCCGGATCTGCTCGAGTGCAGTTTCAGTTCCGAGTGCAATTACCAGGTCCCCCAGTCGAAGATGTGTGTCGCTATGGGGGACATGGAGCTCATCTTTGCGTTTGACCAGCATCAGGGCGCCATCTTTATGTAACGGGATATCTTTCACCTGGAGTCCGTCAACCGCTTCATTCAGGATGACAACCTCTTCCACGCTGAAACTTTCAAAGGTCTCCACCAGAGTATGATAGGTGGTTGGGCGCAGGATCAGGTTTTCGATCGTAGTCACAATGGTCCGATGCAAGTCGATGGTCTCAATGCCAATGCGGTTGTAAGTCTGCTCAAGTGTTTGGGAAGGTGCAACAGCAATGACCTGGTCGTGGTGAAACTGTTGGCGAAGAAGTTCGCAGATCCGGACATTTTCATCAGGAGATTCAGTCAGCACGACTACATAGTTGCCCGGCTTAAGGTTCAGATTGTTATATGTTTCCGGTTCTTTTCCGTCGGCGTGAATTGCATACATCCCTTTCTCTTCAATCTCCCTGAAACGTGAGAGGTTTTTCTCCACAATCACGGTGTGACGACCATGCAGTTTAAATCGTCGTGCCAGCAGGACAGCAGTGCTGCTTCCTCCTATGATAATCAACTTTTCCTCTGGCAGTAATGCTTTCGGACTGGTTTGGTTGTAAAGGATAGGAGAGAGGATACATGTGATGATAGCCATCAGGATAACGGCTGCATTGATCTCCGGAGAAATAAGCTCCATCTGAAGGCCGATGGCAGAAGCTGCAATGATCAGGCTCAGTCGGGAAGAGATCAGGAAACCACCAGCAATAGCTCTCCTGAAGCCGAACAGTCGACTCCAGATCAACGAGGGAAGTACTTTAACCGCATATAATGTTACCAGAAAGAGGCCCAGAAATAGAAACAGGGAACTCTCCAGGTTTGCCAGCACTGTGGGATCAAACCTGACCCCTACCATGATAAAAAATACAGGGATAAAGAAACCATATCCCATCCCATCCAGTTTCAACAGCAATAAGGAACGAGCTTTATGAGTATATGATGAGAGAAGCAATCCTCCCAGAAACGCGCCCAGCAACATCACTTCCCGACCAAAAAATTGAGATAGTACAATGAAAATCAGCAGAATAAGAAGTGTTCCTCTCACCTTGATCTGTGAGACGGCTTCCGAAAGCTGAAAGGTCAGGCGCTTGATCAGAGGGATCTTTTTGATCAGGATGCCTGTGGAGTAAAAAATGAAAAAGAGCAGGAAGATCCCCAGGATCAACAAGATCTCAGGCTGGAATCCGTTTTTCAGTACAAATGCTGAAAAGGAAAAGAGGATGATACTTAGGATATCGGCAACCACAGCGGCCAGAATGATCATCTGCCCGTACCGGCTGGTGATCTCTCCCCGCTCTTTGAGTACCGGAACGATGATCCCGACCGATGTGGTGATCATGATCAGGGCAAAATAAAATGTGTTCTCCATGGGGATGAAGTCACTCAGGATGATAGCACTTCCATAGGAGAGTCCAACTGTAATCAGGAAGATGGAAAATCCGACCAGCAGTGGGTTGCTTAAGTAACGGGAAACCGTCAGTCTTCGTCGTGGGAGGGAAGCGATGACCTGGTCGACATCGATCTCCAGACCGCTCAGAAACATCAGGAACATAAATCCGGTAAAAGCCAGAAAGTCGAGGATCATCATGCTCTCCGGAGAAGAATAACCGATTAGAAGCTTACCAAAAGCAAACCCGATAATGATCTCCATGATCACTGTCGGGACTTTTCGCATCCGCAGAACCGACATCAACAACGGCGTCATCCAGGCAATAGCAACTATCACCAATAATGGGAGGTAGTCAAAGTAGCTGAATATCGCTAAAAAAAAGGTCATAAGGTTCAAAGTTCAAGTCTCAAGACAACTTATCCAATATCTAACATCCAACATCTAATTATCAAGTCATCGAGCAACGAGCATCTAAAATATCATAACACCACTCTCCCCGGTCTCCCTGGCGAAGCCTCTGAACATCGCATTGGTATTAAATGGCATAGCGATGTTTCCATCCTGATCCACTGCGATCAATCCCCCATTTCCGCCCTGTGGCTTCAATTTCTCGAAAATGATGTAGTGGGCTGCATCTTTCACGCACATCCCCGAATATTCCATTAATGCCGACATATCATAAGCTACGGCATTCCGGATAAAATATTCGCCATGTCCCGTCCCGGAAACAGCGCAGGTGGCATTGTTGGCATATGTTCCTGCTCCGATAATAGGAGTATCTCCGATTCTTCCTTTCATCTTCATCATCATCCCTCCCGTGGAGGTGCCAGCGGCCAGGTTCCCTTCCCGGTCAAGGGCAACAGCGCCTACTGTACCCTTGGTAGCTTCTTTCTTTAGCAACTTCTTTTTTGCCCGTTCAAATTGCCCGGTACGTCTTTGCGTTAGGAAGTAGGAAGGATCGACGATCTCCAGTCCGCTTTTTTCAGCTAAGAGTTCAGCCCCTTCCCCCATCAACAGCACATGTTTGGTGTTAATCATCACCTCCCTGGCCGCACTGATTGGATTCCTGATGGTTTTAACTCCGGTTACCGCACCGGCCATCAGGCTCTTTCCATCCATAATGGAAGCATCCAGTTCAGCAAACCCTTCGTCGTTATAAACGGCTCCTTTACCGGCGTTAAACAGAGGGCAATCTTCCATAAATACAATCACCGACTCCACTGCATCCAGACTGCTTCCACCTTGGTCAAGGATATCTGCTCCTACTTGCAATGCTTCGGCAAGTTTATCCTTATACTGCTTCTCCCTCTCTTCCGACATCGACCCTCTGGATACTCCGCCAGCCCCACCATGAATGACTAGTACCCAATTTCCGATCCTGGATTCTGGATCCTGGATTGTGGATGTTGAGTCATTTTGACCAAAACCAGACAGGTTAATTAAAAACATTATCATCAGCAATAATCCACATCCAGCATCAAGCATCCAGCATCTAGCATCAAACATCTTGACTCTTTTCATTGTCTTAATTTAATATGTTTTGAAAAATCTCTTTAAAATCAATAATGCCTGTGATCTTCAATATTACAAGGATCACGGAAGCAACGATCACCCAACGAATGAATTTCCCGCCCTTTTTAACAGCCATCATGCTGGCGATATAGGCGCCGAAGATACTCCCGATCGACAGGAGAATACCATACAGGTAATGAACCTGGTCGCTCACAATGAATATCACCAGGGAAACCGCTGCCGAAAAGAGGACGATCAGGTTTTTCACGGCATTTGCTTTTACCAATTCAAACCCGACACCAAGCACAAGGGCCAAAAGCAGAAAATAACCAACTCCCACCTGCAGGAAACCGGCATACAAGCCAACAGCAAAAAAGAGTAAAATCTGCCACCACTGGATCTTCTTATCCAGCAATGTCGTATTCTCTTTCATCCATTGTGAAGGCTTTGCAAAGAGGAAAATAAGCATGCATGCCATGATGATCACCATCGCAATCTCAAGCACTTCTGCTTTGATCCCGGTAGCTACCCATGCACCCAAAATGGAGCCTGCAGTAGCAGGGATGATCAACCACCAGATCTTCCGGGTGGTATACAGCTGCTTTCTCCAGAATGTGACTACTGAAGAAGAAGTTTGAAAAAATATGCTCACCCGGTTTGTGCCGTTGGCAATGGTTGCCGGAAGTCCGAGGATCAGAAGCAGCGATAAGGAGATCACAGATCCTCCGCCCGCCAGCGTATTGATAAATCCGACCAGAATTCCCGCACCAATGATTATAATGTATTCAACCCACATTCAAATTCAAAATTACAAATTATCTTTGCAAAAAAACCTACTATGAAGATAGCCATATTCGGAGCCAGTGGACGAACCGGGATAATGACTGTTTATCAGGCTCTTGATAAAGGATATGAAGTCAATGCATTTGCCAGGAAAGCTTTCAATGTAACGATCCGGCATCCGAATATCAGGATTGTTGAAGGAGATATACTCGATTATCAAAAAGTGAAGGAGGCAGTTGAAGGTGTCGATGCTGTAATTATCACACTGGGGATGGATAAAAACAAGCCCCTCCGCACCTTCTCGGATGGTACCGCCAACATCATTAAAGCGATGAAAGAATATGGCGTAAAGCGACTTATCTGTATGTCTTCAGCTGGTCTATTGGGCAAGGACACCCATCCGGTTTTCGGGAAAATCATCATCCCGCTTTTTCTGAATCATATCTATGCAGATAAGAAAGAGCAGATGAAGATTATTATCGGGAGCGGATTGGAGTGGATCATCATCCGGCCTCCCCGGTTGACCCAGGCGCCCAAAACAGGGAAATACCAACTCACGGAAGGTCGCCCCGGAACCCGGTCTGTCCCACGTGCCGATGTAGCCGATTTCATGCTGAAGCTGGTAAAAGACAAATCTTACGACGGGAAGATACCTGCTATCGCCAGTTATTAAGCTTATGTTCTTCCGAAACTGCATAAGTGTAGTTATCTTTGTGTCACTTATACTTAAATTTCTTACGACCTATGCCTGAACTAAGTAACCATGTACATGATCTCGTCTCTCGTGATCTGGAAGAGATCCGAACCATTAGACGCCATCTGCATCAGCACCCTGAGCTATCCAAAGAGGAGCACAAGACAGCCGATTATATTTGCCAACGACTGGACCAACTCAACATTCCATATCAAAGAGGTGTAGCAGGCAATGGAATTGTGGGGCTGATCGAAGGAAAGAATCCGGGCAAAAGATGCATCGCGCTGAGAGCAGATATGGATGCGTTGCCGGTGAAAGAGGAGAATAAAACAGATTACGTTTCACAGGAACCAGGCAAAATGCATGCTTGCGGACACGATGTTCACATGACCTGCCTGCTTGGCGCAGCCCGGATTCTATCGGAGTTGAAAGAGCAATTTACAGGAACAGTGAAGCTGCTGTTCCAGCCCTCGGAGGAGACATATCCGGGAGGAGCTATCGGGATGATCGACGAAGGGGTTCTTGAGAACCCGGATGTACAGGTAGTAATCGGACAACATGTGACGCCAAACCTGGATGCAGGGAAAGCCGGCTTCAACCCGGGGCCCGATATGGCATCAACCGATGAAATTTTTCTTACTGTAAAAGGGAAAGGCGGACATGCAGCAATACCCAACTTCGTCGTGGACCCGGTTGTGATCGCCGCACACATCATTCTGGCACTTCAGCAGATTGTTAGTCGCCACGCAGAACCTACGCTTCCTACCGTGATCTCGTTTGGACGAATTGTTGGCGAAGGGCGTACAAACATCATCCCGGATGAAGTGAAGATTGACGGGACTGTCAGAACATACGACGAAACCTGGAGAAAAGAGATCCACAGGAAAATTGAGACCATTGCTTCTTCGATTGCCGTAAGCATGGGTGGAAGTTGTGAGGTGAAAATCTCCAGCGGCTATCCTTACCTTCATAATGAAGAGCAACTGACCACCCAACTGCAACATCTTGCCGGAGAATATTTGGGAGAAGGGAACGTTGTTAACCTTGAAAGGCGTATGACTGCAGAAGACTTTGCCTATTTCGCCCAGCGGGTTCAATCCTGCCTTTACAGGCTGGGCATTCGCAATGAGGCCAAAGGCATCAATTCCGGTTTGCATTCATCTACGTTTGATATCGATGAAACTGCACTTGAGACTGGCACCGGGCTCATGGCCTGGTTCGCCATCAACCTGCTAAACGAGAAGTAGCCTGTAAGCATGAGACTCTATATTGCTTTTATTCTAATTCTTTTCACGTTTCACGTCTCACGTTTCACGTCTTACGGGCAAACTGAATCCACTACCCTCCCCAAACAACTTCCCTTTCAACAACAGGCACAAATCAAGCCTCCGGTAGATGAAGCCAGGCTTGCAATGAAATTCTACCAGGCAAAAGATTTCGAGAAATCGGTAGAGCTCTATGAGAAACTATACAACAAGAAACCCTCCTCCTTTTACTATATGTATTACTTGCACAGTCTGATCGAGCTGAAGGAATATAAAAAAGCAGAGAAGCTGATCAAAGCCCGTAGAAAAAGTGATTCCCGAGCGGTGAAATACCTGGTTGACCTCGGCTATCTTCACTACCGGGAGGGAAATGCAGAGAAAGCCAGAAAATTATATGATGAATCAGTGGATAATCTGGAAGCTGATCAACAGCAGATCTCCGGCCTGGCTAATGCTTTCATCCTGAAAGGGGAGAACAGTTATGCCCTCAGGACATATCTGAAAGGCAGGGAGTTGTTACAAGGCGCCTATCCGTTCGGTTTTGAACTGGCCAATGTATACCAACGGATGGGCGATTTTCCCAATTTGTTCGAGGAGTACCTAAATTTGCTTGAAGTCAACGAGAGTTACCTGCGTACCGTTCAGGACCGACTTCAGAATATCCTGATAAAAGATCCTGATAACTCCCGGAATGAACTTTTTCGTCAGGCATTGCTTACACGGGTACAGGGCTCGCCGGATCAACCCACCTATGCCGACTTGCTCTGGTGGTACTCAATTCAACAAAAGGATTTCGAGTTGGCCCTGATCCAGTCGAAAGCCCTCGATCGTCGAAGACAGGAACAGGGCAGCCGGATCATCCAGCTTGCGCAGCTGGCAGTATCCAACAGGCAATATGACATCGCACTCGATGCATATAAGTATCTGCAAGGGAAAGGGGAGGCGTATCCCTATTACGACATCAGCAGGATTGAATGGGCAAATACCCGTTTCCTTCACATGACAACTAGTACCAATTCCGTTGAAAAGGATCTGACTGAATTGGAAAATGAGTTTTGGGAAGTACTTGAGTTCACCGGTGAGAACCGTCAATCTGTATCCCTGATGCAAAACCTGGCTCACCTGGAAGCTTTCTACCTTGGCCATCCGGATATCGCTATCGATCTGCTCAACAGGGCTATAGCGTTGAAAGATATAGATCCGAAACAGCGGGCATACTGCAAGCTCGAGTTAGCAGATATTCTGCTTTTTTTTGGTGATGTGTGGGAAGCTACATTGTTGTATCAGCAAGTGTATCAGAAGTACAAATACGATGTGTTGGGACAGACCGCAAAATTCAAAAACACCATGCTCTCATTCTATATTGGGGAGTTCAGCTGGGCAAAAGCTCAGGCTGATATACTCAAAGCAGCTACCGATAAATTGATTGCCAACGATGCCCTGGCCTTATCAATCCTGATTGGTGAGAATTTCGATCCCGACTCCAATACGGTCGCTCTAACGATGTATGCAGAAGCTGATCTGTTGAGTTTCAAGCATGAAGACGAAGAGGCATTACAGTTGTTGGATTCAATACCCACGCTTTTTGGCTACCACCCTATCCTGGATGATATCTTGCTGAAAAAAGCAGAGATTTATGAAAAAAGTGGACGGTTTGAGGTGGCCGACAGCTTGCTGCAAAAAATTACGACAACATATCCGGAAGAGGTTCTGGCCGACAAAGCTCTTTTTTTTCGTTCGGTGTTGCAGGAAAACCGGCTGAATGATCCTGACAAAGCGATGGAACTCTACGGAAAATTGCTGGAAGATTATCCAGGCAGCATCTATGTAGTGGATGCCAGAAAAAGGTTTAGATATTTACGGGGAGATACCATTCGCATTGAACCTTGAACCCGCACCTTATGACCTTATTCGCTAAGAAATCCCTTGGCCAACATTTCATGACAGATGAGAACATCGCCAGGAAAATCATCGGATACCTGAATCCGGAGATTCCATGTGTGTTGGAGATTGGTCCAGGCAAAGGAATATTGACAAAATACCTGCTTGAAAACCCTGCATTCAATCCCCTCTTCATCGAGATCGACAAGAACGTAGCAGCTTATTTAAAACAAACTTATCCGACGATCAAGGACAAGCTAGTGGAGAAGGATTTTCTGCAACTTGACCTTTACAAATTGACAAAAACACAAAACCACAAGCCACAAGTTCAAAAAGACATCCAATCATCCAACATCCAACATCGAGCATCGAGCATCGAGCATCGAGCATCGAGCATCGAGCATCGAGCATCGAGCATCGAGTACCGAGAATCCAGCTCCTCGGAAACTTCCCTTACAACATCTCCTCACAGATCCTCTTCCGGGTGATTGAATACAAAGACAAGGTTGAAGAACTGGTCGGGATGTTTCAGCGCGAAGTAGCACAACGGATCGCCTCTCCACCCGGATCAAGAAAGTATGGCATTCTGAGTGTCCTACTGCAGGCATATTACGATATTGAGTACCTGATGTCTGTTAGCGAAAAGGTATTTCAACCTCCCCCTAAGGTGAAATCAGCCGTGATCAGATTGAAGAGAAACGATGTTAAGGCGCTTGATTGCGACGAAGCTTTTTTCATCAAGGTGGTAAAAACCGCTTTCAACCAACGCCGGAAGATGCTTCGAAACTCCTTGCGCTCGGTGGCTGGGTCCGGATTCTCCGATTGGGATGATCCGGTCATGAGGAAGCGACCGGAGCAGCTTTCAGTGGATGAGTTTACCCGGCTTACCCGCCTGATACAGTAGGGAACAGCAGAAAATTTCTAATTTTACACCTTAAACTTCCCGGAATGATGGAAAAAGGCCCCCGGAAGAATAAACTGGTCAGGAGTGGTAAAGAGATAGCCAGAGAGTTATTAACCCCTCCCAGCTCAAGAAAAGCAAATGGATATTTCATCCTCTTCTTTTTCGTTTGGGCATTTATACTATATGGAAATACGATTTTGAATAAATACGGGGTAGACGACGAATTCGTGACCAACAACGAGACTGTCAGAAAGGGATTAGCTGCCATCCCCGAGATCTTTACCACCCATTATATCAATCAAACGGGAAACGTAGGTGATAACACGGCTGATTATCGCCCTGTCGTGAAATTGACCTATGCTCTTGAATACCAGATATTCCAGGGAGAAAATCCAGGCAGAAGCCATGCGATAAATGTTCTGATCTACATCTTTATCTCCATTCTTCTCTTCTTTATCCTGAAGCGGATATTGAAGAATTACAACATCCTCTTCCTGTTTTTGATCACAGTCGTTTTTATGGCCCACCCGGTCCATACGGAAGTTGTTGCCAGCCTGAAAAACCGTGATGAAATGCTGGCTTTTTTATGTGGGCTCGGAGCATTATCTCTCATACTCAGATATGCGGAGCGAAGAAAGTTGTGGTATGTTCTACTCGCCCTGCTTGTGTTTTTTACCGGTTACCTCTCTAAAGCTTCGATCCTCCCGTTTGTGCTGATCTATCCTTTGGTCCTCTATTTTTTTACCGATCTCTCCCCGAAAAGATATATTCCCATTTCCATTGCAATGGTCGCGGTAGCTATCATTGCACAAATCGGACCAGACCTCTTTCTTCCGGCAGGAGAGAGGCTGGCCAGCGCAATCGAAAACCCCCTCTATGCAGAAGATGGATTTCTTTACCGGGTTGGCACCGGACTACTTTCGCTTCTCTTTTACGTGAGGATTCTGATTTATCCCCACCCACTTCTTTTTTACTATGGGAATGAGATGATTCCCCTGACTACACCCGGGAACATTTGGGCAATCATCTCCTTCGTGTTGTATACCGGATTGCTCCTGTATGCTATCTCCACATTTAATAAGAAACATATACTCTCATTTGCCATCTTCTGGTATCTGATTTTCATAGCGATGTACTCTAACTTACTGATTCCTGTGATGGGAATTGTAGCAGAACGTTTCGTTTTTGCTGCGTCACTCGGATTCTGCATCGCTCTGGTTTGGATTGTATTCAAGATATTCAGGACCGAGCCGAACAGCCTCACGATCGAATTTGATGCCCGGGCCAAGATTCTTGTTGTCGTGATTCTGATCCTGATCCCTTACGCTGCAGTTACAATCACCCGCAACCGGGAGTGGCGCAATCTGTTAGATCTCTACCGGAAAGATATCCCTTACCTTGAGAATTCTGCCAAAGCCAATACGCAATATGCCGGATACCTGATGCAAACAACTTTTCGGGATCCGAACTTCCTGAAGCATGGCAATGTAAACGAGTTCAAGTTGGATGTAATCAAGAAACATTTCCATAGGTCGCTGGAGATCTTTCCGGATAACTATCAAACAATGAATGACCTGGGAACCGTCTACCTCTTTCTGGGGAAAGATCCGGATTCGGCTATCATTTACCTGAAGCGGGCAATTGCCCTGAATGATCATTTGGAACCAGCCTGGGTCAATCTCGGTATGGCCTTCCGTGAAATGAAGAGATACGATAGTGCGGCCTGGTGTTATTCGACCATTTTAAGAAGAAATCCTTCACACATCCGGGCATATTTTGCGCTTGCCAATGTCTATAACGATATGGGGCATATCAACCGGGCTATCGATATGAATAATGAGGTGCTGAAAAGCAATCCCAACCTGGATATGCCATTCATCAATATCGGCAACTACCTTTTGTTGACAGGAGATACAGCGATGGCGATCCTGAACTATGAAGAAGCGATCAAGCGTCGCCTGACATTCGAAGGATGTATACACCTGAGTAATCTATACAAGGGCCTGGGAGATATGCAGAAGTCGGACTACTACCTGCAGCGCTCTTCTGAGGCGCTGAAGCGGAACCAGAGGTAAAAATCCGGGTGTCAGAAATTCGTTACTTTTGTGTAATAAAACTGCGAAAATGAATGTGGACACGTTAATCAAACAGATTGAATACGAGTTTGATGACCTGAAATCCGGAATTCTCAAGCCAGACAGTCAGTTCAGGGAGATAGTTGAGTGGAGTTCAATCAATGCGTTGATCCTGATTGCCATGGTGAAGACAGAATATGATGTAACGATGACAGCAGATGATTTGATCAATTCAAAAACCGTGCAGGATATCTACTCCTTAATTGAGAGTTATGAAGGCAAATAGATGGCTTTTCTGACTATACCCAACATCCGGCTTGCCGGATTGGCAGCCATCGTTCCCAAACGCAGGGAACACAATTCCGATTATTCCTGGATCTCAAAGAAAGAGCGTGAATCTATCATTAAAAAGATCGGTGTGGAGACACGCCGGATAGCTGATAAAGGGATTACGACAGCCGATCTTTGTGTTGGGGCGACGGAAAAGCTATTGCATGACCTGAAATGGAAGAGGAGTGAAATCGAACTGCTGGTGTTTGTCTCTCAGTCCCACGATTACCTTGTACCTACCACTGCATGTATCATCCAGGACCGGCTTGATTTGCCGACATCCTGTGTTGCATTCGATATAGGAATGGGTTGTTCCGGATTTTTGTACGGACTCTCCTCTGTGGGGAGCATGATGCAGTCGGGATCGATCAAAAAAGCGCTGTTGATGGCCGGAGATATCTCTACCCTCACAACCACTTACCGCGACAAAAGTACCTACCCGCTCTTTGGCGATGGGGGGTCCGTCACCGCACTCGAATACGATACAATGGCTTCTGCTATGGAGTTCAACTTACAGACAGATGGGGCCGGATATAAAGCATTGATCATTCAGGATGGAGGAGCGAGAAATGTCATGTCCAGAAAATCGTTCGATATCAAAAAAATCTCCAAAGGCATCCATCGATCAAGACTGCATCTGGAACTGGATGGCATTGAAGTCTTTAACTTCAGCTTGCGGGAGGTTGTTCCAAATGTAAAAAGGTTGTTGAAACATACTGGCACGACAATGGATGACATCGATTATCTTGTTTTCCACCAGGCAAACCGGTTGATCAACGAAACCCTGCGAAAGATGCTGAAGGTGGATCCAGCAAAGGTGCCTTATTCTCTCAGGGAGTATGGAAATACCAGTAGTGCTTCGATCCCTCTGACCATGGTCACTCAACTGAGAGATCAACTGACAACAAAGAAAGTGAAGTTGTTGCTGTCAGCTTTTGGTGTCGGTCTTTCCTGGGGCTCCGTTCTGCTTGAAACCGGCTCCATCGTTTGCCCGAAAGTTTTGAACTTTGAATCTTGAATCCTATGAATACTTCATTCACATTGACCAATAAAACCATCCTCATCACCGGCGCTTCAAGTGGTATAGGCAAACAAGCTGCCATCCTGATCAGCCGGGAAGGCGGATCGGTATGGATCACCGGCCGGAATGAAAAGCGGCTGAATGAGGCATTTTCGTTACTGGCTGCGGGAGATCACCACATGAAGGTGGCCGATCTCACAGTGGAAAAGGAGATGGATGGACTGATATTCGACCTTCCGAAACTGAATGGAATTGTTCATTGTGCCGGTATCGTAGATCCGCTTCCTGCAAAGTTCATTATGCAGGAACATATCGACCGGATATATTCCATCAACTACCAGGTACCTGTTAATCTGACCAGCAAACTCCTTCGCAAGAAAAAAGTGCTGGACACTGCTTCAATATTGTTTATGTCAACCATTGCGACAAAAAATCCCTATTTTGGCGGCGCTCTCTACAGCGGATCGAAAGCCGCTCTGGAAGCTTATTCCAAAACACTTTCACTGGAACTCGCAGGAAAGAAGATTCGCTCCAACTGCCTGATGGCAGGCCTCGTAGACACGCCGATGATCATCAGCCCCGATGAAGATAATATGAAAGAGGAAGCACTGGAGAGGTATTTACAACGTTATCCTTTGGGTATAGGAGAACCGGAAGATGTCGCAGGCGCCATCCTCTATTTCCTCTCCGACGCTTCGAAATGGATTTCCGGAACCACATTAATATTGGGAGGAGAATAATAAGAAAACCCAATGACCAAATCCCCCATATACTCCATCGTCGTTCCGGTTTTTAACAGTGAGAAATCCCTGCAAGAATTATTTTCCGGCATCCGGGATCTCTTTGCCACCATAAACCAGAAATTCGAGGTCATTTTTGTTGACGATGGATCGGAAGACCAAAGCTGGCAGGTTTTAGAGGAATTGAAGGCTGCCTTTCCCCATTGGATTACCGCCATCAGGCTTACAAAGAATTTTGGTCAGCATAATGCAACATTCTGTGGTTTCAAGTTCGCGAAAGGAGAAAAGATCATTACCATCGATGATGATCTGCAGATCCCTCCTGCAGAGATCATCAAACTAATTGAAACCGGGATAAAAACAAACCATGACCTTGTTTACGGCTATTTTAGAAAAAAAGAACATTCAACACTCAGAAATACAGGAAGCAAGGCTGTGAAAAAAGCATCCCGGATGTTCCGTGGAACAGCCGGAGAAGGCTCCTCCTTCCGTTTAGTAAGTCGTGACCTTGTTGACAAGATACTATCGCATAACACCTATTTCGTATTTATCGACGAGATTCTGCAATCCCATACAGGGAAGATCACTTTTGTGGAAGTCAGGCACCTTCCCAGGAAATATAAAACATCGAATTATTCCTTCGGAGAACTATTCAGGATGGTCGGCAAGAGCCTGATCTTTCATTCAATCCAGCATAACAAACCGCTTTTTTCCATCAAAAAGATGATCTGAGAAAACGTTATGAAACTTTCAAAATACGGGATCGACCTCATTCTCCTCAAAGAAGAAGATATCGAACTGGTTCGGCAATGGAGAAATTCTCCACAGATTGTGAAACGATATGAATACCGGGAATACATTACCCCTGAGATGCAGAAAGAGTGGTTCAAATCGATCTCCAATCTCAACAATTTTTACTTTGTCATCATTTACCAGGATGAGAAAATCGGTGTGATAAATGTGAAGAATATCGACTGGAAAAACAAAACACTCGAATCAGGTATCTTCATCGCCGACGAAAAGTGGTGGAATACATTTGTCCCCTCCATTGTTTCCATCATACTTACGGAAATGTTCTTTACCATCTTTGGCTGGGATTATTACTCTGCTCATATCCTGAAAACCAATCTGCAAGCCATCCAATATAACAAGAACCTGGGGTATGAGCTTTGTGAAGGACAGGAAGATGTGGAGAACCAGCTTTACATCATCCGTAGAGAGGTGTTTGAGGAGAAGTCAAAAAAGTTGATCAGGGCGTTAAAGGTGATTGCTGATGGAGATACCTCTGCAGTTTTACAGCTTGAACCGGAAGACCTTGGAACTGAGCTGGAACTGTTCGTGGAAGATAACCGTCCAAACATCCCCTGGATCACAAAGATTGAGGAGAACGCCCAGGGCCGGTTTTATTACCTGAGCGAGTAATTTTTCCCAAATACACTTAGGATATCCTGAAAAATGATTCTAATTTCGCACAGAAATAGTTAATAACTCTTTAACTCACCAGTTCACCAATTCACCAGTTCACCATCTCCCCAATTCGAATGAACATCCCTTTTAACAAACCCTATATCCCCATCTCCTCACTGAAGTACCAGATACTGGCGGCATTATCGGGTACGATTGCAGGGAATGGAAAATATACCCGGTTGTGCCATCGATTTTTTGAAGAGCAGTTCGGTTTCCCGAAAGTGTTGCTGACAACATCCTGCACAGATGCTCTTGAGATGGCTGCTATCCTGTGTGATATTCAAACCGGGGATGAGGTGATTCTCCCCTCCTTTACATTTATGTCAGCGGCAAATGCTTTTCTGCTTCGTGGAGCAAACATGGTATTTGCCGATACCCTGGAGGATGTTCCTAATATCGATCCCACTCAGATCGAACAACTCATTACTCCCAAAACCAGAGTTATCGTTGTGGCCCATTACAGCGGTTTGGCTTGTGGAATGGACCGGATCATGGCGCTGGCAAAGCAGCATAACCTGCTGGTTGTTGAAGACGCTGCACATGCGGTTCAATCCTATTACAAAGATGAACCGCTTGGGTCGATCGGACATCTGGGTGCCTTTTCCTTTCACGAAACGAAAAACATCATCTCAGGAGAAGGAGGGATGTTGGCTGTTAACCATGAGCCTTTCCTGGATCGGGCTGAGATCATTTGGGAGAAGGGAACCAACCGTGCGGCATTTCACCGCAGTGAGGCAGACAAATACGAATGGGTCGATATCGGCTCCTCATTTCTCCCTTCCGATACGATAGCCGCTTTGCTCTATACTCAGATCAAACGATTCCGGAAGATCCAGCGCCGGCGAAAATGGATCTGGTGGGAGTATCACGAACAACTTGCTCCGCTTGAAGAGAGAGGTTCTCTAAAACGACCGGTGATCCCTGAGCATGCCACGGTAAACGGGAATATGTTTTTCATCACACTTCCCGATCGCTCACAACGTGATGCCATGCTCGATCACCTTAAGAAAGCAGGAATTCACGCTCTCTTTCACTATTTCCCACTGCATACAAGTCCCTATTTCAAAGACAAATATGATGGCCCGGAGTTACCGAACACACAACGCTTCTCAGATACCATCCTCAGGCTTCCATTTTATCACAGCCTGAAGAAGAGGGAGATCGAATATATCGTAAAAAAAGTCAGCGGTTTCTTCAACCCCCAAACCCCCTGAAGGAGTGTACCCCTAAATCCCCTGAAGGGGGACTTAATCCACTCCGTGGGATAATCCTCCTGAAAGGAGGAGTAAGCCCCCTTTAGGGGGTTTGGGGGTGAGGTGGGTCATTTCCGCCACACCGGTAACCTGCCCGGCGTCACCGGAGCCCCGATAGCTTCAGCCGCGGCCTCCAGCTTTGGCAGCTCTACTTCACCGATCTCTTTGATCCGGTCATATACCGGAGGGAATTCGACTTCCAGAATTGAGTAAGCATCCTTTTGTGTCTGCGTTGGATCTCCTGTGGTTCCCCACGAAGCCCAGGTTATTTTACCCAATCGGTTGTTCAACGGAACCGGTGCAGGCGGATTCTCTTCTCTACTGGGTTTGTTTGTACGACGGTTGAACTTCACATTGAGGATCTCATCCAGCTCGTGTTGTATTTTATGGGCATCACCAATTAGTTTCGGTGAAGCGCCAGGTGTATTGTGAAGCGCATGAAGGATAGCCGTAACTCGCTTTTTCAATACTTCAGCATAGGATTCTGTTCCTCTCATCACTCGCGAGATTTCTCCAACCTGCTTGTGAAAAGCCACCATCGCGGCGCGATCAGCAGAAGGTAGTGTTGTGTTTTCCAATGGCACGACATTGAACTCAACCGGTCCTGCGAGATGTGTTGTCTCTCCGCCCGATGTGATCGACAGAGAGACCGCATAGGTCCCGGGCATGGCCAGCACACCACTCCCATTGTCTTTCGTGGGATTATATTTGCTGTTATCCCGTACCGGCCTTGTAGATTGATACCTCAGATTCCAGCTGGTGCGGCTGATCCCTTTTTTTGCTGATTTCCGGATCGTCCTGACTGGATTTCCGTCTGCATCTGTGATAGTGAAGGTTAGATAAGGTTTAACCTCGTTTTTCTCCTCGCGCATCTCTGCTTCAGAGAGCTGTGGGATCGGTTCACCTTTTTTAAATAGCTTCTTCTCACTCTCTTTCCGAACCTGTTTTTTGGTTTTTGGGACTTCCTTTACATAATACGTGAAGATGGCTCCGAAATCAGGATTTTTGGCAACATAAACAGTAGATCCCTGTCCGTATTTTCCACGTGTTGCATGATACATCAAAGCATCTTTTACAGGAAAGATATATCCTGCCGAGTCAAGCATCTCTTTATTCAGGTCTCGTAAGGGTGAGTAGTCATCCAGGATGTAAAATCCACGTCCGAAAGTAGCCAGCACCAGGTCGCTTTCCCGTTGCTGGATAGCGACATCTTTTACCGAAATCGTTGGGATCCCCGACTTCAGCCGGATCCAGTTGTTGCCACCGTCAACAGTAAAGAAAACGCCAAACTCGGTTCCTGCAAAAAGCAGATCGGGATTGATAAAATCTTCCTGAATGGAGTGGATGGTGTGATTTTCCGGGAGGTTTCCGGCGATAGAGGTCCAGGTTTTTCCGTTGTCTGTGCTTTTTAAGATGTAGGGTTTGAAGTCATCACGAAGGATGTTATCAAAAGAGGCATAGACCACATTCTTATCAAATTTGGAGGCAAGGATATCACTCACATATGTGTATTCAGGGATCCCGGGGAGCTCTTCGATTTTGGTCCAGTTTTTCCCTGCATCTTCCGTTACCTGGATCAGCCCGTCATCTGTTCCTACATATAGGAGATTCTCTTTCACCTGGGATTCGTCGAGGCAGACAATCTCCCCATACAAAGAGGTTGAAACATCTTTTCTTACGGCATCCGAACTCCAGAATTTATCCATCACCGGCCAGGTGTTCCGGTCGATCTGAGCAGTCAGGTCATCGCTGATCACCTCCCAGTTGTTTCCGCGATCGTCACTGCGAAAGACTTTGTTGGCAGCGCAGTAGAGGCGGGTGTGGGAATGGGGGCTGATTATCAAAGGCGTATTCCAGTTCCATTTGTAACTATCCTCTCCCTGCCGGGGCTCCGGACGGATATCAATCGCCTCCTTACTCTTCCGGTCATACCGGGCCATGTGTCCATATTGGGATTCGGAATAAACAATATTTGGATCTACAGGATCGATCTGCGACCAGAAACCATCACCGCCTTTGGTGACAAACCAGTCGGAGCTCAATACCCCTACACGGCTGGTATTCCGGGAAGGTCCTCCCATGCTGGCATTGTCCTGGGTGCCGCCATAAACATAATAGAAAGGTTCGGAATTATCAACCTGTACCCGATAAAACTGGGTGACGGGAAGATTGGATTTAAACATATAGTTGGCTCCTCCATCAAAGGTCTCATAAATTCCTCCGTCTCCACCGATAAGAAAGTGATCGGTATCGTCTGGATCGACCCAGAATGCATGGTCATCAACATGACGACTTTTGTTACTTATCCGCTTCCATGTTTTTCCGCCATCTTCTGTAAAATGAGAGATCGTTTCAACAGAATAAACCTTATCCACATCCTTCGGATCGCAGAAGATCTCACTGTAATATTGTGCTGATGAGTGGTGATCGCTCATCTTTTCCCAGGAAGCGCCCCTGTCGGTACTACGGAAGAAACCACCGGCATCTTCAGCCGCTTCAATGATCACATAAAGCACATCGGGATCAACAGGTGAAATCGCAAGTCCCATGCCTCCCTTATGTGCGGAAGGAATCCCCTTCTTAAGTTTTTTCCAGTTCTCTCCGGCATCGTTCGACTTATAAATGGCCGATTCCGGTCCGCCACCGATCTTGGTATGTACATGCCGGCGGCGTTGCTCTGCCGTGGCATAGAGAACATCCGGATTACGTGGATCCATAACGATGCTGTTGATCCCGGTGTGTTCACTCACCTCCAATACCTTATTCCAGGTTTTCCCTCCATCGGTGGTTTTGTATAATCCACGATCGCCACCCGGTCCCCACACCGAACCCTCTGCAGCCACATAGACAATATCTGAATTCCGTGGATCGATGGCAATCATCCCGATTTGCCTCGACTCTTTCAATCCCATATTCTTCCAGCTCTTACCTCCGTCAATCGATTTGTACACTCCATCGCCATAGCCCAGCGCCCGCTGGTGGTTGTTCTCTCCGGTCCCGGCCCAAACAATATTGGTATTGCCTGGATCGATCGTTACACAGCCGATTGCGTAAGCACCGTAGTTGTCGAATATGGGTTTGAAGGTGGTCCCGTTATTGACGGTCTTCCATATATTTCCGGAAGCCACGGCTACATACCATTCACTGTGATTTTCAGGATTCACGGCAAAGTCGGAAATCCGGCCCGAAGCATAGGCAGGCCCGATACTTCTCCATTTTAATCCGCTTACCAAGCCGGAGTTCATCACCGAATCTTTCCTGATCTCTTTGTTGTCTTCTTTTCCTTTTTTCTTCTCTTTCCCCTGGGAGAAAGCCGGCATATTTAATCCCATGAAGATTAAACAGGTCAAGATTAGTAACATCGTTTTTTTCATCTTGTATAATATTAATAATCCATTGGATTCTAACTTCTAATCACGAAGCTCTAAATTCTAAACAATGTCAAAATGTAAATATCAAATGTTCAAAACTTAGTTCTTTTTTGGATTTTGTGCTTTGATTATTTGGATTTGTTTCGGATTTAGATATTAGAATTTAGGATTTAGAACTTAGATTTTAGAGCTTCGTGCTTAGAATTTTAATATCCCGGATTCTAGATCCTCTGTCTTAACAATCCCTTTCTCAGTAATAATCCCTGTAATCAACCTGGCCGGAGTGACATCAAAAGCCGGATTGAGGGCAAGGGAACCGGGTGAACAGACACGGATACGCTGGATGGTTCCATCATCTGCTAATCCCTCCTGGTACAGCACCTCCTCTTCACTTCTCTCTTCAATGATGATATCGTTCCCTGCCGGGCAATCACGATCAATCGTAGAAGTTGGCGCGGCAATATAAAAGGGAACGCTATATTCATTAGCCACGATCGCTTTCTCCAGCGTACCTATCTTGTTCGCCACATCTCCGTTCGCGGCGATCCTGTCAGCACCGGTGATCACAAGGTCAACCTTTCCCTGTGACATGAGAAATGCCCCGGCGTTATCGGGGATGATGAGATGTGGGACCTGTTCGTTATTCAGCTCCCAGGCCGTTAACCGGGCGCCCTGATTCCGGGGCCTTGTTTCATCAGCATAGACGAAGATATTTTTCCCTGAATGATGAGCCATATAGATAGGGGAGAGAGCGGTTCCATAATCCACGAACGCCAGCCACCCGGCGTTGCAATGGGTTAGGATCCGGGCTTCATCCTGGATAAGAGCGTTCCCATACTCTCCGATCATCCTGGAATCTGATACATCCCTGTCGGCGATCTCCTGCGCTTTTTCTACAGCTGCTTCCGGGGATTCCAATCCGGCTTCAAAGACAAGCTCAGTCGCATAAAACAGGTTTCGTGCAGTAGGACGTGTGGCTTCGACATCCTCTCTTGCTTGCCGGATAAAGGCTCCGTATGTTTCGGGTGGCGCATTCAGACATGCAAGGGCCATTGCAAAAGCCGCCATCGCGCCTATAGCACCGGCGCCCCGGATCTCCATCTCACGGATAGCAATACAACACGTTTGATAATCCTCCGATCGCCGGATTGTGAACTCAAACGGCAACCGGTTTTGTTCAATATAAAACACCGTTGCATTCTCCATCCAGACAGTCCGATAGTCTGTTCCGTTAACGTTCACGCAAAAACAGATAAAAAAAAGAGGTGTAAATCTAGTAAATTTTATAACATTGATCCCATCTCTTTAAGCAAAAGAGGAGATCCCAGCGGGAATTAAAGGATTTTAAAGCCCAGACTCACAACCCAAACACTGTTCTTGGAATTGATCTCAGCGTTGTTCTCAATGGTTTTGATCAGGTTGTTCAGGCCGATCTGATACCTGACATCCAGGGTAAAAAACAGCACATCCAAACCAGCTCCCGCCTGGATGGCCCAGTTCACGCTATTGATGTCCGCATTTTCTATGGGTCCTAAGGCACCTCCGGCATCTTTCACTGATTTATTGACAACAAATGATGCCAGCGGCCCGGCAAGAATTCTCAGATTGACAATTTTTGACTTAATCAGTTTGAACCCGACAAGCGCAGGAATATCCAGTGAGCCAATAATCACTTTCTGTTCCCAGTTGTTTTCGTTGCTTTCAAATACACCTCCCTGAGTAGTATAATAAACTTCGGGTTGGAAATAAAATCGTTTTCCGATTCTGACGAAAACTCCGATAGAAAAACCGGATTTAAAGTTGGATGTGATGGTATCCAGATTTGTGGAAAGCTTGGATGCATTATAACCCACTTTCGGACCAATGGTAAACTGACCAAAAACGGAGACAGAAAAAAGAACCATCGCGAGGATAATGAGATATTTCTTCATAGTAAGGAGATTTTGTTTAGAACAAAATTAATGAAAAAAAATCCCGTCACGAAATCGTTTTAGAGAAGTTATTCACAAAGGGATGAACGGATCTCCTATTAGGTGATTATTTCTATTCATGATATCAGTGAAAACCCTGTATAGGGCACCAGCACTTCAGGGATCCGGATCCCCTTTTCCGTTTGATTGTTTTCCAGGATCGCAGCGACAATCCGTGGGAGGGCCAGTGCGCTTCCGTTCAGCGTATGCGCCGGCCTGGTTTTTCCGGAGTCATCCTTGATCCGAAGTTTCATCCGTTGCGACTGAAACGACTCAAAGTTGGAGACGGAACTTACCTCAAGCCAACGCTTCTGAGCCGCAGAGTAGACCTCCATATCGTAGGTTTTTGCGGAAGCAAAACTAATATCCCCTCCGCACAGGTTGAGAATCCGCAAGGGAAGTTCCAGCATGCGTATTAAACTGGTCACATGTTCCCGCATCTCTTCAAGCGCATCATAAGAGAGATCGGGTTCTGTTATCTGTACGATCTCCACTTTATCAAACTGATGCAACCGGTTCAGTCCGCGCACATCTTTGCCGTAAGAGCCGGCTTCTCTCCGGAAGCATGCGGAATAGGCAACATGTTTCACAGGCAGATCCGACGGTTTGAAGATCACATCCCGGTAAATGTTCGTTACAGGTACTTCAGAAGTAGGGATCAGGTAAAGGTCATCCTCCGGGATAGCATACATCTGTCCGTCTTTATCAGGCAGCTGACCGGTGCCAAATCCTGAAGCTGAATTGATCAGATAGGGAGGCTGGATCTCTGTGTATCCGGATCTGAGAGCCTGGTCAAGAAAAAAGTTGATGAGCGCCCGCTGTAACCCGGCGCCCTGGTTCAGGTATACCGGGAATCCGGCTCCGGTGATCTTTGTCCCCAGTGCAAAGTCGATGATCCCGTAACGTGGTCCCAACTCCCAGTGTGGAATCGCTGCATCATGCAATTCAGGAATTGCTCCCTCTTCATAAATGGTTTCATTGTCTTCGGCACTAGTTCCTTTTGGAACAGATGAATGAGGAATATTGGGAAGTAATACCATCCGTTCATCCAGTTCTCTCTTCGCAGCATCCAGGCTTGCTTCGGCTTCTTTGGACCGGGTTTTCAACGGGCCGGTCTGCTCTTTAAGATGGTTGCCTTCACCGGTTTTGCCTGACCTGAACAGAACCCCTATCTCCCTGGCCAGTTGGTTGCTTTGGCTATTGAGTTCATCAAGCTGCTTCTGGAATTCTCTTCGTTTTTCGTCGAGTTCAAGCACATCGGCGATAAGTTGAGCAGCATCAAAATTCTTCATACTCAATCGACTGATGACCTCTTGCTGGTTTTCCCGGATAAACTGAATGGATAACATAAGGTGATTTTTGCCTGACAAAAGTAGTGAATATTGGGCGATAAGGATAAAAAAATCCCGGACAGATTCTGCCCGGGATGAATTATATGGAGGAATTCTTTCTTAGTTTGCGGAGTTCTCTGAAGGGATAACCGATACCCAGGAGCGATCTTTCAACCGCTTTTTGAACTCTACCGTGCCGTCGACAAGTGCAAACAACGTGTGATCTTTCCCAATACCAACATTCAATCCCGGATTGTGAACTGTGCCGCGTTGACGTACAATGATGTTCCCGGCTTTGGCAAACTGCCCGCCGTAGATCTTTACACCCAGCCGTTTGCTGTGTGATTCGCGTCCGTTATTTGAGCTTCCCGCTCCTTTTTTGTGTGCCATAACTCAACGTTTTATCTCTTTTCAGCACTCTCTTTCTTGGGTGCTGCTTTTTTTGGTTTTGTTTTCTTCACTGAAGATTTCTTTGGAGCTGCTTTCTTTGGCGCCTCTTTCTTTACATTCTCTTTTTTCAGAACAGCTTTCTTTGGAGCGACTTTCTTCGGAGCTGCTTTCTTGGGTGCTGCTTTTTTTGGCTCCTCTTTTTTTATCGCTACCTCTTTCTTTACCTTTTGAGCTTTCGGGGCAGTTGCAGTTGCAATGCTGTCAATCCGGATCTTCGTAAAATCCTGACGATGCCCGGTAGTTTTCTGGTACCCTTTTCTTCTCTTCTTATGAAATACAATTACCTTATCGCCTCTTGCATGTTCCAGAATTTTAGCCGTTATTGTTGAGTCCTTGACAAACGGTTTTCCAACACGTATCTTGCCATTGTCATCAATCAATAATACTTCCTGAAATTCCACCTTCTTCCCAGGCTCTCCATCCAGCCGGTGAACAAAAATTTCGTCACCCTTCCGCACCTTAAACTGCTGCCCGGCTATTTCAATAATTGCATACATTGTTTGTCAAATTGAGATTCAATTTTGGGAGTGCAAAGATATGAATTTTTTCACTCAGGCAAATGAAACCTCCAAAAAAAGAGATATTTTAGTAATTTTGTAAGAAAGTAGGTGAGTTCTCCGTTATCAGTGAGAATACGATGACAAACTTGTCACGGATAATTTTTACCCGATGAAATCCTTTGCGATCGGCTGGTCGTTTCTCATACTGATGCTTTCTCTATGGAAGCCGGCTACACTATATTCACAAGATTTTCCATCAGGCCCTTTGGCGGCAACGTTATCAGGTACGATCACAAATGCCATTTCCGGGAATCCCATAATCGGGGCAAAAATTACGGTCAACGATCAATCAACCTGGTCTTTCGCCGGTGGAGTTTATTTTATGAATATAGACCCTATCGGAAGTTTTCCGGTAACATTCCGGAAAGCAGGCTTTGAAACCTATACCACTCCTCCGGTTGCCTTCCTGCAGGGGGAGCATGTGACGATAAATCAATCATTGTGGGAAACCCCGAATCCCCCGGGGTTTGTATCAGCCTTCCTTGACACGGCATTTCAGATTGTCTATTTGAGCTGGGAACTACCGAACGGAGACTATGAACTATTATATGATAACGGCGGCCAGGACGATTTCACAATTTGGGCGTTACAGGGAAATATGAATGCAGTTAGATTTACCCCTGTCGATTTTCCCGTTACGATTGTGGGCGGATCGATTCATATTGGGACACAAGCGAATTATCCGGCCGGAAGTAATCCCCTGGTTCCGTTTCAGGTGATCGTTTACGATGCTACGGGTTCAGAGGGGATGCCTGGCAACCAGATTGCCGGTCCTTTTGAGGTCACCCCAGCAGATTATGGATGGAATGAGTTTTCGTTCCCCTCTTCCGTATTCCTTTCCGGTGGTGATTTTTATCTGGCCATGGTGCAGGGAGGGAACCCCCCGAATGCTGCAGGCCTGGCTATTGACATTACATCCAGTCAGGCACGGAGTGTATCACGTTTTGTGACGGGAGCGCTTCCATGGATGCCGGCCGATGGCAACTTTTTAATAAGGGCAGTCTGTCATGGTCCGGGCGGGCCGGTGAATGCAGACAATTTAACGGAAAGTTTGATCCGGTACCAGGTCTTGAGATTACGACAGGGAGAAGAACAGAATCCATCCGTTTGGGTCGATCTGGGAACGACGCCAGACCTTTTTGCTTCAGACCAGGATTGGTTCAACCTTCCCTGTGGCCCATATCTTTGGGGCATTAAAGCAGAGTACTCCGCTAACCGCTGGTCACCAGCCGGATTTTCCAATATCCTCGGGAAGTGTTGGACGGTGGATGTGACGGTGAATGTAGACCTGAGTTGCGAAGAGGCCAGTAAAGCAGGCACCGATATCTCCCTGAAAAACCTGGTCTATCCTGACACAATCTATACATGTACTGTTGACACCAGTGGAATCCATACATTTTCTCCCGTATGGAAAGGTTCCTATGAACTTACGATAACCAAATTTGGATACCAGGATTATACAAGCACGATATCGTTATCACAAGATACAACAGTTAATGTTTATCTTTTGCAGGAGAAGCCCCCGCCTACCAACCTGCAGGTGGATGATAAAACGCTGAAGGCCTGGTGGGAGGTGCCGACCTATATGGAAACGATATTTTTAGAGGATTGGTCGAGTGGTTCATTTCAAACTCAGGGCTGGTCCATTGAAGGAGGAAATAACTGGATCATCTCCCTGGCGATCGGAAACCCTGCTCCCTCTGCTATGTTCTCCTGGACGCCGCAGGTGCTAATTTATGAGCAAACCCTGACAAGCCAACCGATTCAAGGGGAGCACTCACCGTTACTCACCTGCAATTATGATATCTTTCTGGATAATTTCGGCACGACATCGGTAAACCAGATGGCAGTCGAAGTATGGGATGGATCAGCCTGGAATTTGCTGCAGGAATATTCCAGCGCCTATGGGAGTATTCCATGGACTAACGAACAGATCGATTTAACAGCATATACCGATATCGATTTCCGGATCAGGTTCCGGGCTTACGGAGAAGATTCCTACTACGTAAATAACTGGAATGTTGACAATATAGAGATCTTCTCCTCCGAAACAAATGCAGGATTAGCCAGTTGTATCCTGGGCTATAATTTTTACCTGGAGAATGTGCTTGTCGGCGTCACAACCGATACCAATTTTATCATTCCCGGTTCGCAGGTTCAGTATGGACAAAGTTATACTGCTTGCGTGCTTGCAGCATACGGCAGCGGATACTCTGCCAAGAGTTGTGTGCCATTCACTAGTGAGTTTCTTTATCCCCCCAGAGGGTTTAATGCCATCCCGATTGAAAACGCTGTTTACCTGGAGTGGCTGAAACCACAAACACCAGATTCCTTGACTCCATCAGGGATAGAAGGATACAGGATATATCGCAATGATCTTCTGGTGACTAGTATCGATGATCCCGACACCCTGAGTTATTATGATTTTGAACTTGAACCGGGCATTTACGATTATGAAATTTCTGCCTGGTATGATCTGACAGCTTATGGTTTCCCCGGTGAATATGATGAATCGATGAAAGAAGGTCCGATTACAGTTCAGGTAAACTATGGAAGGCCATTGCCCTTTTTCGAACCCTGGGATCAGGCTTCTTTCCTGTTTAACGACTGGCGGTTTGATCCTGTTCAGGGAAACTGGATGATGGATGTCAATTCAGGTCTTCCTCCTCCTTCTGCCAGGTTCTCCTGGTCACCAATTCAATCCAATTATTCATATAGTCTGGAGAGTCCTGTGCTTGATGCCACACCGTATGAATGCTCACAGATCTGGCTCGATTTTGATCTGCAATTAGAAGATAGAAATGCAACAGGAACGGAGAAGCTCTGCATAGAGATCTATTACAATAATAGCTGGCACAGAATGACCGAGTATTTGAATACAGGTTCGTTTGATTGGGAACTCCGGCATATAGATATCTCCCCGGTTGGAGAGAAAGCTTTCCGCGTTCGTTTTCGTGCTGAGGGATTGTACTCGGAAGATATCATGGCGTGGTTGCTAGACAACATCTCCATCTATCCTGTTTGTTATCCGGCTCAAAACCTGCAGGGTGAAGCCGTGGGAGCTGATGTTTATCTCAGCTGGAGTCCTCCGCAGTGTGGAGGCACCGGCAGGCAGCTGAATGAGGGATTTGAAGGCGCCATGTTCCCGCCGGAATGGTGGGATCAGATCATTACCAATAGCATGGCCACCTGGAGTCATACCTCTTTAT
Organism: uncultured Prolixibacteraceae bacterium; assembly: GCA_964616825.1. Lineage (GTDB taxonomy): Bacteria > Bacteroidota > Bacteroidia > Bacteroidales > FEN-979 > QYOJ01. The sequence continues at coordinate 149,814 of CAZTSX010000002.1, forward strand.
CCTCTCCCCTTGGAGTTCATTCCGGAAACTTTTCGGCCGGGTTGCTCTGGGATTATAACCATCAGGATGAGTGGTTGATTGCACGGAATATAAATGTGACCGGGAACCTGACTTTCTGGAGTCATGCATATCAGGGTTCCACATATGACGATCATTATTATGTGAAGGTTTCACCCGATGGAGGTTCAACTTGGGATATCCTTTTTGATTTGAGTTCACTGCCTGTTTATCCAAGCGTAACCGGGTACAATCAATGGGAAACACCTTATGAAATTGATATGTCATCCTACATCGGACAAACAGTAGATATCGCCTGGCAGGGAATTGACAATAATGGTCAGGGATTATGGTACTCATGGGCGATCGACGACTGTTCCATCGGGACAGATGGATTTAACCCCATCACGTACGACATATACAGGAGAACCGGAGGAAGCGGTGATTTTAACCTGATCAGCACAGTTCCGCTAACCGATACAACATTCCTGGATGAGAACCTCCCCCCTCAGGAGTATCAATACTATGTGCTGGCATTGTGGTCTGGATGCATCCAATCAGAATCTTCAGATACCATTACAGTGGATGTAATCACATCCTTCGAACAGATCGGTGAATTGCTTGAAATTCGGGTCTATCCGAATCCTGTTTCCGATCTTCTTTATGTTGAATCCCAGGCGCCTATCCTGGACATCGAGCTGATTAACCAGCAGGGAGAGGTTGTTCTCTCCAGAAAAATCCAATCCCAAAAACGAATTCAAATTGTGACCAATCAGGTTGTCCCGGGATTGTATTTGATGGTTGTCCGCACAAATCATCAGATATCGTACTTTAAAGTTCTTATATTCAACTAAATAGGAATCTATTTATTTAATTAGCGTGTTTTTTATCTAAATTTCTTTGGATATTTGGAATTCTTATCTATTTTTGTAGCAGGACATGATATATGTCTTATACAATTCATCTAATTTTAACCAAATAAATCATTATGAAACAAATGCTTACAGGAAAATTACGCATGGGATGGCTAGTCGTAGCTATTTTCATGCTTGCAGGGATGATGACATTTGCACAGAGTGTACCTGAGTTGATCTATTACAAATTCGACGAATCAGGTGCTACTGTGACCAATGATGCATCAGCTCCTGTTGGAACAAATCCTGCTCCAATTCTGGGACTATCCCAGGGAGGTACCGGCCAGTTTGGCGGAGCTCTACTTGGAGTTGGAGGATCTTCTTCAACCAACTACGTGAACACAGGTTGGGGAGCAAACCTGCCGGGTAACCCGGGTTGGACAATCTCCATGTGGATGAACGGCATGACCACCACGTTCAGTTATCTTTTTGGGGATAACACAGCTGGCTCATTCCGGAGCTTTATTAACGGAGCTGCCGGTTCGGGTAACATCATCCTTCGTGGAGGTGGCCTGTCAGACTGCATCATTCCAGGTATAACCGGTGGTCCAGTTGTAGTACACTTCGTCTATACTGGCACTCAGATTTTGGGTTACAAAAATGGTGTCCTTACTACTACAATTGCTGACCCTGCCATCAACATCAACGGATCTGGTCCGTTCAAGATAGGAGGGTACTCTTCCAGTGCAGGAATGCCTGCCGGCTCAGCGATTGATGAGTTCCGGATTTACAACCGGCCCCTGGATGCTGCTGAGATAGCTGCTACCTGGGATCAGGAGCTTCCGGTAGGCGGTCCCCCCGGTTCAGTCATAACGATCGGTACAGGTACCGGCACCTATGGCATTCCGTATTATACCTTTTATCAAGACGCCAGGTCTCTGATGATCTATGATGCTGCTGATATTATTGCAGCGGGTGGTTCATATGGTGAGTTCAGCACGATTGCATTTGATGTGTCATCTGCTCAGTCTCAAACGATGAACGGGTTTAACATCTTAATGAAGAACACGAGTACTCTTCTTCCTTCATCATTCGAAACCGGGATGACCACAGTCTATAGTGGCTCTTATTCTGTTCCCGGAACAGGCTGGCAAACGATTAACCTCCAGACACCGTTTTTATGGGATGGAGTCAGTAATCTGGCTGTAGAGGTCTGTTTCGACAATACATCGTATACGAGTAGCTCTTATGTGCGCTATACGTTTACCAACCCGAGGCAGGTTTACCACCGTCACTACGACTATAGCACCGGTTGTTCAATAACCTCTGGTTTAAATTACTATTACCTTCCTAACGTGCAGTTTACCTTTACACCGATAGATCCGGTGGCATTTCTGGAAGGGCTTGTGTATAACTTTGACACAGGCGAACCGATTGTAGGCGCCAAAGTCGAAGCAGGCGGAGAGACCACATACTCCGTAGCCGGCGGTCTCTACTTACTGGAACTGCCAGCCGGGACACATGATGTTACGGTAACGAAAGCCGGTTTTGATGATTTCACCGCCGGACCCTTTGTATTTAATCTGTGGGAGACTGTCGTATTGGATGTTCCGTTGCTTCGTGGAACATATCCTCCATGGGGTGTTGTAGCTGCCCTGAATGCACCTGAGACAGCTGTGGATATCAGCTGGATGACTCCACAAGGTTGGATGGAGATTCGTTATGACGATGGCATTTGTGATAACTTCACTGTATGGGCCGCAGGCGGTAACGGGAATGCAGTAAAATTCACACCTGTTGGATACCCTGCTGATGTTTTTGGAGGTAGCGTTCATATTGGAACGGAAGCCGAATATCCTCCGGGCTCCGACCCGCTTCAACCGTTCGGGATGGTTATTTATGATGACAGTGGCCCTGGTGGAACGCCCGGACAAGCGATTAGCGATACGATCGAAGTCACACCAACTGATTTTGGTTGGATTGAATTTTCTTTCTCGGGCATCACTATTCCTAGCGGCAATTTCTACATAGTGATGATCCAGGGCGGCAACGCGCCTGATGCAGCAGGTATCTGTATCGATGAGGATGATCCACAACTGCGCAGTTACTCCCAACACATGGGCGGACCGTGGCTCCCGGCTTCGGGCAATTTCATGCTGCGTGCAATCGTATGGGGCCAGGGCGGACCGCTGATGCTGGATGCTCTTGGCGACAACACACCTATCACAGCTTCAGAAATTGATGGCGCTATTTACAGCCACCAACCGGAGACGGTAACAGGTGTTGAAGGCCAGGGATGGTTTGCGAATTTTGAGTGGTCCACATTCAATCCGAGCAATACCCCACAGCCTTATATCAGTGGCACCAATCCTAATCAGGAAGTTGTTGATGAAGCTGATGGCGGTACCAGTGTCGACTTTGCCGGTTCATCGATTCCGTTGAGCACATCAGAAGCTGTATTGTATGACAATGGCCCGCTGGTAAACAGCCCGGGTACAGGTTCAGGCGGCGCTGATGAGAGTATCGTGGAGTCTCCATTGACCACTTATGGTTTTGGCTTCCAGAATGCATCCGATATCCACGTTGCCGATGACTTTACCGTTACAGGCGCCGGCTGGAATATAACCTCCATGGAGTTCTTCGGATATCAGACCGGTTCTCCAACAACCTCTTCATTTACCGGGATCTTTGTCGCGATATGGGACGGTGAGCCTGGCCTTGCCGGTTCAAGCGTGGTCTGGGGAGACCAGACTACGAATCTGCTTGCCACTACAACGTGGTCGAACATCTATCGCAACAACAACGGTCCTGGCGGAAGTACCAACCGTCCGGTCATGCAGATTGTTGCTTCGACACCCGGACTGTCACTTACCCCTGGTTCTTACTGGGTAGAGTGGTCAGCCACCGGTTCACTGGGTTCAGGCCCCTGGGCTCCGCCGATTACTATCACCGGCCAGCCAACGACAGGGAATGCTGTACAGTTATATCTGGGCGCCTGGAGCCCGCTCATGAGTGGAACGACTTATGCTCAGGGAATGCCTTTCATCGTGAACGGTATTCAGATGAGCCCTCCCGGTGATATTGATTACCAGGTATGGCGTCTGCTGCAAGGTGACGAAGGCAACCCAGGAACATGGACTTCGATTGGCACAACCAGCAATACATACATTACCGATAACAGCTGGCCGTCGCTTCCATGTAATCCTTATCGCTGGGCAGTGAAAGCTATCTATCCGGGTAACCGGGTTAGTACTGAAGCCTTCTCAAACGGTTTAGGCAAGTGCTGGACAGCTGATGTAACAGTAAATGTATATCTCTCATGCGATTCCAGTCAGGTTGAAGGAACAGTGGTCGATTTATTAAATCTCGATTACGACTCTACCTATTCGGCTACACTTCCAGCTTCCGGAACTGTAGATTTCGCTGACGTTTATCTGGGGAATTATTTGCTGACGGTTTCACAAAATGGATACGAAACGCATACGTCCAATCACCTTATCATGTCTGATATGGTGATCGATGTGAACTTACTGCAGCTTCGGATTCCTCCAACAGATATGTTTGTCGATGACAAAAGCCTGTTTTCCACCTGGAGACCTCCAAGTCCGTTAGTAACGGTCTTTGATGAGAATTTCAGTGGAGGCTTTACACCAAATGGATGGACTGCTCAAGCAAACTGGTCCGTTAATAGTTCCTTTGGGAATCCTGCTCCATCGGCACAATTCTCATGGTATCCCACACAAACTAATTATGAGTTAGCGTTGACAAGTAAAGTGTTCACAGGACCGGGAGCACCTGACTTCAACCTGAGTTACGACATTAACCTGAATAATTTCTCAGCGAGTGGAGCAGAACATATGACCATTCAAATCAACGGTGGTAGCGGTTGGGTTACCCTGGCAGACTGGGCTAACACTGCCAACATTCCATGGACTACCGATGTAGTCAATATCGGAGCTTATACCAACGCAACATTCCAGATTCGGTTTCTTGCCAATGGTGCGGATAGCTGGGACATCAATTACTGGTATATCGATAATGTACAACTCATTGCAGTAGTACCGGATCCAACAGATTGTGTCCTTGCCTATAACGTATACCTCGACAATGTTCTCAGTGGGGTTACACAGGATACGTTCTATCTTATTCCGGGAACCCATGTAAATTATGGCCAGGACTATGAGGCATGTGTGAAAGCGGTTTACGGAAGCGGATATTCTGATGGATCTTGTTTTGACTTTACATCCGGATTCCTATGGCCGCCACTTAACCTGGAAGTTGAAGCTGTTGAGTGTGCCGCTTACCTTACATGGGAACAACCACAAATTGGAGTTCGCGTAGATGTTCCTAGATTTCAAGGTACAATTGAAAAGAGTAGTATTCTTCCAAGTGCAGGACCCGCACCGATTGACCCCTCAGATATCAAACTGACACAGAATAACAGTGATCCGAATTCCGATTCAAGAGGTTCTATTGTCTTTGGATTTGAAGCAATCAATGATATTTTTATTGATTTTGATGTGGATGACTTGCCAGCATTTACTACCATTGGACCAACCGCCACTCCGAACTTCGTTGGCGGATTAGCTTTCCCGATGAATGAAACAGCATTTGCCTATGGCGTTGTTTATGGCTCCACAAACCTCTACTCGTGTGAACGTGCAACGGGAATCTCAACCCTCGTTGGCAACTATGGTGGGGCTGGCTTTAATGACTTCACCATAGATCCGACTACAGGTACCTATTATGGAACCGACGGATCGAATCTTTGGAGTGTTGATCCAAGTGGTCCGAGTTCAATTAATATCGGACCTCACGGCGGCGCTGCTAACTTGATGATTGGTCTTGCTTGTGATGCCAATGGAGACCTGTGGGCATATGATATCGGAAACGATCAATTCTATTCTATTGATAAAACAACAGGCTTAGCCACTACAATCGGATCCATTGGTTTCAATGCCAACTATGCTCAGAGTATGTTTTACGATCCGGCAACAAGCACCGTTACAATGGCTGCCTTTAACCTTAGTAATTTCGATGCAGAAATCAGAGCGGTTGATGTTACTACAGGTAATACTACGATCCTGAGTTCATTGTATTATCATGAGATTACCGCATCAGCACATCCTATTGTAGGTGGTGGTGGCGCTCCTCCGGGACTGCTTGGATACAATGTTTATCGTGATGGCAATTTCATAGCCCTGGTTACAGACGGGGATACAACATGGTATTACGACTTTGATGTTGATCCTGGCACACACCAGTATGGTGTAACCGCATACTATGATTTGACGCCTTATGGCTTCCCGGGAGAGTTCGATGAGTCACTTATCGAAGGCCCTGTTGAGCACGTAGTTATTTGTGGTCGCGACCTGCCATTCTGTGAGACCTGGGATCAAGCCAGTTTTGCTTACAATGATTGGACGTTTGCACCTGATCAAGGCAACTGGGAAATAACTACAGCCGTAGGATTACCTGCTCCGGCTGCTGACTTTAACTGGGTACCGATTCTTATAGACTATGAGTACTCACTCGAGAGCCCGATTCTGAATGCAGGTCCGTGGAACTGTGCTTCTATTTGGTTAGACTTTGACTGGAAGCTGGTTGATCGGAATGCCACTGGCATCGAAATGCTGATAGTTGAAGTTTTATGGGGCGGTATGTGGCACGAAGTACTTGAAGTAGCCAACAACGGTTCTGTTGACTGGACCTTTGAGCACATCGACATCACAGATGCCGGGGGCAAAGCCCTCAAGGTACGCTTTACTGCTCTTGGCGAAAACAGCGAAGACATCCTTCACTGGTATGTAGATAACATCTGCGTATATGGTATATGTAACCCTCCTGTTGATCTGACCTTAGTTGATCTGTATGCGTTCGACGTTTTCCTCGAGTGGACCGCTCCTACATGTACCAGTGGCGGTGGCGGAGTTGTCATGGACTTCATCTTTGACGATGGCACAGCTGAGAATGGCTGGGCGATCAATCCGGGCTTCCTCGCCTGGTTAGGAAATGAGTTCCCGATCGATCCCAGTTTCAGCGGAGTGATTACATCAGTCGACGTATGGTTTGGTTTTGGTTCTGGAGCTTCTCCGGGCCTTACCATGGATTTCTTCGATGGTAGCCAAACCTTGGTTGGTTCTTCACCTGTCTTTACTTCACCTCATGAAGATTGGCTAAATATCCCGATCAATAATGTTCCTTTCTCCGGATTGTTCTACGCGATGGTGAAATGGGATATGGTAGGAGGAAGTAACTACCTTGGATACGACGAGAATGGTCCATTTGCACCCCAAAACCTTGAGTGGTATACTGACGGTACTGTATGGGATAAACTTACCAATTTAGCTGGAGCGCCTCCGGGAGTATTCCTGATTCGTGCTACAGCTTTAGTAGGTGGAGACATGCAGGAAGTTCTTCTAATTCCTGGCTCAGAGCCGATTGCCATGAATAATACAATACCTGACGGTATTCTCACACAAAGTGGCCAATCTTTCGATACGAAGAACTACAGGACCATGGGTGTACATCGTGGCGAAGCTGATACTGCTCAGCTTATGGGCTACAATGTCTATCGTGCATTTGAAGCCGATCCTTTTGAGGTGATCGGCACAACTACCGACACCACATACCATGACGTACTGGATCCTACAACACCAATTGGCTCCGAATTTCACTACTATGTAACAACTATTTACAACGATTCGGAAACAAGTGAGTTCTTGTGTGAATCACCCGGTTCGGATACGATTCCTGTCCTTTGGCCGGCTACTGGCATTGATGATCTTGGTGCCGGTTCGATCACTGTATTCCCGAGTCCGGCAACGGATATTGTTACTATTAAGAGTAGCTATACGATCAACGAGATCGAAATAATGAGCTTCCTTGGCCAGCAAGTATACACCCAGCGTGGTGTGGATGCACGGGCAACGAAGGTTAATGTTTCGAATCTGAGAGCAGGCGTGTACTTTGTGAAGGTAACTACCTCCCAGGGTATTCGTGCTGTGAAGATTACCGTTACTCACTAACAACCGAACAGATGCGATTCATCGCATCTCATAAGGATACAAAAGGGGCCCGATTATCGGGCCTCTTTTTTTTTATTTTTGCAATTTAATTGGATTGATATCGTTTTACGTCTAAAGAATAATAAGATATGAAGATACAACGACTAACCCAAGGACTTGTCTTTGCCTTGCTTCTTTCCTTAACAGCTTGTACACCTGCAAAATTCAACACCTATATCATTGGCAGGTGGCAACCGCAAAAGATTGGCAATCATGATATTTATCCATCTACTCTGGCGGAAGACACTGAATTGAAGCCCATTTCCTCTCCTGATAATCAGGCGCTGGATTTGCTCAAACAATCAATCTATGACGCTGGAAAGAAGCAGAAAGGGACGACGATAACCGATATGAAAGCACAGTTTAAAAAGGCCAATAAAGAAAGTCTGACGACGTATATCTTTACTTCACCCGGAAAGGGAATCCGGGTAATCCCCGGTGGCGAATCAATGGAAATAACCTGGCGGTTTAAAAATGGGGGAAAACTACTGGTAATAAAGGATCCTGGAATCTCTGATCGGGTGAAACTTGTCATCGAAACCCTTACCATGACAACAATGGTGATTAGGAACAAATCCAATCTTCTCAAAGGAATAACGGTGACCTATATTAAGCAGTAGATTTTTTCAGAATCCTTTTTACCCTCAGATTCATTGAAATGATCTCCGTTCAAAATCTCTCTGTTCAATTTGGCGGCGAACCATTGTTCGACCATATCTCCTTTATCATCAATGCGAAGGATAGGATCGGTTTAGTCGGAAAAAATGGAACCGGGAAATCAACCCTGTTAAAGATTATTGACAAGCGACATCATCCCGACGAGGGAGAAGTGGTTATCCCAAATAGATGCATCATTGGATACCTCGAACAGGAGATGGAGATCCGCAGCGGGAGAACCGTTTACGAAGAGGCGAAGAGTGCTTTCACGGAGGTAGAGTCTCTGCTTACGAAGATTGGGCAGATGGAGGTGGACCTGGAAAAGAGGAAGGATTTCTCCTCGAAGGAATACCAGCAGCTATTGAAAAAGCATCATGACACGTATGAAAGATACCACCTGATCGGAGGTCAGTCTGTTGAAGCGGATATTGAGAAAGTCCTCTATGGACTGGGTTTTCTGAAAGCCGACCTTGGCAGACCTCTCTCTCAATTTAGCAGCGGATGGCAAATGCGTATTGAGATAGCCAAAATTTTGCTTCGGCAGCCAGACCTCATCATGCTCGATGAACCTACCAACCATCTGGATATTGAATCCATTCAGTGGCTGGAAGAGTTTTTGATCAACTACCGGGGAGCAGTGATCATCGTTTCACACGACAGAGCTTTTTTGGATAACGTAACCAAACGAACGGTTGAGATCACCTTCGGAAAGATCTACGATTACCGGGCCAGCTACTCAGAATATATTGTACTGCGTGAGGAACGGATGGAGAGCCAGCAGGCTGCCTTCAACAATCAACAGCGACAAGTTCGGCAGATCGAGCGGTTCATCGAACGGTTCAGGTATAAGAACACCAAAGCGAAACAGGTTCAGTCGCGCGTAAAGATGCTGGAGAAATTAGACGATGTGGAGATTGACCTGATTGATGAATCAACGATCCATTTTTCTTTTCCAACCGCACCACATAGCGGGAAAATTGTTATTGAAGCAATCGGTCTGAGCAAGAGCTATCCCGGTAAAAAGGTGCTGAAAGAGTTGAATTTCAAGTTAATTAAAGGAGACAGGATTGCATTTGTGGGTCGAAACGGTGAAGGGAAAACAACCCTTTCAAAGATCCTGGCCGGTGATCTGGACGCTACGGGAAAACTGAAATCAGGACACCAGGTAGTGACTGGCTATTATGCACAGGATCAGGCAGACTATTTGGATCCAAACAAGACTGTTTTCAAGACTATTGATGACATAGCTGTTGGCGATGTGCGACCCCGGATCCGGACAATCCTGGGAAGCTTCCTTTTCTCAGGAGAAGATACGGAAAAGAAAGTAAAAGTGCTTTCAGGAGGTGAACGATCACGCCTCTCCCTGGCTAAACTTTTGCTAACACCCTGCAACCTGCTGATCCTTGATGAGCCGACGAACCACCTTGATATGCGGTCGAAAGATATCCTGAAGAATGCACTGTTACAGTTTACCGGAACCCTGATCATCGTTTCGCATGACCGGGATTTTCTGCAGGGATTGACGAACAGGGTTTTTGAGTTCAAAGATCAGGGTATCAAAGAGTATATCGGAGACATCTATAGTTTCCTCGGGCAAAGACGGTTGCGAACACTGGCTCAACTGGAGAAAAACGTGAAGACTGAACAGCCAGGACAACAGGCTGAGCCGGTTTCAACGGGTAAGCAGACATATGAAAAGAAAAAACGGCAGGAACGGGAGGAGAGAAAACTGAAGACTCAGGTCACCCGGTCTGAAACGAAGATCACAGCGCTTGAGAAAAAAATAAGTCAGAAAGAGGAGATTCTTGGGGATCCGGAAAGGTTTTCAGAGATCCTGAATGACAGATCGCTATACCATGAATATGAAATTCTTAAAAAGGAGTTGCAGGAAGAAATGCAACGGTGGGAGATGTTGCATGAGCAGATGGATGCTAGCTTTCCCGATGAATAATCTCTTTCGACAGCTTTCGTAAACTACTCTTCCGAGACTCTTTTATTCTTACCTGATCAAGATAAAATATTGCTTCCTTCAGGTACTCTTCGATAATTTCACGAGTGTGGGTGTCGATCTTCAAAGATCGGTAAATCTCCTGAATCCTGGAGACTTTCTCATCTGAAGCTACTTCATTACCATGAATGAGTCTGTTTAGTTCATCCAGGGTGTCGGCTGTGGCCAGTTCAAAAGCTTTCAGGTGGAGAAATGTTTTCTTATTGGTGACAATATCCCCGCCGATCTCTTTACCGAACTTGGAAGTTTCACCGAAAGCATCCAACAGGTCATCCTGCAATTGAAAAGCCATTCCGAGATTCTCCCCGAATTTATAAATATGCTCGGCATCAACCGGATCAGCATAGGCCATGATAGCGCCTACTTTGACACAGCAGGCAATCAACACAGCTGTTTTTAGGCGTATCATCATGTAGTAATCTTCCAGGGTAACCACCGGCTTTGTTTCAAATTCCATGTCGTATTGCTGTCCTTCACACACTTTGCGTGCAGTATCATTGAAGGTAGCCAGAACGTCCGGTAATTTCTCAGAAGATACACGGCAAACATATTCATAGGCCATCACAAACATCGTATCTCCGGAGAGAATGGCAACATTGGTATCCCACTTCTTATATACTGTTGGAAAACCACGGCGAAGCGGCGCTGCATCCATGATATCATCATGCAGAAGGGTGAAATTGTGAAAGATCTCAACCCCCACGGCAGGGGGCATGGCTTCATCCGGGTTGCCGCCAAACATCTCACACGATAGCAGTACAAGTAAAGGACGGAGCCGCTTCCCCCCCTGCGACAGGGTGTATTCAATGGGATCATACAACTCCTGAGGGACACCAAGAAACTTCCCTTTCGGAAACGCTTCCTGAATCTCATTCATCAGCTTTTCAACAGAGCGCATGGTGATTTATTAAGGTAATGAACCGTTCAGCTTCATGAGATATTCTCCATATCCGCTTTTAACCAATGGTTGTGCGATCTCATGAAGCTGGTCGCGGGTAATGAAATTCATGCGGAAGGCGACCTCTTCAATACAACCGATCTTCAACCCCTGGCGGTTTTGAACTACCTCTACGAATTGTGCAGCCTGCAGGAGTGATTCAAACGTTCCGGTGTCGAGCCACGCAATGCCACGTCCCAACACACCCACTTTCAGGTTCCTCCGTTCGAGATAAGCCTGGTTGATATCCGTAATCTCATACTCTCCCCGGGCGCTTGGCGCTATATTTTTAGCGACATCAACTACCGTATTGTCGTAGAAATAGAGTCCTGGAACAGCATAGTTGGACTTGGGCTGTTTAGGTTTCTCTTCAATTGATAGGGCGTTGAAATTCTGATCAAACTCAACAACTCCATATCGTTCCGGATCGTGAACATGGTAAGCAAAAACGACCCCTCCATCCGGATCATTGTTAGATTGCATAAGCGGATACAAACCATTTCCGAAGAAGATGTTATCCCCAAGGATCAGAGCTACTTTCTCGTTTCCGATAAACTCTTCTCCAATCACAAATGCTTGTGCCAGCCCGTTGGGAATAGCTTGTTCAGCATAGGAAAAGCTACATCCCAGCTGTAGTCCGTTGCCAAGCAATCTCTTGAAATGAGGAAGATCGGATGGTGTTGAAATGATCAATATCTCCCTGATCCCTGCCATCATCAATACCGACAATGGGTAGTATATCATTGGCTTGTCGTAAATGGGCATAAGTTGTTTGCTTACAGCAAGCGTAAGAGGATGAAGACGTGTTCCGGCTCCTCCTGCGAGAATGATACCTTTCATCTGGATTAATTTTGGATAAAGATAAATATTTTATTCGGGTTTGATCTCCTCTTCAAGAGTTATCTCCAGGTCATCGATCTTGGCATCCTCCCCCTCTTCATCGAGGATATGCAGCATCGGTTTTTCAAACGATTTAGTCGTACTCCATTTATCAAGCGTGAGGATTAGAGAAGGGAGAACGAAGAGGTTAAGCAATCCGGCTATCAGTAAGGTGAATGAGATGAGGATTCCGAGTGCCTGGGTGCCTCCGAATTCAGAAAGTACAAAGATCCCGAAACCGAAGAAGAGAATGGTCGAAGAGTAGATCATGCTGTATCCGGTCTCCTGGAGTGCGGAGATAACCGAATAAGGAATGTTCCGGTTGGAGTGCTTCAACTGGAGTCGGTACCGCGAGAGGAACTGGATCGAGTTATCCACGGAGATTCCCAGAGCTATGCTGAAAATCAGAATGGTGGATGGCTTTATTGGGATCCCCAGAAAGCCCATCAAAGCGCCGGTCATCAACTGAGGTATCAGATTGGGAATCAAAGAGATAATGATCATCCTCCAGGAAGTGAAAAGAAAAGCAAGCAGGATAGCGATCCCAATGATAGCGATGATAATACTTTCAAAGAGATTGCGGATCAGGAAATTGGTTCCCTTCATAAAGACAATACTGGTTCCGGTAATAGAGACATCGTACCGGTTTGGATCAAAGATGGTGTCGATAGTGGATCGAACTTTTTCCTGAATAGTTTGGATCTCTTTAGTGCCCAGATTAGCCATCTGCACACTGATCCGGGTGACTTGAAAATTGGTGTCAATAAAATTGCTGATGATGGTTCGCTTTTTCGATTTCAACTCAGGGATATAACTTCCCATGAATGTGATCTCATTGGAACTTGGAAGATCGTAGAAATTGGGATCTCCACCGTAGAAAGATTGTTTGGCCGACTTGATAACTTCCACGATAGATAACGGTTTTGCCAGTTCAGGATGAGCTTTGAGAGAGTCCTGCAACCGGTCGATCCGGTTAAGAGCAGATAGTGTCAGGACTCCTTTCTTGCGTTTTGTGTCGATGGTAATCTCCAGGGGCATGATCCCTTTGAAGTTCTTCTCAAAGAACATCAGGTCGGTGTAGAGCTTGTTCCTGTGCGGAATGTCATCAACAATCCGGCCACTGGTGGTTAGCCGTGAAGCTCCGATGATTCCGACAATGATCATGACTCCCAGGATGATATAAATAACATTTCGATACCCTGTCACCCACACCACAGCTTTGTTGATGATCGCCCGGGCAATACTCTCTTCCTGATGTTTGACATCTTTCAACCGGGGAGGAGGAAGGTAACTGTAGAAAATCGGCACCAATGTCAGGGAGAGCAGATATACCACCATGATGTTAATAGCTGCAATGACGCCGAACTCCACAAGCAGATTATTTTGTGTAATGGTGAACGCAGCAAATCCGATAGCAGTCGATGCATTTGTAAGCAGGTTTGCATTCCCCACTCGCTGGATAACCCTCGATAACGCTTTTATTTTGTTCTGATGAAGACGGTATTCGTAGTGATACTTATTAAGAAGAAAGATGCAGTTTTCCACACCGATTACGATCAGAAGAGGAGGAATGATAGCAGTGAGCATCGTGATCTTATACCCAAACAGGCTCATCATCCCCAATGCCCAGATCACACTGATCACCACGATGATCATCGGGTAAAGGACGGCTTTAAAGGACCGGAAAAAGATAAATAAAAAGAGTGCAGCTATTGAAAGAGATAACAGCACAAACAGCTTCATCTCATCTTCCAGCATTTTGGAGGTCACTGTGCGGATGAATGGAAGCCCGGAGTAGTGAATCTCAGTATTGTATTTTTTCCCAAACGTATTGGTCACCTCCCTGATCTCGTTGATCAACCCGATACGTTTTTTGGTATTCAGCAACCTGTTATCCAGTGTGACTGCAATAAGGGTCACGCCGGTCTCTTTATTCAGGACCAGCCCTTCATAAAACGGAAGGGAGTAGATCAGGTTCTTCAGGGAGTCTATCTGGGCCTGAGAAGAGGGTTTCCTGGGCATGAGCGGCACAAACTCAAACTTTTTCAGGGAGTCGTTTTTCACCAGATTATAGAGGCGTGTGATGGATACAACCTCTTCCACGCCGGCGATTAGTTTGATCTTTTCCGAGAGGTCGTACCAGTCGGAAAACTCACGCATCTGAAACAGATTTGTGTCCTGAATACCGATAAACAGGACACTTCCATCCTCGCCGAACTGCTTTTTGAAATTCTCATAAATGATATAGGTCGTGTCGCTGGCCGGCAGGATCCTGGTCATCTCATAAGAGAGCTTCACGTCCCTGCCCATGAATGACATAAAAGCCGTAATGGCAAAGATCACGACCAGGATTTGAAGGCGGTTCCGGAGGATTAACCTAACTAGAAATGTCCACACAAAGCTTCCGTTTGAGGCGCCAAATTTAAGATTTTATCCGGGAATATCGAAGAAAACCACTATTAATCATCCTGAAGTCTTAATTTTGTGATTGGGATGGAAAAACCAGGAGATACGATCCTGCTTATTGATCAGGTGCATCCGTTGATTCAAAAGGAATTGACCAGTCATGGCTTTTCCTGTGAACAGTTTTCAGGAGAGAGCCGGGAGGATCTGAAGGCGGTTATCGGCAACTATTTCGGGGTGATCATCCGGAGCCGGTTCAGGCTCGATCGCGAGATCCTGGAGAAAGCGAAGAAGTTGAAATTCATTGGCCGGGTTGGATCAGGTCTGGAGAACATAGATGTATCCTATGCATTGCAATCGGGGATCACCTGCCTCAACTCACCCGAAGGCAACCGGGTAGCGGTTGGTGAACATGCTTCAGGGATGTTGCTGTCGTTATTCAATCAGCTGAACCGGGCCGACAGGGAGGTGCGTCAGGGAATCTGGAACCGGGAAGGGAACCGGGGTATTGAGATCCAGGGGAAAACGATCGGAATCATTGGTTATGGCAATACCGGAAGCGCATTTGCCCGGTGTTTGAAGGGATTTGATGCCAATGTGATCTCTTATGATAAATACAAATCCAATTTCCGTGATGACGTTACCGAAGAAGTCTCGATGGACGAGATCTTCTCAACTGCAGATGTCCTGAGCCTTCATGTTCCCCTCACGGATGAAACCCGGTATCTGGTTGATACTCCATACCTGAACCGATTCAATAAAAAGATTCTTCTGATCAATACCTCGCGGGGTAACGTAGTAAATACAGGGGATCTGGTTACTGCTTTGAAATCGGGGAAAGTGATGGGGGCGGCGCTGGATGTGTTGGAATATGAAGCGGATTCATTTGAGGCTCTCTCATCAGACCTGCCGGATGACCTTAACTACCTGATGGCATCAGACAAAGTGATCCTTTCGCCTCACATCGCCGGCTGGACCAACGAGTCGAACATTAAACTGGCAGAAGTGTTAGTAGAGAAGATCCTTGCGAAATTCAAATAATGGAACACGGATGACACGGATAAGACGAATTATCGCTGATTTGTAATCCGTGTAAATTCGCGATTTATCAGCGTAATCAGCGTGCTATTTTTTGGTTGGATAAAAGATGAAAAAGCAATAAGTTTGTCAAAAAATTGATCCGGATGAAACAGAAAACCAAGCTTTTCAAGGGAAAAACATTAGCAATACTATCCGGTGGTGGGGATACGCCGGCAGTCAACTCAAGCATCGAAGCGATTCGTAACAGGGCATCGTTATTGGGCTTCAACGTATATGGAATTCGGAAGGGATGGAAAGGGATGTTAGATGACGGGGATGTTATAGACTTATCCCATCAACCTTACGATGGCTGGTATGGCGGGACAGCCTTACGGTCGAGCCGTACGAACCCTTTTCCTTCGAAGAAAAATCCGGAAAGCAGGGTGCCCCAGGTGTTGCGGAATCTTGAACGATACAAGATTGATGTGCTTGTAACCATTGGAGGGGATGACACAAACGGAGCTGCAAAAAGGTTATACGAAACGGAAGGCATTCCGGTAATTGGTTTTCCGAAGACCATCGACAACGATCTGCGCACCCGAACCATGCATCATTACAAGGGGAGGGAGATCGAAGCAGTGCTTTGTCCGGGTTTCCCTTCTGCTGCCAAGGCTGTCGCTGAATTTGCAGCTAAACTCAAAACAACTGCAGAGTCGCACTCCCGTATCATCGTGATGGAGGTAATGGGCCGGGATGCAGGCTGGCTGACAGGTTCCGCTATCTTCGGAGGAGCTGGCCCGCTTGCGCTGATACCTGAAGTTGAAATAACCAAAGAGCGGAAAGAATCTTTCTTTGAATCTGTCAAAGAGAGTTACATGAGTTCACCGAAGAGGTGTCTCATCATCCCTGTTTCTGAAGGCGTCAGATGGTTTGACGACAAATCCGGGAAGGTAGATGTGGTTTATGCAAGCTCTGAGGTTGATGAATACGGCCATCCCCGGTTTGGCGGGATCAGCGGAGTCATCGCTTCCGAGATATCTAAACGGCTGGGGATCGAAGCACGGGCCCAGAGTACAGGCTACTATGCCCGGTCGGGACCGTGTCGCTTGTATGACAGAAGATTGACCCAAACCCTTGCCGATAAAGTGGCAGATCTGTTGATCCGTGAAGAGTTTGGTATGATGCCTGTGATGAAGACTCTCGTTCCTTTTGTGGAACTTGAAGAATTCAACACATCGGCAATCGACATGGGGAAGGTAGGGAACAAACCACTCTCTGAAGATTATTTCGATGCCGGCGCCTTTTCATTTACCGGTGCATACTGGAATTTTCTGGAGAGGGTGATGGAGAAACCTGAATTTGATGATTTTCTATACGAATTTCCAATAGTGGTTCCGGATTAATATCAACCTCTTTGGGGTGGGTCCTGAACCACGAATTGGATCGTGTTCCTTGATTTTTGCTCCAGAAGGATATTCCGGCCTGAAGTAATCCGCTGAACCGCCTCATCAGTATAATGCCTGATGGTGTATAATTCAAGCCCATCGTTATATCGTACCTCAAACGTTTTCTGTAGCTCCCTGATCAATGGTGCGATCCTGACAGGATCATTATCAACACATATGGAGAAGCTGATTGCCGAATTTTGTGTAACATTTGCTTTTACATGCAGGCTGGCCAGGATCGTAAAAATATGACTCAGGTTCTCTTCCACGATAAATGAAAAGTCACGTGGCGAGATCGAGATCAAAACCTGATTCTCCTTCCGGATAAAAATGGGTGTGCTGATCTTCCACTCCTGCATATTTTTAACCAGTGTTCCCTCCTCCTCCGGATGGTGAAAACTCCTTACATCCAGCGTAATGTTAGCATTCTCAAGCGGCTTGATGGTTTTGGGGTGAAATATCTTGGCTCCGTAGTAAGCGAGTTCAATTGCTTCCAGAAACGAAAGTGTGTCCAGTTTTTCAGGATCATCGAACCATATCGGATCCGCATTCAGTACACCGGGAACATCTTTCCAAATAGTCACTTTTTTCACACGCATACAATATCCGATGACGGCAGCTGTAAAATCAGATCCCTCTCTCCCCAGGGTCGTAGGTTTCCCTTCCGGAGATCTGCCGATAAAACCTTGTGTCAGACCTATGCTCCCTCTCTTCTCCTGGAAAAAAGTAAAGAGCTGTTTTTGAATGGCCAACTGTGTCTTTTTCCAATCAATACTGGCATCGCGGAAGGAATTGTCGGTATGAAGGATGGAGGTGGCATCAAACACCCTGACCGCTAAACCTTCCAACGTGAGATAGTGATAGAGAATGGTTGTGGAGAAGATCTCTCCTAAGCTGACAACCCGATCATATGTCTCATCATAACCTGTTGCTCGATCCTGCCGGAGAATCCTTTGCAACGTTTCAAATTGGCTCTCTATTTCTGTAAAAACAGGATGTGTTTTATCCCCGAAAAGTTCGTTGACGATAGCCAGATGATACGCTTTCACCTGATTATACTCCTCAACCATCGAATCAGCATCTTCCTCCATGTAATGATGAAGCATCCGTTCCATGGCGTTGGTTGTCTTTCCCAATGCGGAGAGGATCAGCATCATCGATTTTCCGGGAAACCGATCAAGAACCCGTGCAACATTCCGAATCCCATCTGCCGAATTAACAGAGGCGCCTCCGAATTTAAAGACTTCTACGTTCATCGTGTTACAAACCTACGTGAAAAATATTATTTTCGCAACCCTCTCTTTTTGTACCTTTGCATTCCTTCCTTAGCACGATCGTGAAAGCCAGCGAAATAGCATCTCTTTTCCTCAAAGACTCCCGAAATCAGAATCTTGCCGGGAGCCTGAAGGAAGGTCGTGTACAGCGGATTTCTTTGAGAGGACTGACAGGCTCATCGAAAGCGTTTGTGGCAGCTGTTCAATACCGGCTTGCTCCGGCTCTCCATGTTGTGGTTCTGCCTGATAAAGAGCGCGCTGCCTATTTTCTGAATGACCTGGAGCAGATCTTTGCCGAGCGGGATGCGAAACCGGCAGAAAAACGAATTCTCTTCTTTCCCTCATCTTATAAACGCGGTTATTCCTCAGGGATTGCAGATAACCAGGGATTGCTGTTGCGTACGGAAGTAATGAACCGGCTGCACCAGGGAGAGAAGGAGTTTATGGTGGTAACCTATCCGGAAGCCATCTCAGAGAAAGTTGTTGACAAACAGTTTTTTGATAAAAATACCCTGAGGCTCCGTGAGGGAGAAGCAGTCTCCCTTGATTTTATCCTGGACCTGTTGATCGAGTATGAATTTGTACGAACAGAGTTTGTCCTGGAACCAGGTCAGTTTTCCCTCCGCGGCGGGCTGATTGACGTCTACTCGTTTAGCGGCGATCATCCATACAGGATTGAGTTTATTGGTGATAAAGCGGCTTCAATCCGGTCATTTGATCCCGGCACACAACTATCAATAGATACACATAAGGAGATCTCCATTGTTCCCGATATCCGAATTGATCCTGAGAAGCAAGTTGGCTATACACCAATTACTTCTTTCTTCCCTGAGAAGACAATCATCTGGGCTGAAGATCTGGGATATCTGGTTGAAGTGATTAATCAGACTGCTATCAACCACCTTTTTGTAGATACCAAGGATTTTTTGACCTGTATTGAGGTGTTCCCTGTTGTTGAGTTGGGCGCTTCCCCATTTTATACACCGGATCTGGAGCTTCACTATCACACCTCTCCGCAACCCTCTTTCAACAAGAATTTCGATCTACTGATTGACCAGCTCCGGAAGCATTCGGAAAACGGTTACCGGAATGTGCTCCTCTCAGATAATCCCAAGCAGAGTGAACGGTTGCTGTCGATCCTGGAAGATGTACAGGACAAACTCCCTGATCAGACTCCGATAGAGTTCAGCTCACTCTGTTATTCAATCCATGAGGGCTTTGTTGATCACGACCTGAAAACAGCTTTTTATACGGATCATCAGATCTTTGAACGCTATCACCGGTTCCGGTTACGCGATGGCTATGCCGGTAAAGAGGCCATGACCCTGAAAGAGCTCTATGACCTTAAACCCGGCGATTTTGTAACCCATATCGATCATGGAATCGGACAGTTTGACGGATTGGAGAAGATTGTCAACAATGGGAAAGAACAGGAAGCAATCCGGCTTTTTTATAAGAATAATGATATTCTTTATGTGAGTATTCACTCCCTTCACCGGATATCAAAATATTCGGGGAAAGAGGGGGCTGTTCCCAAGTTAAACAAGCTGGGATCCGACACCTGGAATAAACTTAAAGCAAAGACAAAACGAAGGGTCAAAGATATTGCAAAGGACCTGATCCGGCTCTATGCGAAACGGAGAGCCACTCACGGTCATGCCTGTACACCAGACACATATCTCCAAACGGAGCTGGAGGCTTCCTTTATTTATGAAGATACCCCCGACCAAATCAAATCGACGCAGGATGTGAAAAAAGATATGGAAGCGGTTTTTCCGATGGACCGGTTGATTTGTGGTGACGTAGGTTTCGGTAAAACGGAAATTGCAATTCGGGCTGCATTCAAAATGGTTGCGGAGAGCCGGCAGGTTGCTATACTGGTTCCTACGACCATCCTCGCACTGCAACATTACAAAACCTTCTCCGACAGGTTGCAGGATTTTCCCTGCAGGGTCAATTATATCAACAGGTTTAAAACAGGGAAAGCTCAAAAAAAGATTCTGGAGGAGTTGGAAAGCGGGAAATTGGATGTCCTGATCGGAACACATCGCATGTTGAGTAAAGATATCAGGTTTAAAGACCTGGGACTCCTGATCATTGACGAGGAACAGAAATTCGGAGTGGCATCCAAAGAGAAAGTCAAGCAATTTCGCGTGAATATAGATACCCTCACCCTGACAGCGACCCCGATTCCACGCACCCTGCAGTTTTCTCTGATGGGCGCTCGTGATCTCTCAATCATCAATACGCCACCGGCAAATCGCTATCCGGTTCAAACGGAGATCCATCCCTTCAATGAAGAGATCATCAGGGATGCTATTCAGTATGAGATCTCACGTGGCGGACAGGTATTCTTTGTCAATACACGGGTGCAGAACATCCAGGAGATAGCCGGAATGATCAGGCGGTTGGCCCCTAATGTTAGTGTTGCTGTAGCACATGGCCAGATGGAAGGAGTAAAGCTGGAGCGTGTGATGCTTGATTTTATTGAAGGGGATTATGATGTGCTGGTAGCTACAACGATCATCGAATCGGGACTTGATATTCCCAACGTCAACACCATCATCATCAACGACGCTCATCATTACGGATTAAGCGATCTTCACCAGTTGCGCGGACGGGTAGGGCGATCCAACAAAAAGGCTTTTTCCTATCTGCTGGCCCCACCCATGTCTGCACTCACTGATGAAGCCCGCAAACGCCTGCGGGCAATTGAAGAATTTGCTGACCTGGGCAGTGGATTCAATATTGCCATGCGTGACCTGGATATCCGGGGAGCAGGAAATATTCTGGGAGCGGAGCAGAGTGGATTTATTACAGAGATCGGGTTTGACATGTATCACAAAATCCTCGATGAAGCGATTATGGAGTTGAAGGAACAGGAGTTTAAAGATGTTTTTCATGTTGAACAAACCCGGGCATTTATCACGGATTGTGTAATCGAAACCGACCTGGAGATCCTGATTCCTGATTCCTACATCACAAATATCACAGAACGGTTAAGCCTCTATAAAGAGTTGGATTCCATTGAAACCGAAGATGAGCTGTGTAAATACCGTGACAGAATGGCGGACCGGTTTGGCCAGCTACCCCCGCAAACGGAAGATTTGATCCGGACGATCCGACTGAGATGGCTGGCAAAGAGCATCGGTTTCGCTAAACTTGTTCTTCGGAAAGAGCGACTGGTGGCTTACTTCCCTGGTGATCCCGAATCGGGATACTATCAGTCGGAGCAGTTCACCTCCATCATCGAGTTTATGAAGACCAATCCCACCTTTTGCAAAATGAAGCAGGAGAAAGAACGGCTTTCATTGATCATTCAGGATGTTCCTGGTATTGAAACAGCCAATGAGAAACTTTCTGTGTTTACATGTTAATCGTATTTTTTTTACTTTTGAATAATTGAAACTACCCCATGGAGTTTTTTATACTTGGTCTCCTGATCTTTATAAGTGGAATTTTCTCCATGTATGAGATCGCACTGGTCTCTTCCCGTGAATCACGGCTCCAGGAGAAAGCAGAGGATGGTAGCCGCGGTGCGAAAATAGCACTGAACCAGCTTCAAAACATTGAAGATTTTCTCTCTACCATGCAAATTGGGATCACCCTTGCCAGCATTCTGGCCGGGGCATATGGCGGAGTTGAGATCACTGCTAAAATATATCCCTATCTCGAAGGTATCCCGATTGAACCGGGCCTACTGTATAGCTTGACAGTTGTGCTGGTTGTAGCCCTGGTCACCTATTTCACACTCGTTTTTGGAGAAACGGTTCCCAAGTCGATTGCTTTCAAACACTCGGAGCCTATTACCATCGCTTTTGCCCCATTCATGAAAGGAGTTGCCACCGTGCTGCATCCCCTGGTCTGGATCCTGAGTATGTCGACCAAAGGGATCATGAAAATTTTTGGCGTAAAATCTGGTTCTGAACCACATATCACCGAAGAAGAGCTAAAGCTGATGATCAGGCAGAGTTCCGAACGTGGCGTAATCGATAAGCAGGAGTCAGAGATCATCAAGGATGTTTTCCGGTTTGGGGCGAAGACAGCTTTCTCGATCATGACACCCCGCATCGATATCCGCTGGATCGATGTGACAATGTCTAAACATGAAATCCTCAGTGTGATCTATGAAATGGGCTATTCGAAGTATCCGGTCTGTGACGGATCGCTGGATAAAGTAAAAGGGATCCTGGTCGTAAAAGATCTGCTGCGGATTCTTGATGATGACGATACACTGGACCTGAATCCCATCCTCTCCGAGCCTCTCTATATTCCAGAAAACCTGCCTGCTTCTGACGTGCTTGAGAAGTTCCGGGAGAAGAAGAATCATATCGCCATCGTGGTAGACGAATACGGTTCGGTTGAAGGATTGATCACATTGCACGACCTGGTGGAACACATCCTGGGTGATCTGCCCGACCTCACAGACAAAGAGCCTCCTGATTACGAGCAGAAACCAGACGGATCCTACCTGGTTAACGGAAGCATGAATTTCTGGGAGTTTGCCGAGTTATTGGATATCCCTGACCTTGATGACGATGAGTTTGAGGAGGAGGCCAGAAACTTTTCTACGGTGGGGGGATTGGCCATGTATACCCTCAATAGCATTCCTCAGGTTAACGATCGGTTTGCTTTTGGCGGGTATGATTTCGCAATCCTTGAGATGGATGGAAACCGAGTAGCGGCGCTTTCTGTACGCCCTGCTAAAAGCCAGGAATAAAAAGTTATAATTAACGATAAAAGAAATTTATTCAGGGCAATAGAGCGATTGCCGATACGTTAAAAAGAGATGTCAGATAGTTTAGTCATCATTCCTACATTCAACGAAAAGGAGAATATCGAGCTGATCATCCGTAAGGTTTTTTCGTTGGAAAAGGAGTTTGATATATTGATCGTTGAGGATAACTCTCCCGATGGCACCGCTGCTATTGTCAAATCCCTGATTAAGGAATTTCCCGATAAACTTTATATCGAAGAGCGTAAAGGCAAACTGGGCCTCGGAACTGCCTATATACATGGGTTTAAATGGGCATTGAAACGAGGATACGATTATATCTTTGAGATGGATGCCGACTTTTCGCACAACCCGGATGATCTGTTGCGTCTTTATGACACGGCAAAAAATAAGGGCGGCGACCTGGTGATCGGATCCCGGTATATCACCGGTGTAAATGTGGTCAACTGGCCAATTGGTCGTGTGTTGATGTCCTATTATGCTTCCAGTTATGTGAGGCTGGTCACAGGTATGAAGGTACGCGACACCACCGCCGGCTTTAAATGCTACAGGAGTGAAGTCCTTCGGACAATAGACCTGGATAAGATCGAATTCACCGGTTATGCCTTCCAGATTGAGATGAAATTCACTTCCTGGAAGCTGGGTTTCAACATCATTGAGGAACCAATCATCTTCACTGACCGTACTCTGGGTGAATCCAAGATGAGTGGTGGGATCTTTAAGGAAGCGATTCTTGGCGTGATCAAACTCAGAATAAAAAGCATTTTCCATAAACACCAACGACAGGAAGGATAACATGAGCGGTTATCTCATCCGTAATGCAAACATCGTCAACGAAGGAAAAATCTTTGTGGGGGATGTATTGGTCGAAGGAGATCGAATTCTGAAAATAGCATCCAGCATCGAGCATCAATGTCATTGCGAGGAGCAGAGCGACGAAGCAACAGCACCGAGCACCGAGCACCGAGCATCGAGCATCGAGACCATCGACGCCACCGGCAAATACCTTCTCCCCGGCATCATCGACGACCAGGTACATTTTCGCGATCCCGGATTGACTCACAAAGGGGATCTTTTTTCCGAGAGCCGGGCTGCTGTCGCAGGAGGTGTGACATCATTTATGGATATGCCAAATACCGATCCAAAAACAACAACCCTGGCGTTACTGGAGGAGAAGAATAAGATTGCGGCTTCAAAAGCGCTGGCGAACTACGCCTTCTTTTTTGGAGCAACCAATGAGAACCTGGATGAGATTCGACGAATCGATCCGCATAAGATATGTGGTGTGAAAATCTTTCTGGGGGCATCAACCGGCAACATGCTGGTAGACAATCCAACTACCATCAAAGCAATTCTTGATGAATCACCGGTCCTGGTTGCCATCCACGCTGAAGATGAAGAGATCATACAGGCAAACAGCCGAATGTTCAGGGAAAAATATGGAGAAGATGTTCCCATGGAAGCACACCCGTTGATCCGATCTGCTGAGGTTTGCTACCGGTCATCGGAACAAGCAGTGAAACTGGCTCGCGAAAGGGATTCCAGGCTCCATATCCTTCACCTCTCAACGACTCGGGAACTGGAACTTCTTGACCGTGGAATGCCGTTGAAAGAGAAACGCATCACCGGAGAGGTATGTGTCCATCATCTCTGGTTTAACGACTCCGATTACAAACGGCTGGGCGCACGGATCAAATGGAATCCGGCAATCAAATCAGCTGCCGATCAGCAAGCTTTACTAACTGGTATCCTGGATGACACCATTGATATTATCGCTACCGACCATGCGCCACATCTCCTGGAGGAGAAAGCCAACCCCTATTTTTCCTGCCCGTCAGGCGGCCCGCTGATACAGCACACCCTGGTGGCCATGCTTGAATTTTATCATCAGGGGAAAATCCCCCTTGAACAAGTGGTTCAGAAGATGGCTCATAATGTAGCTGAACTGTATCGAATCGAACAAAGAGGCTACATCCGCGAAGGTTATTATGCCGACCTCGTACTGGTTGACCTGAACGCTCCCTGGATGGTGGCGAGTGAAAACATCCTCTACAAATGCGGTTGGTCACCCTTTGAAGGGACTACCTTTCAGTCGGCCGTTGACTCCACCTGGGTGAACGGCCACCTGGCCTATCGCCAGGGGAAAGTTTATGAATCCCATCGGGGGAAACGATTATCTTTTTATCATGACTAAGATTCGCATTCAAATGAAAGATTTCCCAATCAAAAGTATCTGTTCTCTGATCTCAATTACGCTATACTGCATGCTGATCTCATGCTCTCAGAAGCAGACGGTGGTGGAAGAGACGTATAATGACGGCTCACCCAAACGGGAATGTGTTTACATAGGAGAGGGGAAGGATCGTGTGTTGGTGAAAGAGACCTTTTTCTACCCCAACCGACAGGTAGAGGTGAGGGGTGAATATAAGGATGGCGAGCGTCATGGATATTGGATCTATTACTTTGAGAATGGGAACGTTTGGAGCGAAGGGTTTTACAATATGGGCAAGAATGATGGGAAACGATTGACCTACTTTGAGAACGGGAAACTCAGGTACGAAGCCCATTATAAAGATGATAAACGGATTGGCGCCTGGAAATTCTACGATGAAGCCGGCAACCTGATCAAGGATGTGAACTATTCAAAAGAAACGCAGGAGAGGAATTAAGAATAAATCCCAAAGTCGCCATAGTTGTTTTTATACAGCATTCAGGTCCCCCATAATGAGGATATTGGTTTTTGTGTCGATTGCAAATAGAGAGTCAATCACATGCCGTAACCGTGTGGCATTTTCCATCCGTTTCGGACGAGTCTTTTTCTCTCCGCCATATCGCGACTTCCAGTGGCTGTTTGAATTTCTGGCCATGAACAAAAGCAACGCTTATCACGAAAAGAAGAAGAGAAATAACTTTTTTCATTCACGTAATCAGCGTGCAATTAATCTGTGACGATCACCAGGTATTTTGTGACTGCCCAGAACGATTTCGGATCTGTGATCTGAAGTGCCTGTACCAGCTTTTTATCACCGGTAAACTTATATGACGACGAGGCATGCTTGGAGAGCACATCAGCTTTCTTACTCAGAATGGGAATCTCAGTGGTTTTACGGATGTCGATCAGGGTAAAATCATCCTTGTTGAAGTCATCCAGGATCACTTTACCTTTAAGGAAGTCGCCTTTGATTACTCTTTTTTTCTTGAGATCTTTGGCTGTACCAATGATATAGTAGGCAGTATTGAGCTTGGTTGTTTGCTCTTGAATCTGGTCGGACTGGTCGGTGATCTTGTCTGTCTGACTTTGGACAGTCTGTGAGAGGTCATCGATCATCAGGTTGGCTGCATCGATAGAGATATTCATTTTCACCAGTTTTCCTCTAAGCTCTTCAATCTCAGCATTTTTCAGCGCGATCTCCGTATTGATACGGTCGACCAATTTTTGCAGCTCTGCTACCTGCAGGTTCGAGCCTTTCAATCTCTTCTGGAGATTCCTTAATGTTTGTTTGTTTTTTAACATCAGGGCATAGATGGTTTGGATATCACTTTTAATCTGCTTTTTAGCTGAAACTTTCAGCTCGCCTCCCCGGTCAGTACTCAGGGCGATGATATTCTCTTTCATCTTGATTGTATCCAGGGTACTCTGGATATCGTTGATAGAAGCGATAAATTCGCTGAGGGCTTCGTCTTTTTGAAGCGAGGTGGTCATGAGACTGTCGTTTCGTGACTTTAACGCTTCAGCCTCTTTTTTCGCCTGGCGTCCGCAGGCAAAGAAAACAGGAATCAACAGGAGAAGGAGATACTTTTTCATAACGATGATGTTTTTGAATATATGCAAAGGTAGTAAGAATAACGGAAAATCTAAAAGGAAATTATGTTGATAATTCGTAGTAATTATTCAAGGGGATTATTCAATTCTGATCCTTTTTCATATTACCTTGCAATCAAATGTGGAAATTCATGATTGCCATGAAGTATGTGGTTCCCCTTTTTCGCTTGCTGATCCTTCTGCTTTTCTGTATCTCTGGGGCACAGTCCCTTAGCGCTGAGGAGATACCCAAAGGGCAGTTGCTCTTTATCGAAAACAAAGGTCAGATCATTGATCAGGTTGGGAATCTCAACCCGGCTGTGCGTTATTTATTCAACTCAATAGGGTTCAATGTGCAACTACGAAAAGAGGGATTTAGTTATGATGTCTTTACGATAGAGAGACAAGGAGAAACCAATCACCAGTCACTAGTCACCAGTCCACAGTCCACAGTCCACTGTGCTCAATCAATGGATACGAATGACTCTCAGATACGTTTTCATCGAATTGACTTCAATTTTGAAGGGGCAAATCCTGATTGCAAAATCATCGCTGAAGATCCCTCTTCCAACTACCTGAATTACTATACCACCGGAACACCTGAAGAGGGCATTACCGAAGTTCGACATTATGGCAAAGTCACCTACAGGGATCTATATCCGGGAATTGACCTGGAATGCCTGTCAGGAGTTCAAACACGTTTCAAATATAATTTAATAGTCAAACCAGGCGCCGACATGGGTCAGATCCGGATGAGGATTGATGGAGCTACAGAAATCAACGAGACAGATGGCAATCTGACCCTTCACAACTCAATCAACACCATTGAAGAGAAAATTCCTGCCAGTTTCTTCTCTGTAGAAAGCGAGACAACGGAAATTCAGGTAGAGTTTCACAACATTCATGACAACCTCTTTGGATTTTCAACTTCCACGGAAATACCTGCTGATGCCATTCTTATCATAGATCCTGTCCCTGATATCGTGTGGGGGACCTATTATGGGGGTGCCAGCCTTGATTATATGTTTGATTGTGCTCTTGGTACCGACGGGAATCTGTACACTGGAGGATACACATATTCACCCAATAATATTGCTTCTACAGGATCATTTCAGTTTACAATCGCAGGTATCATGAATCACTTGATAATCTGACACCAGCAGATGTTTACTTTGGAAGGTCTGAGGACATCCTGAAAACGCGCAGGGAAACGAAAAGGAAAACAATAGCTTTAAGAAGAAAAGATTATTTTTTTCAGAAAGCCCATGTGATATAAATTTGGATTTAAAACGAAATGATGTATCTTTGAAAAAGAGAAAAGTACACTTTAGCATTTAACTAAAAAGTATCCGAATTTGTTTGAACCGAAACAGAGTGACCCATTGGAAAACTTCTACGATCAATTTATCGTATACTTATGGTTTTATTGC
The DNA here is from genome assembly GCA_964616825.1 of uncultured Prolixibacteraceae bacterium. Lineage (GTDB taxonomy): Bacteria > Bacteroidota > Bacteroidia > Bacteroidales > FEN-979 > QYOJ01. Next base: position 178,322 of record CAZTSX010000002.1, read on the forward strand.
TTCGATCATCGCTGAAACGACATAATCCTCAATATGCGTCCCGGGCGACCACGCCTCGATAAATTCTTTGCTCTTCTCATTTGGCTTGATCTCGATATTGACAAAGCCGGCATTCTCAAGCATCTTTCTATTCTCTTCTGCGGTAGAAGCTCCGGATACACAACTGGCATAGAGAGCTACGTCGTTTTTGATTTTTTCGGGCAGTTCATCGATCGCAATTACATCTGATACGGCAATCCTGCCGCCCGGTTTAAGTACTCGGAAGGTGTCGTTGAACACCTGTTGCTTTTCAGGCGACAGGTTGATGACACAATTGGAGATCATTACATCCACACTCTTATCTGCCAATGGGAGGTGTTCAATCTCTCCCAGCCTGAATTCCACATTGGTGTAGTTGCCTTTCTCAGCATTGGCTCTTGCTTTTGAGATCATGGTTGGCGTCATATCCACGCCGATCACCTTACCGGTCTCTCCAACCTGGTTGGCGGCCAGGAATACATCAAATCCGGCTCCACTGCCAAGATCCAACACGGTTTCGCCATTTTTCAAGGCGGCAATAGCCTGCGGATTTCCGCAACCAAGACCCATATTTGATCCTTCCGGTACATTCTTTAGCTCTTCAGCTGAGTATCCCAATGCTGAAGATACGTTATCATATTCCCGGGATGTGGTGTCACCGGGTGCGCAACATGCTGCCTCAAATTCCGGCCCACAGCCACATCCGGCCCATGGTGTTCCCTCTTCGGCTATCTTGCTGTAATTATCCCGTACAGCATCTCTGATCTTACTTGATTTTGTATTCATTAGTTAAAGAATTAGGTGGTTTATACGCCCTATTGACGGACTCAACCGGGTTTGGGTACAACATTTTTTCAACATGCGGAACGACTGTTCGGATTAGTCTTATAATCCAGCACTTTACCGTATTTATCCACATTGAAAATACAACATCTTTCCAGCGATTCTTTTAACAACTGCCTGCCCCGGTGTACCCGGATCTTTGCATTATTATAGGTCAATCCCTCTTGTTCAGCAAATTCCTTGATCGACAATCCCTCAATTTCTGTTAACTGGATGGCATCCTGGTATTTTTCAGGCAGGCAAAAGATAAACTCTCCCAACCAACCTTGAGCACTTTCCAATGCTTCATTGTCTTCCGGTTCCTCTAAACTCTCAGGAGGATTTTCGGGCAATGCACCCACTGGTTTGGATTTACGGTAATGTTCGGCTATCGTATTCCGGGCAATCTGATAAACCCAGCTTTCAATCTTTGACGTATCCTTTACCCTGGTCAAATTCAGCTGGATTTTAATGAATACCTCCTGGAGAATGTCATCGGCAAGGTCGGCACTCTTCACTTTGCTTTTGATAAATCCCAGCAAACGGTCGTTCAGCTGATTCCATATTTCCGTGGTTTTGTCTTTCATCCTGATAGTTGAATTTCTTTGTGAAGGTAACTTTTCAATGTCTCTTTATTCATGGCGGTATTTTTTTTCCGAAGTTACGGGTTTTCGATTAATCTGATTTACTTATCTTCGAAGTATGAATCACAAGGATTATGTTCCCCGCTCCTTGGAGCGATTAATTTTATTGATAATTAAACTATGAAAAGACAAATCCAAACAATCAGATGCAGTCACAAAGTTATTCTGGCAGCAACCCTCCTGATCGCATGCATTATTTGCATCTCTTGTGCTAAAAAGTTTATGGTCATAACTGAACCGGCAACCCTGCCTCCTCCCCGTGTGCTTGAGAAGCCGCCCAGGGTCGCGTTAGTTCTTGGGGGCGGCGCGTTTCATGGCATGACTCATGTAGGAGTGGTCAAGGTTCTGGAAGACGAGGGTATTCCTATAGATTTAATTGTTGGAACCAGTGCCGGGAGTATGGCAGGCGCTTTGTATGCCGACTACCCGCACATAGATTCACTGATCCCATTGGTTTTAAATACGACTACGAAGGATGTATTCGACTTCTCTCTTTTCAGGTCCAGAATGGGTTTTGTGTCCGGCAAACGACTTCAGGCATATTTATCCGAGCACCTGCATCACGTTAATATTGAAGAGATGGAAATTCCTTTCGTCGCGGTTACAACCGACCTCTTACATGCCAAAACCGTCGCGCTTGCTGCTGGTCCGATTGCTGCCTCTGTCAATTCTTCCTGTGCAATTCCTTACATTTTCGAGCCGGTAAAGATGTATGGGACAATCTTTGTCGACGGGGGAACACTGGATAATGTAGCAACAGATATCGCTAAAGCATATAATCCGCAGGTGATTATTGCGGTTGACATCATGGCTGATTTCAATACGGTCCCGAAACTGAATAACAAAGAAGATGTACGAACCTTAGCCGGATTTGCTGCCAGCCGTGTATTGAAAGAGATGAGAAAACCATTGGCAGATATATGGATCGCGCCCGACCTTGCGGGAATGTCCTTAATGAGCAGCAAGGATAATGAAAAGTTGTTTAAGGCGGGCATTGAAGCAGCGAAGAAAGCCATGCCGGAAATCAGGGAACTGTTGATACGTAAAGGAATCCTGAAATAAAGGCAGTAATTTGGCAAATCACAACATACCCAACTGATAAGCAACAAAAAAAGACCTCAGATTTCTGAGGATCTTTTCAAATTGTAGCGGGGGCTGGATTACTGGCGTGATCCATGATTGGAGGGCTTAGCAACAAAGCCTTTGTTCACCCTGCCCTTTTTCTTACTCTATTCCTTACTACGTTTTACTGCTTCACAAACTTCCCCGCCAGCACCCTATTCTCCCCAACAACTTTTACCACATATACCCCTCTTGGCAGAGTGCTGACATCTATGGTGGTGGTTTGTTCGGTGATTTCTTGGTGTAGGAGTTCCTGACCACTGAGGTTCAGTATAGATATGTGACCTGTTTTTGGTGTTTCTAAAGTTATTTTATCACTCAAATATTTCAAAACATGAAATATGTAATGTCACCAATTCAGATAACCTAAAAAAGTGTAACTTTGTTACATGCGTAAAAAGATCAATGAAATAAAAGAATCAATTAAACCAATTCTGTCCAAATATGGTATTCGTAATGCCTTTATTGTAGGTTCGGTTGCTAGAGGTGAAGATACTATTCAGAGTGATATTGATATTGTTGTTGAGATTAATCAACCTCTTAGTTTATTGACATTTGCCAGGATTAAAATTGAACTTGAAGAAATTTTAAATAAGAAAGTCGATCTCATAGAAAGGTCCGCAATCAAACCGAGGTTAAAAAAGTATTTATTGGAAAATGAAATATTAATAAACTGATTTTAATGAAACGGGACTTTATTATTTACCTTGCGGACATCCTTGAATCGGCTGAATTGATTGAGGGATATACAAAAGACGTTTCTGAAGATGAATTTTATAAATCATCAGAAAAACAAGATGCTGTTCTTCGTCGTATCCAAATCATAGGAGAAGCTGCTAAGAAAATTCCAGAGGAATATAGAAAGATATGGTCTGATATACCGTGGAAAGAAATAGCAGGCATGCGGGATATTATTGTTCATGAATATTTTGGCATCACTATGATAATGGTTTGGAAAGTGGCAGTCGAAGATATTCCTTCTATAAAACTTCAAATAAGAAATATTCTGGATTCTCTTAATACCTGAATACCCACCCGCCCCGCTCACCCAAGCTAGGCAGGATTACTGGCGTGATCCATGATTGGAGGGCTTACCAACAAATCCCTGGGCTCACTTCGTTCGCTCGGTCTTTTTCTTTCTCAACCTTAGCTATGCAAACAAGTTTGCAGCTTCGGCTGAAAAAGAAAAATCCCTGACGCTTTTGCTCCAGGGATTCGTTGTAGCGGGGGCTGGATTCGAACCAACGACCTTTGGGTTATGAGCCCAACGAGCTACCTCTGCTCCACCCCGCAATATATTTTTAAGTACTTTTGATGTCTAAAAAGGGCTGCAAATATACGAAATATTACCAAATCCTGCAAATTACCTGCCATATATGACCCACAAAGCTGGCTTCGTTTCGATTATCGGATACCCCAATGTAGGGAAATCAACTCTGATGAATGCACTGGTCGGCGAACGTCTGTCGATCATCACTCCCAAAGCACAAACCACCCGTCACCGGATCATGGGAATCCTCAGCGGTGATGATTTTCAGATAGTCTATTCAGATACCCCCGGCATCATCAAACCTCATTACCTGCTGCACCGCTCCATGATGGCCGCCGTGCTCTCCTCCCTCTCCGATGCTGATGCGATTCTACTGGTCACTGAGATTGATACACCGTTTGACAACGAGCAGATCCTCAGAAAACTCAAGGAACACGAAACGCCAATAATCGTAGTCATTAATAAAGTCGATCTTTCGTCGGAGATGGTGGTGAAACAGGCCATGGAGAAGTGGCAGGCCCGGTTCCCCGATAGTGATGTCATCCCGGTCTCTGCACTTCATAAATTCAACCTGGGAAGACTCCTGGATCTGATCATTGACAAACTGCCCGATAATCCGGAATACTATCCAAAAGATGAACTCTCCGACCGTTCCGAACGCTTCTTCGTCTCAGAGATCATCCGTGAGAAGATCTTTTTACTTTTCGGCGAGGAGATCCCATACTCCTGTGAAGTCATTATTGATGCCTTCAAAGAAGATGAGAATATCACCCGGATTGAAGCCACCATCTACGTCTCCCGTGAATCTCAGAAAGCGATCATCCTGGGCAAGCAGGGCAAAGCGATCAAAAAACTGGGCATGGCAGCACGGAAAGAGATCGAAGCTTTCCTTGACCAGCATATTTTTCTGGGGTTGACCGTGAAAGTAGAGAAAAACTGGCGCGAAAATGAACGCCTTTTGAAGCGATTCGGATACATGACTGATAAAGAAGACCAGAGAGAAGATACGGATTCGAACTTTAACTAAAAATATAATTTCTTATTTCCTGCAAAAAAGCCTGGATTTCCCAGTCTGATTTTGCAATTTTTACTAATTCTCTCTCCTCCCGTACCGGGATTTTGGATTTTTTGCAAATAATTTTCAGTGTGTCGTGAAAACCAATTTTGATTCCCCTAGTTCTGGAAGTAATATTGTGTTGAAAATAAATGACATCACAACACAAATGACTATTAACACAAAAAAAGGAGGTTTCTATGAAAAATTTACTTTGTTTCTTCGTAGCTTTTTTAAGCTGCATATCAGTTGCCATAGGACAACGGTATCAGGAAAAAACCGGTATCCGACCCGAAAAAAGCAGGGATCATCTTACAAATCCTATGCATGCGAATTTTACCAATAAGGATAATCTACCTGGGCATCCTGAAAGAATGAATCTGTTTAATCCCAAATCATTAACATGGAACTGGGATACCATTATCACATACGACACACTGGGATTATACCGAAGGCTTATACGAATATTTGATATCAATGGCAATGTGTTGATTGAATTAACTGAAACCTGGCAAAACAATGCCTGGGTCAATGGTGTGCGATCTACTTATACTTACGATGCAAACGGTAACTCTATCACCGGGAAATATGAGGTGTGGCAATCCGGAAACTGGGAACCTGGATCGGGGACCCTGTCTATTTATTCTCAACAGCAACACATAGATGAGGTTTACGCGCATCGATACGAAGCAAGTTTTACCTCTTTCATCAGCGGTATCACCCATATTAGCCCCACTACCGGAACCCTTTCTGTTTTTCCAAATCCGGCCAATGAAAAGATCACCATTGAACTATCCGAACCATCAATGAATACGATCAGTTCTGTTTGTATTTATGGAATGGATGGACGGGAACTGATCCGGCAGCAGATGAAAGGCTCCGGATTGGAAATCAACGTCAGCTCTCTTCCGGTTGGAATATACTGTATCAGGGTGAGCAATAGCAATGCGAACTGGTTCGGGAGATTTATAAAGAATTAAGGACAAGAATATATATAATAAATTTGATTGAAACCATGGAAAAACCAAGAATCATGAAAACGTTAAATTTTTTTTCAAGGAAGAACCTCCTGGTAATCTTTATATTTTTAATTTTTTGTCCGGGGAATTTGTTATCCCAGCAAATTATCAAATTTAAAAGTGGGAATGAATACAAGGTGAACATTGTAAGCCAAACACCGGACACGATTAAATACCATATGAGCTCTGAGCCATTGGTTATAAGAATAGCATTGATGGAACAGGTAGACAGTATAACCACAGATCCATTTTGGCTACCATCCAACAAAATAAGAAAGCCTTCGTCAATACCTCAGGCCCTTTCCAGGCTTAAAATTGCCCAGAGAGTAAACACTTCAGGAATTGTGCTTGGGTGTATCAACCAAGTCACCCTTATTGCAAATGGAGGCCACTTGAAATATGACAAAGTTGACAAGCCAGGCAAAATCATGCTTGCGGTCACTGGAATTACTACTGAAATGGCCAGATTGGTGATGTCACCTGTGCCACCGATTCTATTACATAAAGCTGAACAGTCTGTAATGTATTTACAGCAGATTCCGGGAAATGAGGAAAAATTTCAACAGTCCCTGAAAAATATCCGAACGGCCAAATACCTTACTGCGGCTGTACCTGTATTGGGAATTACTGCCACGGTGCTCATGTTTGTTGGATATGGGCACTACACTCCTGAGAAGAAGAACGGTTGCTTTACTGCAGCTTGGGTGTTAATGGGAGCAAGTCTGACTACCTCAATCGTTGCAACATTCTATATATCAAAAGCAAAAAAGATTCTGTTGGATGAATCAGGTTCCATTAGCCTTGGGATGAACCAGGATGGTGTAGGGATAAGATTTAAGATTAACCAATAACATTTATACAATTAACATGAGTTTTGTGTTTAGATAAAACCAGGAATCATGAAAAAGCTCTACATCTTATTGATTGCACTGATTGCATTCGGTTGTTCAAAAAAAGAAAATCCAGAAGTTCCAGAAAATCCAGAATTTATAATTTCAGGATGGACAAGATTAAATTCGGGGACAACCGAGAGGTTAAATTCCATTTACTTTACCGATGCAAATACAGGTTATGCCGCTGGCGGACTTACTGGAGGTTATCCAACAATTTTGTCGAGTAGAATATTACTTAAAACTTCAAATGGCGGGGAAAGCTGGAATCAACTTCTTTTAGATGGAAATAACCAATTTTATTCAATTTTCTTTACAAGTACAGATACAGGTTATGCGATTGGCGGTTTTTCATCGTGAAACTTCTGAAGATTCATCGGAGTCCTTCTTTGCCAACCACTCAATATCCTCCACCCCTACTGCCTTTTTTTGTACTTTCGTAATCGCAATTCGTCACCCGAAATGCGAAGCATTCATGAACACCAATTAATAAATGAATGATTTCGTGAATAGTTATTCGTAATTTTTGCTAATGGCAATAATCGCAATCGTCGGTCGCCCAAACGTGGGAAAATCCACCCTTTTTAACCGTCTCGTCGGCAGGAGGGATGCTATCGTAGATCCTTCCAGCGGGGTTACCCGCGATCGTCACTACGGCAAATCTGACTGGAACGGAGTGGAGTTTTCGGTGATAGATACCGGAGGCTACGTGGATGACTCGGGTGATGTATTCGAGGAGGAGATCAAGAAACAGGTGCGGCTGGCTATTGAGGAAGCCGACTGCATCCTTTTTATGGTAGATGCCCGGGAAGGCCTTTCCGGCATGGATGAAGATGTTGCAGCTGTACTGAGACGATCCGAAAAACCTGTGTTCCTGGTCGTGAATAAAGTGGATACCCATAAACAGCTCCATGAAGTGTCGGAATTCTACAAACTGGGCCTGGGCGACCTCTACAGCATCTCCGCGATCACAGGCAGCGGCACCGGCGAACTGCTGGATGCCATGGTAGCAGCCATTTCCCCGGAAGTACGGACGGGGCATGCCCCGTCCCCACAGCATGCCTCGTCCCTACAGGAAATGCCCCGTATCGCCATCGTCGGCCGGCCCAATGCAGGCAAATCGTCGCTGGTGAATCTGCTGCTGGGAGATGACCGGACGATCGTCACACCCGTACCGGGAACCACACGCGATTCGATCCATTCACATTATAAAAACTTCGGGCTCGATTTTTTATTGATCGATACCGCCGGAATCCGCAAGAAGGCAAAAGTAAAGGAGGATGTTGAGTTTTATTCAGTGATGAGGGCTGTGCGTTCGATCGAACACAGCGATGTCTGTATCCTGATGGTGGATGCTGAACGGGGCTTTGAGGTCCAGGACATCAACATATTCTCCCTGATTACCCAAAACCATAAAGGAGTAGTGATCCTGGTCAATAAATGGGATTTGATCGAAAAGAAGACCAATACACACAAGGAATTTGAAGAATATATCCGCGAACGCATTGCCCCTTTCAGGGATGTTCCCATCATATTTACCTCCGTAACCCAGAAACAAAGGGTCTTCAAGGCAGTGGAGACAGCCATAGAGGTTTACAGACGCAGAACTGAAAAAATCCCGACACGAAAACTGAATGACGTCATGTTGCCGATCATTCAGCAAAAACCGCCACCAAAGGTCAAAGATAAGATTGTCAAAATCAAATACATCACCCAGTTGCCTAAGTCCTATCCGATATTTATCTTTTTTTGTAACCATCCTCAATACGTAAAAGAGTCTTATCAACGTTTTCTAGAAAACCGCCTCCGGGAATACTTCAATCTTACAGGAGTTTCCCTGGAGATCTTCTTCAGACAAAAGTGATCCATGGAAGAGATCAAACGGATTGATAAATGGTTATGGGAGGTGCGAATCTTCAAAACCCGCAACCAGGCTGCAATGGCGTGCCGGGCAGGAAAAGTACAAATTGCCGGCCAGGTTGTCAAACCTTCACGGGAACTTCAGCCCGGAGATGAGATTACATTTTACCGGAATCCGATCAAAAGAACCTTCCGGGTCATCGGTTTTCCAAGGAGCAGGGTAGGAGCCAGACTGGTTCCCGGGTACATGGAGGAGATTACACCTCCGGAGGAGTTCCGGAAACTGAAGATGATCAAGGAGATGAACTATGAGTCCAGAGACCGGGGAGAAGGACGGCCAACAAAAAGGCAGCGTCGTGATATTGAAGAGTTGAAGAGATTGTGGAAGAATAGGAGATGAGATCTGATAGAATATATACCAACTCACTGCTCGAGCTTGTATTCCAGTACAGGAATAAGGACTATGGATCATACCAGCTCCAAAAAAGATATCCCAAAACACTACTGATCTCTGGTATCATTGGCATCACGGTTATCCTCCTGGTTGTAATCATCCCTTTCTTTATCTATATGGTACATAACCTGAACTCCGATTTTAATGAAGAGTTTATCTACGAGGTTGAATATATTCCGTTTGCTCCTCCCGAGAACCTTGAACTGGTTGAACTGGCTAAAGCTCACGCCGAGATGCCGGATGAGCCACAGGTAGCACCTATTGTCTCCGATACCATTACCCCGGAGGAGGAGAAGAAACCGTTAGTACCCGGTACAGAAGAAAAGGATAATAACCCGGAAGATGCAGATACTGCATCATACGGCACAGGTGGAGATGAAATTGGCCGTCAGCCCGGAACCGATACGGCTGTGTCCACCACAATCGATGTCTATCCCCAATATCCGGGAGGTGTGGAAGCCAGATTGTATTACCTCCGCAGGCACGTTGCCTACCCGAAAGAAGCCGTTGATAAAGGCATCTCCGGAGTGGTGATGGTGATCTTTGTGATCGAAGCAGATGGGAGCATCACCAACGTAGATATCGTTCAAGGCATAGGCGGGGGATGTGATAAAGAAGCCATCCGAGTGACCAGGGGGATGCCCAAATGGGCTCCGGGAAAACGAAGCGGAAGGCCGGTACGGGTAATGGTGAAGATGCCGATCGTATTCCGGTTACCCAACCGTCCGGCATCTTAGGGCAAAAAAAAGCAGCCTGTGAAGGCTGCTCTGAAATGTATGGTTGATAATTTTATTTATCATCCGGATCGCTCTTGGCATGTTTCTTTGCCTTCTTACCGTGTGCGCAACAACTACTCTTCTTTGCAGAGGAGCATTTCTTTACATGGGCACATTCTTTGGATGCTTTTTTTGTCTGCTCAGTTTTGGCGGGATGTCCTTTTTTGACAGGCTTTTGAGGTTCCTGGGCGAAAGTTAATCCTGCAAATAAAAACAATGCGGACAGTAAAATAGCTGCTCTTTTCATATTAATAATGGTTTTAATGTTAAACGTAGATTTCTTTTAGATAACGCAAAAATATGAAAATAATTATATATATGAGTTGATAATTGAAAAAAACAATCCTATTTGCCTTTTCCAAAAACTGCATCCCTGACGATGGCTTGAAGGGTAGCCTTTTCAAATGGCTTACCGATGTAATGCGTACATCCTTGTGCAATTAATTTCTCCCGGTCACCAATCATCGTATAACCCGTCACAGCAATGATTGGTGTATTTTCATATCCCGGAATACGCTTGATCATCCTGGTCGCCTGGATTCCATCCATCCCGGCTCCCAGATTGATATCCATCAAGATACCGTCATACCTTTTCTTTTTCGCCATTCGCAAGGCTGAGTCCCCATCGAAAGCATGATCCATCTTGTAATGTGGTTTCAGGAAAAGTTCAATCAGGTTCTTATTGACCAGGTTGTCTTCTACCAGCAGAATTACCGGACTTTTAGTTGATTTCTTGATGGGGGTTGGAGTCAGAACCGTATCAATCTCTTCAGGTTTGATCTTATGGGTTTTTGCTTTTTTTGAAGTGGGAAGCCAGATCGTGAAAGCAGATCCCTTGCCAATTTCACTCTCCAGGGTGATCTTTCCTTTCAACAGGTCACATGTTTTTTTACTGATTGTAAGTCCAAGTCCGCTTCCCTGAAATTTTCGGTTATATCCTTCACTCACCTGGCGAAACTCATGATAGATCAATTCAAAGAAATCCTTATCAATCCCAATGCCTGTATCTTTAATCCGTATGGTTTGCCATTTGACATCATTTTCCATAATCATCCTGGAGGTGATGATGACCTTCCCTTTCTCCGTAAACTTTATTGCGTTGTCAAGGATCCTTTGGAGAAGTTGCTTGAACAGCATCTGGTCTGTATAAGCAGTCACATCCTCAGGTAAATCCATAGACAGGGTAATCGTTTTCTCATCCGCCTTATCCTTGAATGCTTGATATACATTTTTTATTGCTGAATTCAGATTGGTGTTTTTAAGAAGGATAGTCACTTTACCAGCCTGAAGTTGTGAGAGGGTGATGATGGAATCCAGGGTGGACATGAGCCGTTGCCCCGAAAAATGAATGTTCTCCACCATCGGAAGGTATTCGGTGTCTCTCAGGTCATCCTGCAGAAGTTCCGAGAATCCGAGGATCCCATTCAGCGGAGTACGTAACTCGTGACTGATATTCGTATCATGAGAATTGCCTCAAACGCCGTTTCAAATACAGCATGGTATTTGATTTCACTTCGCCGGATCATCTCGTGTGTTTTGTTTATTCGTTTAGTGATCCGTGAGATGAGCTCATCAAAATCGATGGGTTTGGTGATATAATCATCCACACCCATCTTCATGGCCAGAAGGATATCTTCCCGCTCCGTTTTCGCTGTCATAAAGATAAACGGGATCAACGAGGCGGATATCTCACTTTTTAGCTTTTTAAGAACGTCATACCCACTCATGACAGGCATTAGGATATCGCACAAGATCAAATCGGGGAGGTGCTTAAGAGCCATCTCAATGCCCGCTTTACCATTATTGGCCAGAATAACATTAAATCCTTCTTCTTTCAAAAAGTCACTGACACTCTCCAGGAGGATCATATCATCTTCAATAACTAGAATTGTGTTCATCTCTGTTGATTATGGTTGATTTGACTGGAAGTTTTACTTCAACATTAGTACCGGCGTTTTCTGTACTCCTGATTTGAATGGAACCCTCTAACAGGTCGACACATCGCTTTACGATAGCCAAACCCAGGCCACTGCCAGGATAATCTCCACTGTTTTGCCCACGGATAAAAGGTTCCCAGATATGCTCCAGATCGCGTTGTGGGATACCAATCCCCTGATCGGAAATCACGATCTCAATGTAGTTGTTATCACGTGTAATTTTCACATTGACCGGGTTTTTCTCCGGATTGAATTTCCAGGCATTGATAATCAGATGTGACAGAATCTGACGGAGGAGTTCCTTATCGGATGTGATATGAGGTGTTTCCTCATTAACATTGATTTCTAAATTCAGTGGCAGTTCTGAATTTTTTTTCAACTCATCAATGAGATCCACGATGAAATGTTTGAGCTGAAACTCTTCCGGGTAAACAAATAACCGGCCGCTTTGATCTTTGGAGAGTAATGTGATCTCTTCCAGCAGGTTGATCATGATTTGGATTCCCTCCTGTATTCGCTTGAGAACCACGGTCTTCTTCTTATGTGGCCATTTATCCTCATAGCGGTGAAGGAGCTGAATATTGCTTGAGATTGCAGCCAGTGGCGTCCGGAATTCATGGGAAACGAGGGAGATAAATTGTGACTTGATCCGGTTAGCCTCCTGCTGTTTGTTCAGAGATTGGGTGATCTCTATCTTGGATTCCTTCAGGTGAGCTTCGGATTGGGCCACCTCTTCCAGCGCCTTGCTCTTATCTGAAATCACTGTAGTCAGCTCCCTGGTTTGTTCAAAGAACTGCTGCAGTAACACACCAATACGGCCGATCTCATCCCGGCGGCGGGTAATGTCATTCACCAGATCCGGATTGTTCAGGGAGAGACTCTTCGCGATCAGATTTAGCGGTTTGATGATCCATAAATGGACGGCTACAACAAACAGACCAAGCAGCACAATGAACCGCAGGATTGACAGCGCAGTCCAAAATGGAAAAGGCAACCATGCAAGCACGTCACCGCGAATGATAAACAGGTTCGGAATGATCGTTATCGCAAACGCCACCAAAAAGACGATCAGGAACTTGTTCTTGATCTTCATACACCATATTTATACCCTCAAATATATTGATAATCAGGCCGTTTTCCTACTGATAATCAGGTTGTTTAGCATATGTAGGCATATCCTGGGCGACCGTGCACATTTTGACAGTATCTGTGTGAAGAATTGGGGAGAAAAGTAGAAGATTCTTGTGCTGGTGTCCGGTTATTCCCGGTTTTTTGTGTCGATAAAGATGGTAACCGGTCCGTCATTCACCAGGGAGACCTCCATCATGGCGCCAAAATCACCAGTCTGAATCCGTTTTCCGGTTTGGGATTCCAGGCTTGCAACAAACTGGTTGTATAACGGGATAGCTACTTCAGGCCGGGCAGCCCGGATGTAAGAAGGGCGGTTCCCTTTTTTAGTACTGGCGTGAAGGGTAAACTGACTGACAACAAGGATATCACCTCCCGCCTCCTCAATAGAGCAATTCATGATCCCTTCAGCATCAGGGAATATACGCAGCCTTATGATCTTCCCGGCCAACCATTCTATATCTTCTGTATCATCAGCCTCTTCGATACCCAATAATATCAACAATCCGTTGTTGATGGAAGCTACGATCTCCCCGCCAATGTTTACAGAAGAGCGATTGACACGTTGAATGACTGCACGCATGTTATTTGGGGTATATTTATCCAGTTATCCAGTTATCAAGTTATCCAGATATCCAGTTATCCAGCAACAAATTTAGTAGTTTTGCAGAAAATTGTCCCGAATGACGAAATTAAGTGTCAACATCAATAAGATCGCTACGTTGCGGAATGCCAGAGGGGGAAATCAGCCTGATGTGATGAAAGCAGCTGTTGATTGCGAAAGGTTTGGTGCACAGGGTATCACGGTGCATCCAAGACCTGATGAACGTCATATCCGATATCAGGATGTGATTGACCTGAAACCGATTGTGACAACAGAATTCAATATCGAAGGGTACCCGAACCGGACGTTCATGGACCTTGTAATCGGTGTGAAGCCTGCACAGGTCACCCTTGTACCGGACCCGCCTGAAGTACTTACTTCCAATGCCGGATGGGATACCATTGCGAATCAAGCGATGTTGAAGGAGATTATTGCTGAGTTTCATACTCATGGAATCCGTACATCAATCTTTATCGAAACTGATCTGCAGATGATCGAGCAGGCAAAAGAGACAGGTACCGACAGGGTGGAACTCTATACAGAGGAGTATGCAAAGCAGTATCCGGTGAACCGCAAGGAGGCGATCAACCCGTTTGTTGAAACAGCCAGGCTTGCCAATGAACTGGGCCTGGGATTGAATGCCGGTCACGATCTGAACCTGGAGAACCTTGGATTCTTTCACCAGCAGATACCCGGGTTGCTGGAGGTATCTATTGGCCATGCGTTAATCTGTGATGCCATATATCTGGGATTGGAAAACACAATCCAGCTCTATTTACGTCAACTTAAAGATTGATCTGCTTCTCGCTATTCGCCATACGCATTTCGCTTATTAACCCAGATAGTATGAAAAAAATAATTCTTTTTATCTTCCTTATACTCCTTAATACCATTGTATTTTCTGGGGATCGGGATTCGAAAAAAAATAATCGGAAAGCGAAAAGAATCCACGAACGGGTGCTGACGATCGACTCTCATAATGATACGCCATTACGCATGATCAGGCCAGGATTTGACTGGGGTGAACGACATGATGCGAAAAAGGATCGGTCCCGGGTCGACCTGGTTCGAATGGAGGAAGGGGGACTGGATGGCTCATTCTTTGCGGTATTTGTCGGACAGGGCCCCCGAACGCCTGAAGGGTATGCAAAGGCCAAAAAGCGTACCATGATGATCTTCGATACCTTATTGAGTTCGATCAACAGATACCCCGATAAAGTCGGCCTTGCCCTGACACCGGAGGATGCCTATAAGCTTGAAAAAGAGGGAAAACGGATTGCTTTCATTGGAATTGAAAATGGCTACCCTGTCGGGAAGGATCTTGCCTTGATTCAAACATATTATGATAAAGGAGCTCGCTATATTACAATAGTGCATACAAGAAACAACGATATATGTGATTCCTCAACAGATACGATCGGTTATAATGGATTGAGTGAATTCGGAACAGATGTTGTGATAGAGATGAACCGGCTGGGCATGATGATCGATGTATCGCATGCTTCCGATGCCTCTTATTACGACATTCTGAACGTAACGAAAGCGCCTGTCATCGCATCGCATTCCTGTGCACGGAAGTTGTGTGACAGCCCCCGGAACCTTGATGACGATATGCTGCGGGCTCTTGCAACAAACGGAGGGGTCATTCAGATGTGTATATTGAGTAGTTACATCAAGATCCCTGCCCCCAATCCGCCTCGTGATTCGGCCCGTGCTGCGGTCAGGAAGAAATTTCATGATTTTGAGAACCTAACTGATGAGGAGATGACGCAGGCGCGGAAAGAGTGGTATGCTATCGAAGATAAATTTCCCCGTGAACTGGCGACCGTTAGTGATGTCGTGGATCACATCGACCACATCGTAGCAGTAGCAGGAATCGATCATATTGGTATCGGAACCGATTTTGATGGTGGAGGCGGTGTATCAGGTTGTTATGACGTATCTGAAATGGGGAACATCACACTGGAACTTGTTAACCGGGATTATTCTGAAGCGGATATCCGGAAGATCTGGGGCGAAAACCTGATGCGGGTGATGAGTGATAACATACGTCTCTCTCAACAACCGCCAGAAACAAACTAACAGATGAAAATCGCTGTCAGCCTGATTCCCATTCTGCTCTTCCTGGCGATGTTTTTGTCGCTCGACAGCTTCCGGCTGATCAGGTGGGGGATCCTGATCGTTTGTCTCTTATGGGGAGGCGTTGCCGCCACCCTGAGCCTGGTTGGAAACACACTGATCACAAACCTGTTTCACATCGATTTTGATATCCTCTCACGTTATATAGCGCCACTCACTGAGGAGATTTTAAAGATGCTTCTGTTATTGTGGTTGATTACGAAACACCGGATCGGATTTGCAATTGATGCTGCGATCTATGGGTTTACTATTGGTACCGGTTTTGCGTTTGCCGAAAACATGATCTACATCTTTCAACTCGGACCCGATCAAACCAATCTTTGGATCTGGGTTACACGGGGTTTCGGGACAGCTATCATGCATGGAGGTGTCACTGCAATTGCCGGGATCATTCTTGTGAATCGTCTTACCGACACAAGGAAGTTACTCCAGCCCTTCATCCTGGCCGTCGTTGTAGCCTATCTGTTGCACGCACTCTACAACGCCTTTTTCATTTCTCCGCTGATCTCTGCATTGATTATGATGATTCTGATCCCGGCGACATTGATCGTTGTATTCAGGCTGAGCACCGGTAATTTGAAACGATGGCTCGATATGGGGATGGATGCCGAAGTTGAATTGTTGTTGATGATCAATAAGGGGAAGTTCAGCAAGACACGCGCCGGCAAATACCTCCTTTCTATCAAGGACCACTTCCCCCGGGAGGTGGTTGTTGACATGTATTGCTATTCAGCGCTATACCTGGAGTTATCAGTCAAAGCCAAATGCTTGCTGTTACTTAAAGAGAGCGACCTCCCCCTGCCAATGGATCCTCAAATATTGGAAAAGTTAGAGGAACTTGAACTGCTGCAAAAAAACATTGGGAAGTCGGGAATCCTGGCATTAAAACCAATCCTGCGAACAAGCCGCAGTGACCTCTGGGCCCTGACCACCCTGAAACCAAATAAATGAAAAATTGTTGTACCTTTAATTCCTAATTACCAAAACAACCTTAAAGATGGAACAATCAGAAAAGAGTTCACCTTCATTTTATGATCAGAAACCTTCCTTCTTTCAAAAATCATGGGTGAGATATAGTTTCTTTTTTCTTATCGGAGCCTGCTTTGGAATCATCCTGACATTGCTGGCAGATACCCGGCAGGAGCATCAGTTTACATCTGACGAAGATGTCAGGGGAACGGTATACAGTTCAAGTTCATTTGAGAAGATGAAACCGGCTGATGCGATCTTCTTTGATAATCCGGCCTTGAAAGCAGCCATTGATGTTCGCTATTCAACCCAGCTGGTTGAAGCTCGTCTCGATCTCTCCTCCTTATATCCGGTGAAACTGGTAGTCGAATTCGGATACAGCGATTTTCGGGTACTTAATGTGCAGAATATTACAGTCAACGATAAATCCACTACACGTTCAGCATCCAACTACATTCAGATAGATAATGTGGGAGATAATAAATACATCATACAACTGCTGAATCGCAATAGGCTCCCGCATCAGATTACATTCAAATTTTACCAGAACGATATGGCGGTTTATTCCAATTCAGTGGTTGTGAATAAAGAATAATAAAGAAGGATTGCCATATTATTGCCATTAATTGCCATAGATTGTACAAGGACTTCGTTAGATGAATGTATTTTATTCCGGTTTAACGGAGGGGAATATCCCCTTAGTTCGTTCAGTTCCCAAGGCCGACTTGCATAATCACTGTTTACTGGGTGTCAGATTGGAGAGGATGCGGACAATCTCCGGGCTGGATATTCAACCCTTTCACTACAAAGGAAACGGGATCAAGGATATCAATCACTGGATCAGGGATCAATATGTTCCTGTGATGCACATTCCGGGAATTTTTCAGAAGCTTATTGAAGCAAGCTTTCAGCAAGCTCTCGATGATGGGGTCACCCTGTTGGAGATGAGTATGGATGTTGCCTTCGGGCTCCTTTATAAACTTACTCCCCGGCAAATTGCAGATATCCTGAAGGAAACTCATATGCAGACAGCTCCCTCAATCACTTTCCGTCCTTGTCTGGGTTTTGTCCGCAGCGCACCTGTGAGGCAGCTTTTGAGGCTCTTTGAGCCTTACCTGGATTTGAACTATTTCACCGCGATTGATCTGTATGACGATGAATTGAGTCAGCCGGTTCAAAACTTTCGGGAGATCTACCGTTTTGCCCGCCAGCAGGGATTCCGATGTACTGCTCATGTCGGAGAATTTGGCTCTGCCGAAGATGTCAGGGAAGCCGTAGAAATACTCAATCTGGATGCAGTACAACATGGGATTGCTGCCGCTGCATCACCGGAAGTCATGCATTGGCTGGCTGACCGGGAGGTTCCTCTGAATATCTGCCCTACCAGCAATCTGGTTTTACAGCGGGTGCAATCGTATGCTTCCCATCCCATTCGGACCCTGTTTGATCACGGCGTAAAGGTAACAGTCAACACCGATGATGTAACCCTATTTAACCAGGGAGTCTCAGAAGAGTATCTGAACCTCTACCGTGCCGGTCTTTTCTCAGCCGAAGAGTTGGATGGGATCAGGGAATATTCATTGCAAGGAGCTTAGCGACGAAGCAACCTCCTGAACTTAACCCTCTCTATTCCCTCTACGATCTTCCGCAGCGTGTCATGCCACAGCGTGAAATAAAGGACTATTGTCATCAGCCAGATCACGCCGAAGTTAAACCAGAAGGTGTCGATGTGCAGGCCGAACAGATTTTTGTATGGAGCGTAAAACTGAGCCCGGCCTATCCTGGATTCCGGGTCCATGAAGATCGGATCTTTCTTGCGGATCAGCTTGCCTTTTGCTTCGATTATTTTTGTAGTAGAGTTTTTATTAAGAGCGAAATCAGCCAGACTCTGATTGTAATAATTCTGCCGCATGGCATACAGCTGATCCTGCCCCATCTCATTTACCAGCCGTTCATAAAGGCCATCACGACGTGAGGTTACCGACGAGAGACGCGAGGAGAAGTAACGACTCAGGGAGTCGAGGTAGGACACCGTTTGAACCTTAACCTCATTGGTGAACCGTTCCGGAGTAAGATCTGCCAGCCCGGGATATACTCCGAAACCTGCTGCCCGGGTTAACTTTGGGATCTCATTGTTCAGGATCGCAAAATAATTCTTTGTTTGCTTCGGTTCCCGGTCGAGCTTCAGATTTCGCTCACAAACATCCAGCTCGGCCAGCAGAGTAGGGATTTCGAATGCTGAGAGATAGGCGTAATGGCTCATCTCTTTATCGTAAGGGTAGAAGATCTTTTCGTACCTGTTGTTTTTAAATTGCTGAACCGCTAACGCTTCATACGACCAGCGGGAGGCCATCAGATCACCTACGACAGGAACGTTAGTCCTGGATGAGATTGCAGGATTGAGGTTATCGAACGGGACAATGGTACCACTCAGAAGTAATTGTGGAACCAGGATAAAAGGAATAAGGATATAGATGGCTACCACCGACTTCATCCCGGAAGAGATGTTGAGCCCTACCATATTTGCAAAACAGGAGGTAGCGAAGAGAATGAGGAAGTAACTCAGCATCATTCCTTTTATCTCCAGGATCAAATTTCCAGCCAGCACAAACGACAAAGCCTGGATAGCGGAAAGGGCAAACAACAGGGTGATCTTGGCATTGAGGTAGCTCCACCGGCTGAGGTGTAGGAAAGCTTCACGCTTCAGGATTCTTCTGTCGCGAATGATCTCTTCCGCGCTCACCATCATCCCAAAGAAGAGAGAGACTACCACACTCATAAAGAGGTAAGCAATCAGGTTGCTGTTCATGCCGAATATATAGGTGTCGCCAGGATAGTATCGGGTAAGGATAGCAAGGATAGCTGCCAGGACAGGCGCTTCCAGGAGGTTGATCAGCAGGTATTGCTTGTTTGTGATCTTCGAGAGGAAATTCCGGGTGCCGAATAGTTGAAACTGATTGAACAGGTTAGGCACCTTGAAGTGGTGTGTTGGAAGCATCCGTTTTGCGGAAGTGATTTTCAGCTTGGGTTGAATGTTTTTCTGGAAGTGTTCATACCACTCATGAGGATTGGTTTTCCGGTTAGCGCTCAGCTTCCCATATTCGTTGATCACCTTCGCTTCAGTGATTTGCAGAATCTGTTCGGGATTGACATATCCGCAGTTTGCACACTCACTCTCAGTTGGGTTGACGTGGCTGCTAATGGTTTTAAAGTAAGCCAGTGCATCGATCGGGTTGCCGAAGTATATGGGATAACCCCCTTTGTCAAGGATTAACAGCTTATCAAAGAGCTTGAAAATATCGGATGAGGGTTGATGGATATTGACTACAACCAGTCTCCCCTTCAGCGTCTGCTCTTTCAGCAGTAGCATCACCATCTCAGAATCCATGGAGGAGAGGCCCGATGTGGGTTCATCGACAAAGAGGACCGATGGCTCCCTGATCAGTTCCAACGCAATGTTAAGCCTCTTTCGTTGTCCGCCCGAAATGAACTTATTCAGCGGATCGCCTACCTTCAGGTTTTTAATCCCTGCCAATCCGATATCGGAGAGGATCTTCATCACCGATCTTAGGATCTGACTCTTTGTGAACTCACTGAAGCAGAGTTTGGCGTTGTAATATAAGTTCTGGAATACTGTTAGCTCCTCAATCAGCAGGTCATCCTGTGGGACAAACCCGATGATCCCCTGCAACTGCTCTTTATCGTGGTGGAGGTCGTAACCGTTAATCATGATCTTTCCACGGGTGAGGGGGAGGTTTCCGTTCATCAGGTTCAACAGGGTAGATTTTCCCACCCCACTTCCTCCCATCACTCCGATCAGTTCGCCTGAACCGGCAGTGAAGCTGAAAGGATAGATGCCGTTCGTGCTGTTTTTGAAACGGAACTCAATCTCTTCAGCGGTATATTCAATAGGAATGATCTCTTTGGTATGCAGAAATCTGGCTGCCAGGTCGGTATAATAAACGGGGCTAAGTTTTAAACTTGTTAGGATCGATCCATGGTTGAGAATGACTGAGCGGTAAGGAACCATTTGATTCCCGTTCAGGTTGATGTCATCCTGCCCCAGGTACCTGCAGATAAAAGAGTGGATCAAAGGGAGGTAGAGGACCAGGATCTGCCCGTCGAGGTTTTCCCTGTACATCTGCTTCTGCTCCTGCGGATGCTCCTGCGAATCGATGATCAGCAGGTTATTACGGTCGAAACCGGAACGTTGCGGATCCAGGATAAAAGCCTGGCAGTTGACGGAAAGTGGTTGAGACAGGTTGAATGTTTCAGCAATGATCTGCAGGTAACCTTCTTCCTCGTTTGTGATGGGGATTGCCTCATCCGTAGCTCTTCCATGTTCCTCCTCCAGATACTCCAGAAATTTCAGGAATACGATCACTTTATCACGTAATTGAAGCCCTTTGTTGACTTTTTGACAGATCTCACGGACCTTTCCGGCTGTATCAGGCGCTTCCTGTGTATCATCAACAGGTTGATGGAAGAAGAGTAGTTCATCAAACAACTTTAGATACTCTTCCATCTCCTGGCTGCTGAGATGAGCTTTCAGAAAGGAAGCGATAATGGTACGTGTGCTTTCCGGATTGGCTTTTCTGCCAGAAGCAGCTACAAGTGCAAAGAGCTGCACCAGGGCCATTAAGATCGGTTCAGACATGGTTGATGGTTTATCCCGATCAAAGATAAGGATTCTCTGATAAAAAAAACGGGGCTCGAGGCCCCGTCAAATTCAGTCAGTTATCGTTATTGAATAAAGTAATTCCGGACATTTTCGATCAGATCATTGATCTCAAATGCTTTCTCTTTAGTCAGTGGTTTACCAGGCTCCTGTACAAAATCTGTGAAGACGCTTTTAAGGTTGAACATTTCGTCGTAAACAGATTTCATCACTTCGTCATTCTGATAGAGCTCCAGGATCATCATCATCTTGCTGTAGTTGTCGGCTTGTTTGAAAATCACTTCCGAGATATGGGTATTATCTTTCGCTACGATATTTAACGAACTGGCCAGGTAAAGTCCTTCTACAAATGCACCGGAAGCGATGTAAACAGTTACCTGGTTACGGTTGTTCTTCGAGAGAAAGTCGTTTGTAGAGATGAAGATGTTGGAGACAAGGGCTACCAACGAATCCTTGTTGTTGTTGAACTCTTTCACCTTTTCAACCAGGTTGGGTTGATATACACCGGCAATGCCAAGCTCGTCAGAGAGGATACTGGTACAGACCAGGAACTTATTGGTGTTGTCAATTTGCCTGTAGGTTGCAGAATAAGCCAGATCAGCGCTATAAACTCCCAGGTTCATTGCTCTGCTTTTTTCGGTCATGTATTTATCAACATTCTCCGGGGAGTTCGTGATGTCGAAAATATATCCTGCCTGAGCCTGTTTCAGCATTTCGGTAACTTCGAAAGGAGTAGGTAGTTCATACAGGAGGTTCCTGGCTTCAGGAGTCAGGGTCAGCTCCTGTTTGATAGAGTCTGTAGCCTCTTCATTTGCTTCCTTGTCTGTAGCTCCACCACCACAGCTAGCCAGAAAGATGATAGATACTGCCATCAGTGTGGCCAAACTAAAGAAAAAATTCCGTTTCATATTCATGTGTTTATGTTTTTCTGTCAGGCGAAATTAGGTGTTTTTTTCGAACTGATAAAATTTTTGTTACGATGATTTAATGTCTGATCAACACTTTAATGGTATCGGGTTGAGCTGCAAACTTGAATGCTTCGACAAGTTCATCAAACGGGAAGACCTTTGTGATCATCGGCTCCACATCGATCAGTTTCTGGCTGAGCAGGCTGAGGGCCGGTTCAAACACACCACAACGACTACCGATGATATTAAATTCATTCATCACGATCTGGTTGAGATTTAGTTTTGCCGGATTGGCTACGGTGGTTTTCAGGATCAGTTTTCCGCAAGGATAGAGGTGAGAGAGGGCTGTTTCTATCCCTTCCGGATTACCGGTGCAGTCAACACAAATCTCTGCTCTCTGATCGGCTCCTATCGCCTCTGGTAACGCGGCAGATAATCCAAGCCCCTTTGCAAATTCCACCTTCCATGGGTTAATATCATACAATGTATATTCACATCCCGATAACCGGAAGACCTGGGTGATCAACAGCCCTAATTTTCCGGCGCCAAAGATAAATACGTTATCAGTCGGTTTAATCTTGGTTTGTTCGAAGATCTCCAGCGACGCTGCAAGCGGTTCTGCAAGCACCGCAGTAGGCATGTCCACGTTCGCCGGAATGACATGAAGGTTGGCCTCTGGTAACACAATGTAATCGGCAAAACACCCGGGATGTTCAAAAATGCCCATGACCGTCCGGTTGATGCAATGGGTTTTTCGGCCTGTCTTGCACATATAACACTTTCCGCAAGCTATGTTGATCTCACCTACCACATCTTTCTCGAAATACTTACTCTCCTTCGAAACTACTTCTCCTGCGAATTCATGTCCGAGGATACCTTTATATCCCATGTATCCCCGGAGGATCTCCAGATCGGTATTACAGATTGAGGAATAACGAACGCGGATCAGCGCTTCACCTTTTTTTGGAACCGGATCCGATACTTGCTGAAGGGTTAGCTGACCATCAAAAATCAGAGCTTTCATAAAGAGTTGTTTTTCACAAAAAAACGATTTTTTTTCAGGTTATCATAAAATTTCGGAATAAATTTACAATCTTGCTTCACATAAGCAAAAAAAACATGAAACAACCTTTCAGGGTTTTTTCAACTTTCCTGCTGGTATTGAGCTTCTTGTTACTCATTCTTAGCTGTCAGACTCCCCTTTCTCAAGAGGAAAAAGTAGACCGTCAGGATGACAGCCTCCCCGGAGATCAGTTCGATAGGTTGCAGAAAGTGATTCTCCTTCCATACTGGGTAACGACAGCACAGTTTGCGGGTTATTATGTGGGCATTGAGAAAGGAATCTTTCAGCGATATGGGATCGACCTGGAGATCATCCCATTTCAACCAACCATGTTAACTGAACAGCTTATCCGGGATCAGGAGGCCGATTTTTTTCTTCTTTGGCTGGTAAATGCCATCGAACTGAAAGCATCCGGCCTCGATATTGTCAACATCGCCCAGCTCTCTTCAAAGTCATCCCTGATGTTACTTACTAAAAAAAGCTCCGGGATTGAAACAATAGCTGATATGGATGGAAAGCGGGTTGGCATCTGGAGTGGTTATGAGTTACAACCACGAGCGCTCTTCCGGAAGCACAACATAGATGTGAAGATTGTCCCGATAGGGAGCAGCAACAATCTTTTTCTGACTGATGGAGTAGAGATCGTCAATGCAAGCTGGTTTGATGAATACCATACGATCATAAATAGCGGCTATAATGAAGACGAACTTGAAACCTTCTTCTTTTTTGATCATGATCTGAACTTCCTTGAAGATGGGATCTATTGCCTCCGATCCACCCTCGAACAGGATCCGCAATTGTGTAAGCGATTTGTTGAAGCAACACTCGAAAGCTGGAAATATGTTTTTAATCACCCAAAAGAAGCGATCATGATTGTGTTGCGTGAGCAGAGGGAATTAAACATGCCGGCCAACTTCGTACATCAGCGCTGGATGCTGGACAGATACCGGGATTTATACTATATGGATCCTGAGAGCGGTATCAATACGGTTCTCCCGGAATCTGCGTACCATAATAGTGCAAAGATCCTCCAGGAAGCAGGATTGATTGGAGATATTCCTTCCTTCAGAGAATTTTATATTTCAATTCAGTCACTGGAGCAGAAATCACCAGATACGCTAAACAGACCCTGATGAAAGATGCCCTGAAAATCAAAAGAGGTTTAGCATTTAAACTGATTCTGTCAGTTTTTTCTGCCATCGCCGTAATCTTCATCGTCATTTTTCTATATAACTATTCAGTCACTCGAAACACGTTGATCAAAGACCTGGATGCCATTGCTTCTAACCTCACTGAAAGTATCGTTAACAAAGTTGACCGGACCCTTTTTGCTATGGCGAAAATTCCGGATAACCTCGCTGCGGTGATTGAACATTCTGATCTCACCGAGGAAGAACTGAAGCAGCTGTTGAAGCTGGCTGTGGAAGTCAACCCCGAAATCTATGGTTCAGCCATCGCTTTTGAACCACACTTCGAAGGGAGGAAAGATAAATTTTATTCATGGTATGCTTACCGTGAGAACGATAGTGTGGTGATGACAACCCTGGGAAGCGACCTGTATGATTATTACCTGATGGACTGGTACCAGATCCCACGTGAAAAGAGAGAACCATACTGGACGGAACCCTATTTTGATGAAGGAGGGGCCAACATCATTATGTCGACCTATTCAGTCCCGCTTTATTTCACCAGGGGAGGGAAGAGAGAATTTGTCGGGATCGTGACTGCAGATATCTCACTTACCTGGTTACGGGAGTTGGTAGACTCGATCCGTGTGTTTGAAACCGGGTTTGGATTTCTGATTTCGCAGAACGGAACCTTTGTTACCCATCCGGTCGAAGAACTGATCATGAATGCTTCCATCTTCAGGCTGGCAGAGGAGTTTAATATGCCTATGTTCCGGGAACTGGGGAGAAAGATGATCCACCGTGAAAGCGGATTCAGCACAACGACCTATGAGAACTTTTACAACCATAAGAACAGCTGGGTTGCTTATGATCCTGTACCTAGCAATGGCTGGTCTCTGGCAGTTGTTTTCCCGGTTGATGAGTTAATGGCAGACGCACGTTATCTCAACATGATGATTATCCTTTTAGGCAGTGCTGGCCTGGTGGTTATCTTCCTGGTTATCCTGCTGATCTCCCGTTCGATCACTCGCCCGTTGCGCAAGCTCGCCCAGGCTGCTGAAAGCTTTGCTGAGGGAGATTTTGATGTCACCCTGCCAGAGGTAACATCCGGGGATGAGATTGGCCGGCTGACGATCAGCTTCAGGTATATGCAAAAGACCCTGGCAGAGACAATCGGAAACCTGAAAGAAATCTCCGAACAACTTCGAATATCCAACGAGAAGCTGGAAGATTACAGCAAAACCCTGGAGTTGAGGGTGGAGGAACGCACAGCTGAGCTTGTCGCCAAGAACACCGAACTGGATAAAGCTCTCCAAACCCTGAAGGCTGCTCAGGCGCAACTGGTACAATCTGAAAAGTTGGCTTCACTGGGTAAGGTGACAGCCGGGATTGCGCATGAGATCAAAAATCCACTAAATTTTGTGAACAACTTTGCTGAGCTTTCAACCGACCTGGCTAGCGAACTTAAAGAGGAACTGGAAAAGGTTAAAGACCGTCTGGATGATAAGGATGTGGAGTACCTGATTGAGATCGCCGGGGATCTGGAAGGGAATGCCCGGAAGATCCATGATCATGGGAAACGGGCCGATAGTATCATCCGTGGAATGCTGCTTCACTCCCGCGGGAAATCGGGAGAGCGGCTACCTGCTGATATCAATGCCTTGCTCGAAGAGTATGTCAACCTGGGATATCATGGCATGCGGGCTACCGATCCTTCTTTCAATATTAAAATCGAATCCTCGTACGATCCTGCTGTCGGAGTGGTTGATGTGATCCCTCAGAACCTGAGCCGGGTCTTTCTCAACATCATCAACAATGCCTGTCAGGCCACAGCACAGAAGAAAAAAGAGATGAAGGAATCCTATTTCCCAGTGCTAACGATATCAACAAAACGGTTGAAAAAATGGATCGAGATCCGGATCAGGGATAATGGAAAAGGGATTCCAAAAGATGTCCGGGAGAAGGTATTCAACCCTTTCTTTACGACGAAGCCTGCCGGATCAGGTACCGGCCTGGGGCTTTCGATCAGTTACGACATCGTTGTTCAGGAGCACAAGGGTGAGATCAACGTTGAATCCAGGGAAGGAGAGTATACCGAATTTATCATCCGAATCCCTGCAGGATCTTCTGCAGCTTAACTAAAATGAAGTGATTATGACTGACTATCCGATGAAAAATATCGAAATTCTTGTCGTAGACGATGAAGTAGATCTGGAACCACTGGTCAGACAACGTTTTCGCCGGCAGATCCGGGAAAGGGTTTATCATTTCCTCTTTGCTCACAATGGCCTGGAAGCTCTTTCCATGTTGATCGAGCATCCTGAGATCGGGATCATCCTTTCCGATATCAACATGCCGGAGATGGATGGACTCACCCTGTTGATGAAACTGAAAGAGTTGAAAAATCCGTCCCTGAAAACAGTTATCGTATCTGCATACGGCGATATGGAGAATATCCGCACTGCCATGAACCGCGGAGCATTTGACTTCCTCACCAAACCGATCAACTTCGAAGACCTGGAGATCACGATTAACAAAACACTGGACGAGATCAAGCTGATCCGTAAGTCAATGGAAGAGCATCATGAGTTGTTATCGATCCAGCATGACCTCCAGACAGCCAGGGAAATCCAGCAGGCAATTTTACCCATGGACTTTCCGGTGTTCCCTCACCGGAAGGATTTTGATATCTATGCTTCAATGACTGCAGCCAAGGAAGTAGGCGGTGATTTCTATGATTTCTTCATGATCGATAACAATAAACTGGGATTTGTTATTGGAGACGTATCCGGAAAAGGAATCCCGGCAGCGATCTTCATGGCTGTGAGCCGCACCCTCATCCGTGCGACCGGTCTGAGAGGAATATCGGCCGAAGAGTGCATCGATTATACCAATCAGCTGCTCTGCAGTGAAAGCGCCTCCTGTATGTTCGTCACCGTCTTTTATGGGATTCTTCATACAGATACCGGGGAGATCGAATATGTGAATGGAGGTCATAATCCTCCCTATCTAATCCGGTCTGATGGCTCGATCGAAAAGACAAAACTGACAGGTGGGATGATCCTGGGATTCATGGAGGATGAGAGGTTCAAATCAAAGAAGATTCAGGTTCAGCCAGGAGATAAGCTTTTTCTGTATACAGATGGCGTTACCGAAGCCTTCAATAAAGATGAAGAGGAGTTTGGTGATCAACGCCTCGAGACGTTATTGAAAAAACAGGGGACAGCTTCGGTAAAAGAGTTGATCGGCCAGACAAATAAAGAGGTTCATGCATTCTCCAAAGGCGTTCCCCAATCAGATGATATCACGCTGCTAACAATCCAGTTCAACGGTGGAGTAAAGTAAAGAAAGTGGATCAGTAACGAACCACTTTCAGGCTGGAGACGGCAGATTCGATGTCAATGATGATCTTATTGGTACCTTCCGGATAGTTTTCTGTCTGGTACACCCCATCTCCAAGTTTATTGAAACCGTGGAATTCGCGGCTGACGAGGATCGATTCCGAGTGGATCTTACAAGCCGACTCTTTCGGGATCCTGATCTTCAACGAAGCGGCTCTGGAACTGTAGTGGATGTAAGTCAACGGATTCAGACTGCCAAGTTTGAGTTCGAGAGAAGCAGCTCCTGCATCAATCCGGGCCGTATCTATTTTGTAGTCGCTGAGATCCATTTCCACAGCAGCAGCACCCACATCAAAGTCAAGATCCCAGGCAACATGTTGGTTCAGGCGAATGTTTATTTTATTCTTCCTGACACGTCGGATTTTTTTGTTTTTCTTCAGGCGGATGTTGATGATGGTCTTCCCATCACTCTCCTCCGTAGTCATTGAGTAATCTCCGATATCTCCTTTTTTCTGAAAGGAGAGGAGTTCACCTGTCTCTCCCCTGACAAAAAAGTTCCCGGCTGCGGCATCCATCTTCAGGATGGCTTTGGGTGTTGCAGAGTCGAATGGGACTGTTAATTCCTGTGTAGAGTATGTATATGTCCTGCTCTCACTGCCTTCATCATCCCACTCAATATCCCAATTATCACTCCAGGTCCAGGAGTGGTCGTTGAATGAGAAACACCATCGTGGCTCTGTTATTTGATTGAAGAAGATGAATGTCAAAGCAATGAAGGCAATCACCAGACTAAATTTTATAATATCTTTAATCGGAAGGATCGAGATTCCCCAGAAGATCAGTATCAAGGGCCAGAGACGCCAGATACTAACCCAATGGAAGTCAAGCCATCCGAAATTGCTGAATAGAAAAATGAGCCCGATCGCAATGAGGACCAGTGCCCAGAAAAGATGACGGAATTTCATAATGTTGCGTGTTTATTCGTTACTCTTTTTTTGTTTTCCATATGCATTGACCAGGAGGGCGACACCGATCACAATTAAAATGATTGGCCAGAGGTCACCAAAATCAATTCGCGGGACGAACTGGTCGACCAGAAAGATTGCACCAAGTGTAATCAATACTAGTCCGCCGATGAGATTTCCTTTGAATTTTGATTCCTGATTAGGCTTTTGAGGATTTTCTTGTGGTTCCATATCCATTTGTTTTTGGGTTTGATGTTCATTAAGAGGAGCATCCGGAGTTACGATCCATAAAATGATGTAAATAATCAGGGCTCCACCACCGAAGAGGGTGAAAATTACAAAGAGTAACCTGACCAACAGTGGATCCAGATTGAAATAATTGCCAAGTCCGGCCGCTACACCTCCAATCACTCGATCGTTAATACTTCTGTAAAGACGTTTTGTTTCCATTTGCGGGAGATTTTGTTGTTAATTTTGATGGCTCGAAAGTAGATAAAGATATTTTCGGCGACAATAATTATCCGTTCAGTCTCGTGATTTCTCCGTTTAGCTCACGGAATTACCCGGCCAATTCCTGTTGCTTCCTGGTATGTATCTTTGTGGAGATAGCGACGCTCACCTCAAACAGTCCGTAGAGAGGGATAGCTACGATTAATTGGCTGAAGATATCTGGACTCGGTGTGATGATGCCGGAGATAATCAGGATAGCTATAAGGGTGTGTTTTCTGTATTTTTTCAGGAAGCCAGGGGTAATTACTCCAGCTTTTGTCAGAAAAACTACGATGATGGGAAGTTCAAAGAGAAGGCCCATCAAAAGTGTCATCATGGTGACAGATCCGGTATAGGAAGAGAGTGCGATCTGGTTGCTTACCATCTCGCTTACCTGGTATCCTCCCAGGAAATTTACCATCAAAGGGACTACGATAAAATAGGAAAAGAGGACGCCGACCAGAAAAAGGAGGGAGATAGTAAATACAGCTCCACGTGAATGCTTCACCTCATCTTTGGTTAACCCGGGTTTGATGAAACGCCAGAATTGCCATACAACAAATGGCATTGCCAGAATGATCCCGGCAACCAGGGAGATGACCATGTGCGACATGAATTGTCCGGCCAGGTTGATGTTGATAATATTAAAATAGGAGGGATCGATACAGAGGGTGGGGATAGATATCCAATCGGCTAACCGGCAAAGCAACCGGTAGGTGATGAATGTTTTTTCTTTAGGGGCCAGGAGGATGTGGTCGAAGAGAATATCCTTGAAGATGAATGCTGCAATCCCACATACAACAATGCCCACCATGCTCCAGATCAGCGTACTCCTGAGTTCATCCAGGTGCTCCCAGAAGCTCATCTCTCGTTCCGATTCGGGCGGATCTAACATTTCTTTAATTCAAAATGTAAAAATATAAAATTCCACTAATAAATCTCTACTTTTACAGGTGCAAACCCACCTGCATGCAAACACTCATCGTCTATATGTCTTCACACGGTTGTGCCGGGAAGGCTGCTTTGATGATCCGGGATCTGCTGCCTGATGAGGTGACTGTGATCAACCTTGAATCGGATGAATTGCCTTCGCTGGATTCGTTCCACACACTCATTATTGGGGGTTCCATCCGTATCGGCACCCTCCAGAAACGTCTCAAAAAATTCTGTGAAAAAAACCTGGACCAGTTGTTAAAAAAGAGGATCGGATTGTACATCTGCTGCATGTATGAAGGCAACAAAGCCCGGGAACAACTTATGGAAAATTATCCTGAACCGCTTGTCAATCATGCAGTTGGAATAGGAATTTTTGGCGGGGAACTCGACTTCGACAAGATGAATGTCTTTGAACGAATGATCATCAAGGATGTCATCGGGATCACGGTTAACGTCTCGCTCTTCAACGAAGCAGCGGTAAGGGCGTTTGTGAAGAAGATAATTGGATGACTGGATGCTCGGTGCTCGATGCTCGATGCTTGATCCCGGATCCATGAACCTTGAATCTTGAACGTTATTTTATTGCGAAGTTTCAAGCAATAGATTCATTGCCTCCCACGATATCGCCTGCGTGATCTCTTCCACCGCTCCGGTCAGATCTGCATCATGACTTAAAAGTCCGTTTTTAAACATAAATACCTCGTAGCCCCTGTCGATACCTCCATAATAGGTAGCCAGGGCACATCCTGTAGCGCTTAGCCCGCAGATAAAAAGCGTGTTGCATCCCTTCACCTGGAGAATACTGTCGAGGTTCGTTTTGGTAAAAGCGCTGGGATAGTTCTTGATCACCTGTGGATCACTCTCCTCAGTGTTGATAGTCTCAGGGAAAGCAAAATCCTCGCTGCCGGGTTCAGGTCCCCATTTTGGATCAGTATGATGAACCCGGATCACTGGCAGGTTATATTGCCGAAATAGCCAGATGGCTCCGTTGATATATTTTGGAGCGATTTTTTGATCTGCCTCCGACATCATCGGGATATATACGTTCTGGACATCGATCACAAGCAGAGTGGGTTTCAATGCTTTTTTCTCTGGCTTCACAAGATCCTGTGCCTGAGCTGCCCCGGATATGATAAGGAAAGAGGCAAATAGTATGGTCAGTTTCATGGTCATGATTATTGATTTACTATTATATGAAATGCAAATATACATCCAGATTCTCTTATGGGTTAACTGAATCTCCAAACGGACAGATTCTCTCTGCCAACGATATAAACTTTTCTTTGAACAGATATGCAACCTATTCAATATCGTTGTATCTTTGTGAAGAAAGAAACAGATTCAATCACGAAAACAAAACCGATGAAAAAAATTTACATGTTACTCATTTTTGCCTCATTGTCATGTATGACATTTGGCCAGACCTTCGTTTGGGAGGCTTTTGATGCAGGTCAGATGCCTCCGACAGACTGGACGATTGATGGTTTGGAATCGCAATGGTCAATCAGTAACACGGCAAATGCCGGAGGAGCTGCCCCGGAAGCGATGTTTTCATGGACCTCCGCAACGAGTGTTACGAGGTTTATCTCACCCTCGCTTGACCTGACAGGACTCACCTCTGTTCAACTCTCCTTCAAGCATATGTATGACTGGTACTCCAATCCTGCTCCACTAGTAGGTGTGGCCACACGGTCTGCTGGCGGTCCCTGGACCTCAGTATGGGAGATCGCTCCGACCGGTAACGTAGGGCCAGAACAGGTCGACATGACCATTTCTAATAGTGATGTAGGAGCTGCTGACTTCCAGTTTTGCTTTTACCTGGATGGAAATTTTTACAACCTTGACTACTATTACCTGGATAATATTCTTCTGTTCAATCCACTGAACCTGGATGGAGCCATGACCGCCCTCACCACTCCTACCTACATTGAGGGACCCACAGGGGTTACAGGCACCGTTATGAACATGGGGATCACTACTATCACGAGCCTGGATATTGACTGGCAGCTGGATGGTGGTACTGTTCATTCTACATCATTCACAGGATTATCTCTGGCCACTCAGGATACATATGACTTTCTGTGCGCTGACCTGGTTAATGCCCCGGTGGGTGAGCACACCCTAACTGCCTGGATAGATAAAGTAAATGGTGCAACCGATGACGATCAGAGCAACGATACACTAAGCAAACCATTAATTAAACCCAGTCATGTGGTTCCAAGGAAACCCTGCTTTGAAGAGTTTACGAGCTCAACATGCCCTCCCTGCGCTACATTTAACCTTGGTGGATTTGTAGCCTGGTGCGAGACAATGGCAGACGATATAACCCTGGTGAAATACCAGATGGACTGGCCTGGTGCCGGTGATCCCTATTACACAGCAGAAGGCGGAGAAAGAAGAATGTATTATGGTGTTGGTTGGGTGCCATGGCTGGTTACTAATGGCGCGTTTGTGGAAACCAATATGGGGGCTGTTCAGGCTGCCTATGATCAGGCGATCCTGCAACCCGGATTGGCGGGTATTGCTGCAGCTCATGAGCTGGATAACCATGTGATCACCGTGAATGCAACCGTTCTCCCTTTTGCTGATTTTACAAATACCGTACTCCATATCGTTGTTTTTGAGTATATGACAACTGGAAATGTTGGCACAAACGGGGAAACAGAATTCCACCATGTGATGATGAAGATGATGCCTGACGCAAGCGGGACTACGCAGGACATGTTTGACCGGAATCCTTTTGCAGTATCTGAAACGGTAGACCTGACTGGAACAAATGTTGAAGAGTGGGATGACCTTGGCGTATTGGTCCTGGTTCAGGATTATGTGACCCGGGAAGTGTTACAATCATTTTATTCAGTAGAAAATGGAACCTTTGCCGATGAAGCTCGTCTCGATAATATCCTGGTTGATGGAATTTCACTTCCGGGATTTGATCCGGATGTGTTTGATTATGATGTTGAAGTGCCGGGAGGTGTGTTAATTCCAGAGATTGAAGGAATTCCCATGGATCCGAACGCTATCGTGATTGTGGAACCTGCGTTGGAAATTCCGGGAACAACGATCATTGATGTCTTTGCGGAGGACTTGTCTACGCAAAATACCTATTCAGTGAACTTTATCTTTTCAGTTGGACAGGATGAAAACAAAGCAAATGCTGTTCGGGTGTATCCAAATCCATCAGCCGGCAACATTTATATCCACGGCGCAGACCATGCGAATGTTTCTGTTTATTCATCTACCGGCTTGAGAGTGAAGAGCATTGAGAACTTTTCAAATACAGTATTAAACCTGATGGATCTTTCAGATGGGGTATACATGTTACGTATTCAGAAAGAGAATGGAACGATGATCCAGAAAAAGATCGTCATCGTCAAATAGATCTCTGTAAGGGTGACCGGAACGGTCGCCCTTACAAAAATTTGTCCGGTCGCCCTTACAGATGTTTTAGGTAAAGATAATCTGCGTCTGCTGGCCACCACACCGTTCGTAAAATTCACCGATGGTGAGTACGCCTTTCACGCCATCATAGAGGTCACTCTCTTTCAACTTGAACATATCCATAGCCAGTTTGCAGGCATAGATCTCACCGCCACCAGCTTCTATCATCTCCAGAAATTCGGGGACCGGAGGGATATCCAGCTTCTCCATCTGACTTTTCATCATGGCAGATACACCTGCTTCTACTCCAGGTAAGGTGCCGAGAAGGGTAGGAAAGGGGAGTCCGCCAGGCATGCGCATGGCAGGGTTTCCGACAGTACCGGTCTTTAGTTTATTCATGTATTTCTTCGTAATGGCATCCAGGCCGAAGAAAGTGAAAAAGATCTTGGTCTCGATCCCCTCCATCACGGCGCCGTTGGCCATGACCAGGGAAGCATATACATCTTCAATGGTGCCCTTGGCACAGATGATGCATACTTTTTTCAGGGGGTGTTCTTCTTTTGTCATTGGTTTGTTTTTGTATGGATGGAGAATGCTCCGTCCTTGCTGCTATACACACGAGGCTGGCTTTGGAATTCCGGCAATCTTAGCCGCTTTTTTCATCGGAGCACCCGGGAAAAGCTTATAGAAGCCCTTGATGTCCGTGATGCCGGAGTTTCCGACAGACCGGATCGTAATGTTCTCATCTAGTTCCTGCTTGTCGCGGAGAAACTCACAGACCGCCAGGTGCATATCCGTAAGCTCAATGTTCTCTTCTTTAGCGATTTCCATCGCAATCTCTTTGGTCCACTGAGAAGGGTCTGTCATGTACCCTTCTTCGTTTACATCTACAGTGATACCTGCAATAACTTTTTGTGACATACCTGTTGTATTTATGATTTACGATTTGATTGTGAAACGAATCACAAATATAAAAGTAAAAAATTTAACATCTATATAATTACGTATATTATTTTTTATTTATTTCCTCCAGAAACCTCATCGAATAGCTGAGAGATTTTCGAACTTCCGGTGATCTCAGCTGTTTGAAAAGTTGCCAGAATGATTTATTGTCTAGCTTGTCATCCATCTTCACATCATTCAGTGCTTGTGAGATTCGTTGAAGCGCAGCCACATTGTCGGGTTGGGTCAGGTTTTTCACGATGTCGAGGAAACTGTCGATGTATCCTTTCTGATCAAGTTCATTCATCTTGTTAACCGTATCCAACCCGATTTGTTGGAAAATGGGTGTGGCATCCTTAAAAAAGTCCTTCGCGCTTTCCATCATCTCTATCATCTCATTCAACGTGTCCAGATTTCTCAACAGCTTGATCAACAGACCCTGAATACTATCAGGATCTATTTCTACGCCAGCTTTGTCAAGAATTTGGACGGTATTGTTGAATGCATCTTTTGTGACAATGGAGAGATCGCTTACCAGATCGTCCCACTCTTCACGCTTTCGGTGCTGGATCTCCACATATTCAAGAACCCGGTCCAGTTTCTGGTTGAGTTCATTGATCTGTTCTTGCAGGTGTTCGTTTGCCATAGGGTCTGGATTTTACATTTTCTTACCTGCCATTGTCATCTTCGAGTCAATAGGCATCTCTTTTCCTTTCAGTAAGATGTGCCAGTATATCCAGCGGAACATGAGCTTGCCGTAATGGTTAATCCGGCTCTCCTTCAACAGGCCAAATGGCCCGATACCCGGCAAAGGGAACATGCCTGGCAGAGGTTCCGTGTCGTAATTAAAATCGATTAAAGCTCCTTTGCCGTAACCTGTCTCAATGTAACAGTTTGAGTGGCCATCGTAGGAGCCTGTGAAAGGACGATCTTCAATGGCACAGAGAAGGTTTTCAAGAAGGATATCTGCCTGGAAATGGGCAACAGATCCTGCTTTGGATGTGGGAAAATTGCCAGCATCTCCAATGACAAAGATATTTTCGTAATTTGTTGATTGCAAAGTGTTTTTATCTGCTTTTACAAATCCCATATCATCTCCAAGGCCACTCGATTCAATCACAGAATCCCCTTTGTGAACAGGAACAGAGATCAACACATCAAAAGGAACCTCCCGGTCATCATATGAAACAAGTACCTTTTTCTCTTCATCTATCCTCTCCAGGTAAAAATCGGGAATGATTTTAATGTTCTTCTCCTCCAGCAGATTGCCGAGAATTTTGGAAGCACGAGGTTTGGTAAAAGCCCCCGACATGGGCGTTACATAGGAGATTTTGACATCATTGCGGAGACCTCGTTCTACAAAGAATGCATCTGCATAAAAGACAAATTCCAGTGGGGCAACCGGGCACTTGATAGGCATATCAGCGATGTTAAGGACCAACTCTCCTCCCTTCCAGGTTTTGAAAAAATCGGCTAGCGCAAGCGCTCCTTCCGGGGTGTAAAAATCGAAAATACACTTCCTCCAAAGAGATCCCGTCAATCCGGGGGTCTCATCGGGAATCACATGTGTCCCGGTTGCAATGATCAGATAGTCATAGTTTAACACCACGCCATCAGCTAATAAAACCTGGCTTTTTTCAGGCTCAATCCGTTCAATTTCTTGAATAATGAAATTGACCCCAAAAGGGATGAAATTATTTTTTGGCTTGACTACATCTTGTTTGTTGTAGTGTCCGAAAGGAATGAAGAGAAAGCCGGGTTGGTAAAAATGTGTTTTATCTTTATCAACAATCGTGATATCCCACTCTTCCCGATCAAGAACATGCCTCATTTTGTTTGCCATGATGGTACCAGCAGTACCACCTCCCAAAATCAATAATTTGTTCATTATAACCTTGTGTTTGAATAATAATTTTCGGGAATTAAAACATCGACAAAATTACATATAAATATATAACAATGTATGTTCATCGACAAATTTAGAATAATTCTATGTAATTAACAAAATAAGATGTTAGAAGTTTCACATGAGTGTGAAATCCTTGACAATGGGTGCGATTTAAGCGATTTAATTATCCTGCTGGATTTTTAGGGACATCTTTCTTATCAGCAGGTTTTTTGGATTTGTCCTTCTCTTTCAGGTCTTCATCCATTCCGGCGATACCATCTTTGAAACTTTTAACTCCTTTTCCAACACCACGCATCAATTCAGGAATTTTTCTTCCACCAAATAGTAACAGGACAACCAGCACGATCAGGATAATCTCAGTGGTTCCCAATCCAAAAACTAAAATAATCATGTTCAACATAACGGATGGCTTTTATTTGTCAGTACAAATATACAAACAAAACGGGGAAATCCAGAGTTACATATACAAACAATAATCATT
>CAZTSX010000003.1:0-23419 GCA_964616825.1 uncultured Prolixibacteraceae bacterium
TGTGATCCTCCCGCCTGAGGCGGGATGCTCTGAACCAGCTGAGCTATGCTCCCGAAAGCGGGTGCAAAGATATGATATTTTCCCTCTTTTTAAACATTTGAGTTTTGAAAATTTGAGATTGTTTCGGATTTAGAAATTAGAATTTGGAATTTGGAATTTGAATCCTGGAACTTATTTGAGATTTGGATATTGTTATTTGGGATTTCTAGAATGGGTAACCTATTCCAAAGTTCCAGACAATATCTTTAAACTGTAGTTTATCAAAATACCATCTGTTCCCGGGCGCTGAGGGCATACGAATAGGGATTGCCGGATCGAGGCGGAAAATGAAGAATTTGAAATCGAGCCGAAGTCCAATGCCGACATCAATCCCAAGTTCGGAGACAAACGTATTAAATTTGAAAACTCCTCCGGGAAGATCAGGAGATTTATGCAGCAACCAAACGTTTCCGATATCTGTGAAGAGAGCGCCTTTCAGGAAACTGTATATCGGAAACCGGTATTCTATCTGAAGCTGAAGCTGCATGTCGCCGAGTTGGCCGAAATTCTGACTGACCGTGTCGTTATGGAAGGTGCCCGGCCCCAGGTCTCCCATCCGCCATCCCCGCATATCATTCGCTCCACCAGCGATGAATGCTTTCTCAAACGGCAGGACTTTAGAATTTCCATAAGGGATTCCGATCCCGCCATAAAATCTGTATACGATGGAGTAGCCTTTCCCAAACTGATTGTAAAACCGAAAATCGAGATCAGGCCTGATGTATTGCGAGTAGGGGATTGCAAAGAGGGTAAACTGTCCCTCGCTGTTTTTAGCGGTTTTGAATAAGCTGGTTATGCCATAAAGAAGATTTCCTGAAGTCTCGAAGTTGGTCCGGATGTAGATAAAATTTCGGTGTGCTCTGATGTCCTGGTTACTGAATGTCAGTGTGTATTTCAGTCCGGCGATCATATGATCTGTATACTGATTCTTAAAACGTTTGTCTTGCAGGGAGTCAAGCTTCTTCGTGAACTCCCGACTGGGGAAGACTTTCACCAGAAGGACCTCAATAGGATTCAGTCTGTGAGAAAGTTGTGGATTCTGGATCCAGTCATATCCGAACGAAAGGTTGACGATATGCCGGTTGTAGTCGGGATCAATTTTCTGCTGAAAGTTATATCCTGCACTTAAAATTGTCTTTGGCCTAAAAGATTTTGATAGTTTCTCCTGTTTGATCGGAATCAGAAACTGAGGAAATGTGATACTGGTGTTGATCCCCAGCTCCAGCGTATTGAAAAGCCCACCTCTTCCGCCACCAGCTTGCATTTGTGCCGAACCGCTGAGTGTGATTTTGAACATCTGAGCGCCCCGGAATATGTTCCGGTTTGAATAGCCGATGTTACCTGTTATGCCAAATGCACCTCCCGAATTGGTCCCATCCGTACTCCAGGTGAGCGCTTGTCCGGCCGCCCTGGCCATTTTAATCTTACAGTTAAGCAGGTTAGATGTTCCCAGGATCGTATCCGGTTGATAGTTAACATCATCAAAATCGATGTTTATAAATCGGAATGTTTGGAGTCCGGATAGTCGAGAGTATGTTTGGTCAATCTCTTTCAGGTTATACCATGTATCAGGTTCTATCAGGATATTTTGCGCAATGGTGCGTGGCCGAATCTTCATTTTTTCCCGATAGAGAAAGTAATAGGTAATGGAGTTTCTCCCTCTGAATGGATCTGCATAGGTGGCGACCAGGGTGTCGTATCTCAGTGTGTCAGCTTTTTCATTGTCAAACTGCGAATTGACGTAGATGTTATAGATCATAAAGCGGCGATGCATCGCTTCGGTTACCATTCCGAAACCCTTTAGTGACGGAACAACGGGATTGAGCAGTTCAATCGTTACATCCATCTTATGATTGTTCAGTGTGCTGTCGACCTGGAAGACTATATAGGCTGTTGTAAAACGGTAATAACCATGATTTAACAGCGTAGTTGCAATCCGGGTTCGTTCTTTATCCAGCGTGTAGGCGTTGTAGTTCAATCCTCTTTTGATCAAGCATTTGGAAGAGTCTTTATAGACAAATCGGGCCAGCGTCGTGTCGCTGATTAGCCAGGTAAGGTTTCTTATGATATAGGGTGTTGATGTCTGAACTTTGTAATAGACTTTGGCTTTCTTTTTCCGGTAGGCAATGCTGTCCGTGAGAACAGAGTTGAAGTGGCCGACGTTGTTCAGGTAGAGGTCCATCTGTTTCTTGCTGATGGTAACCAGGCTGGTATCCAGGATCACTGGTTCGGAACCGATTTTAGTCCGGAGCCATTTTTTGAATTTTGTCTCTTTCCCCTTGCTTCCCCAGTTGTAGAGGGCGATCCCGGGCCTGAAAATCCAGAGGAATCTTGAATTGGGAGTCTGCTGCAAATATCCGCTCAAATCATCGGAAGATACTTTCCTGGCATTGATCTTAATTTTATTTTTCACCAGCAGATAGTCACCTTCCGGTATATTTTTCGTGACATTACAGGCTCCAAGGAGAAGGAAAATACCTATCAGAATCAGGAGTACCGGACGGGAGTTGAATGTCAAATGGATCAGGGTTTATTTCAACACAAAGTTAGTGATAAAGATACTTAGCTGGATGTCATGAAGTGATGCTTTTGATGCATTCATTGGGGTGTTGATTTATATGGATAAATTGAAGCGTTCGGGGTGACGGGCAGTTTTGTTCTGATAGAACTCCTTAATAAAGATCATATCTTTTTGGTAGTCGCCGGTTGGATGAAAGATGGGGCCGATACCCCCGGTTTTATTTCCGTAGTCGATATATGAGAGAGCAAGGGGTATCTTAGCTTGCAAGGCGATAACGTAAAAACCCTTCTTCCAGTGTTCAACTCGGCGGCGAGTACCTTCCGGAGTAATCACTACAACCAGGGAGTCGTGTTCCTGAAACAGTTTGACAACCTGTGTAGCTATGTTGCTTTTGTATTTTCCCCGGGCCACAGGTAGCCCTCCAAGCTTTGTTAACAGCAATCCTAAAGGAAAGAAGAAAGCCTCTTTCTTGATCAGGAACCGGATATTTACTTTAATGGCCCAGAATGTCAAGCGACCGACGACAAAATCCCAGTAGCTGGTATGGGGAGCTGAGACCACCACAGCTTTGTCAACTCCCTCCGGAAGCGCCCCGTTCGTATTCCAGCCGAACAGTTGAAGAACCTTTTTTGACAACCATCTAAGCATCGTCCAATTTCTGTAAAAAATTAGTTGAGATGTAATTATCGACATTCAGACAGACGTTTGTGGAGAATTCAACTGCCGTTGTGATGATCTTTTTCCAAACCTGTTTGGAAGCAGGGATCCGGGTCTCGCCAGGAAGATGACAGAGTGAGTAGATCAGACCGGCATTGAAGGCATCTCCCGCTCCAATAGTACTAACAGGAGCGATCTCCGGGGAAGGAAAGTGTAGATGGAGTTCATCGGTCAGCACTTCCACCCCCTCTTTACTTTTTGTATAAATAAGTGTATTTCCTCCATGATCTATAATCTCTTTATATGCACTTACTGCATCCGGCACATCAAAAATATGAAGGAAATCCTCGGCTGATCCCCGGGTGATTTCTGCCAGGCTAATATTCTCCATAATCCAAGGGCTGAACTGAGGTAGTTGTTTGATATGGGGTTTTCTGAAGTTTGGATCGTAAAGCAGGAACGCCCCGTTTTTTTTGGCTTTCAGTAGAAATTTCCAAAGAGGTTTATGTACATCATGATCAATGGAGTAGAAGGAGCCGAACAACACGATATCTCCTTTTTTGGCTTCCGGCAACCGGATTGTTAACCGTTTGTCAGGAAACTGCCGGTAAAAAGTGTAAGTGGCATTCCCATTTTCGTCAAGAAAAGCGAGAGAGATTGCGGTCTTTCCTTCTGTAAACCGGTCTACATACCGGATATCCACACCGTTCTCCCGGAGAGCATCGTGAATCAGGTCGCCAGCTGAATCCTGGCCAAAGTCACTTATGAGTATAGGTTGCAAGCCTGCTCTTCCCAGCGAGACGGAGGTGTTAAGCATGGAGCCTCCCGGTTTGGCTCCAATCGGAACCTTGTCTCTGAAAATAATGTCCAGAACAGTTTCGCCGATGCAAAAGATATTTTTCATTAATACTCAATATCCAGGTCGAGTTGTTCTTTCAGTTTGTTAAGCGCCGGATTTTTTTCGGCCATCTTCTCAAACTTCTCTTTATCTGTATAGGGCTTGAGCTCTTTTTGGTTCTCCTGGATCCGGGTTTTCAGTGTGATCTGAACGTTGTCCAGTTTTTGTTTCAGAAAATCGAGCAGATCCTCTTTTTTCAGGCTTAACTCCTCTTCCAGGATCCGGTTATCAATCTCCAGTTCAATTTGCCAGTTATCCTTCAAAACCGGTTCTCTTGATGTCAGTGTGGTGAATAGATGCGGGAAATCCACCTTCAAACTGGAAGCAAATTCATTCCAGTAGCTTTTTAAGTCCTCTTGCGTAAAAGGAGATATAGCGGTTTTCTTCTGTACCTGGGAATCACTTTCAATATCTATTTTAGGCTTCCCGGAGTCTTTGATCGAGAAGGTTCCGGGGAGATCATTCCCGGGGCGCTTTACGTCAACGGGTTTAGCTTCCGGTTTGGGTTTTGGTGGAGGTGGTTTTTGTGATTGTGGTTTTTCTATCCCAATTGAGCACATCTGCATCAACGCGAGTTCAAGGTGAAGCCGCTTGTTGTTGCTGATCTTATAATTCAGATCACATTTGTTGTTGATATCAAGTATTTTCAAGAGCGTATCGGTATGGCAAATTGCTGCCTGTTCCTGATAGCGTTTACGAATATTGGGCGCAGTTTCAAGAAGTTTGATCGTCACCGGATCCTTACATACGAGTAAATTCCGGATATGTTCCCCGAAGCCGATCAGAAAATGCTGTCCGTCAAATCCTTTGTCCAGGATTTCATTGATGGTGACCAGGGTTCCGGAAATATCGTGATTCAGGATCTGTTCCGTGATCCGGAAGTAGTAGTCGTAATCGAGGATATTCAGATTCTGAAGGACGATCTTATAGGTCAGTTCATCTCCTGAAAAGCTAACCAGCTGGTCAAAGATCGAAAGAGCATCACGCATGGCCCCATCCGCTTTCAGGGCGATGATGTGCAACGCATCTTCTTCGGCTTTGATCTGCTCCTGCTCCGCTACATATTTCAGGTGTCCGGCAATATCATCGACGGTGATGCGTCGGAAGTCAAAGATCTGGCAACGGGAGAGGATCGTTGGAATTATTTTATGTTTTTCCGTGGTGGCGAGGATAAATTTGGCATATTCGGGTGGCTCTTCCAGGGTTTTCAGAAAAGCATTGAAAGCGGAAGCTGAGAGCATGTGAACCTCATCGATGATATAGACCTTGTATTTACCCATTTGAGGAGGGATCCGAACCTGGTCTACCAGATTCCGGATGTCATCGACCGAGTTATTGGAGGCGCCATCGAGCTCATAGATGTTGAATGAAGCATTTTCGTTAAAAGAGATGCATGAAGAGCATTTATCACAGGCTTCGGCGTTGTGGGAGAGGTTCGCGCAGTTGATGGTCTTTGCCAGAATACGGGCACAGGTTGTTTTGCCAATACCTCTCGGGCCACAAAACAGAAAAGCCTGAGCCAGCTGATTATGAATGATAGCGTTTTTCAGTGTGTTGGTGATGGATGCTTGCCCCACCACTGTGTCGAAGGTTTGCGGGCGGTATTTACGGGCTGATACAATGAAGTTTTGCATATTGTTAAAATCCGGTCAAATGGTCATTCAAAAGTACGAAAGTTTTTGATTTTTGTGTAATTTGGCTCATTCAACACATCGGATTATGCTGTTGATTTTTACATCTTCCATCTCTACTCGCCTGCGGTATATCGTACAACTTCTTTTTGAAGATATTTATGGTCTGAAGACGGAATTTACCCTCTCGGAGGAGGAGTATTTGCAATATGAAGGTCCAAAGGTAGCTTATGGCAAGGTGGATCCGGGAGAGGGATTGTTTATGGAGGCTTCCGGATTATTATTTGAGCAAACTATTTTTTCGCATGAAGTGCCTGTTCGCATGCAACGGGAGATTCCTGTTCTCTTTGAATCTGTCGCAAAGCATGACGGGTTCCCGTTTGACCTGCTTGCAGCCTCTTTCTACCTGGTGTCACGATATGAGGAGTACCCGTCAGTGAAATTCGATAAACACGGTCGCTTTCCAGCTAGTGACAGCCTTGCATACCGGGGTGGATTTCTGGAGAAGCCAATAGTGAATATCTGGTTGAAGCTGTTTGTTGAAAAGCTGCGTCAACTTTATCCCAGCCTGATGACACACCAGCGGCCATACCGGTATCTCCCAACGATCGATATTGACCACGCGTATGCATACAAATGCAGGCCGTTTCACAGGACGATAGGCGGGATAGGACGTTCGTTGACGCGGGGACGCCTGCTTGAGGTAGCAGATCGTTTTCGGGTACTGGCCGGATTGAGGCCTGATCCGTATGACAACTATAAGTTTATCCGGAACCTGCATGAACTTCATGATCTGCCAACACTCTGGTTTCTGTTGTTTGCCGATTACGGGGGTGATGACAACAACATACCTGTCCAGGGACGAGGGCTTTCCCGCCTGGTGAAAGATCTTTCCAGCTGGTCGGAAGTAGGGATTCACCCTTCTCTCTCTTCAAATAAGTATGCTAAGAAGTTGAAACAAGAGATCAACGGACTTTCTCATTTAACGGGTAAAGAGATCACCCGAAGCCGCCAGCATTTTCTTAAATTCTCCTTTCCATATACTTTCCAGCAGCTTAGTGAACTGGGTATTAAAGATGAGTTTTCAATGGGATACGCTTCTCATCCGGGATTTCGGGCTGGTATTGCTCACCCCTTCCGTTTTTTTAATCTCTCCACTAATATGTCTACTGAAATTTATATCCATCCGGTTTCACTCATGGATGTTACATTCCGGGATTATATTCATACTGGCCCGGAAGAGAGTCTTGACAGAATAAAACAAATGATCAAACAGGTTCGT
Organism: uncultured Prolixibacteraceae bacterium; assembly: GCA_964616825.1. Taxonomy (GTDB): domain Bacteria; phylum Bacteroidota; class Bacteroidia; order Bacteroidales; family FEN-979; genus QYOJ01. The sequence goes on from CAZTSX010000003.1 coordinate 7,029, forward strand.
TCCTGTAATGGTGAGCTCATTAGTCTCTGGCATAATGAGAGCCTTTCCGATTATGGAAGATGGAAGGGATGGCGCCGTGTATATGAACAAATGGTGGCCCTGGCGGCAGAATAGCACAAGATGATCAACTACCTGAAACATACACAGATTGATAAATCTCGCTGGGACCAATGCATCCGGAAGTCTGTTAACTCAATGGTTTATGGATTTTCATGGTATCTCGACCTGGTTTCACCTGGATGGGATGCCCTGATGGAGGATGACTACACGAGTGTGTTTCCAATCACACACAAGCAGAAACTAGGTTTCCGGTATCTGGCTCAACCGTTTTTTACCCAGCAATTGGGGCTCTTTACTACGGGACATCTAACACAGGATCGTGTTACCCGTTTTCTGGATTCCATCCCGGCAAAGTTCAAGCTGATTGAGATCCATCTCAACTCGATGAATAAAGTAGATCCGGAGAAGTATGAAGTAGTTTCCCGTATCAATCACGAACTTGAGTTGATGTACACCTATGAGGAGCTATCCAGGAGTTATTCCAAGAACACACGGCGCAATCTCAAAAAGGCGATGGATGCAGGGATTGAGATCTGCAGGAAGGTCAGTGTAGATGAGCTTGTCGTATTGTTTCGAAAGAACTTTGGACAGAAAGAGGGAAAGTTGGATTACCGGGATTACCTGATAATTCAGAAGCTAATTGAGTACAGTCAGAAACGGGCTACAGGTATCCTTCTGGGTGCAGGCAGCCAGGAAGATCAGTTGAATGCAGGCGCTTTTTTCCTGAAAGACCAGAACAGGTTCATCTTGTTGTTTGCCGCTTCGAATCTCAATGCACGTCAAAACGGGTCGATGTTTTTATTGCTTGACACCTTCATTCGGGAACATGCCAACCAGCCATTATTACTCGATTTTGAAGGGGGGAATGATCCCAATCTGGGTCGTTTCTACAAAAGCTTCGGTGCACGGGAAACGACCTACCCATTTATCCGGATTTCACGGATTCCTTTTTTATAATCTGCTTCGTTTAAGCTGAATTTTCGTATCTTTGTTTGAAATGAATCTCACATTAAAATCAAAATTATTAACAGATGAAATCAACTTCTGGTGTTCGGATCCTTAGTCAATCCCATTCGGTTTTAAACCAGTATATTGCTGAGATCCGGGATATTGATATACAACAGGACAGCCAGCGGTTCCGTAACAATCTTGAACGGATCGGACAGATCTTTGCTTACGAGATCAGCAAAGAGCTGGTTTATGAAGAGAAGGAGGTTATTACCTCGCTTGGGATTGCAAACGTGCCGGTACTAATTCAATACCCCGTGCTTGCAACAATCATGAGAGCCGGATTGCCTTTCCATCATGGTTTTCTGAATGTATTCGACCGGTCTTCCAATGCCTTTGTCTCCGTTTACCGGATGCCGCATAAAGATGGTTCTTTCAGTATGAGTGTGGAGTATGCTTCCACCACACCCATCGACGGCAAAGTCCTGATTATTTGTGATACCATGATAGCTTCCGGATCTTCCATAGTCTATACATATAAAGAGCTGCTCGCGAAAGGCAAGCCATCACATATCCATATTGCAACAATTCTTGCCAGCATGGAAGGATTGAATCATTTAAAGAAGTCGTTGCCAAAGAAGAATGTTACGATCTGGGTGGGCGATGTGGATGAAGAACTCACAGCTCAACTCTTCCTGGTACCAGGCCTGGGTGATGCCGGTGACCTGGCCTTTGGAGAGAAAAACTGAAATCCGACTTTCTGATGAAACGAACACTTGTCATTGAAAATATAAAGGTATCTCTTGGATCGATCAAGAGCCACCTGTTGAGAACCATTCTAACCATCCTTATCATTGCCTTCGGTATCATGGCCCTGGTTGGTATTTTAACAGCAACCGACTCAATAAAGTATTTTTTGACACAGAACTTCTCCATGATGGGATCCAACACGTTTACAATCCGGAACCGGACATTAAACATTCATATCGGGAATCAGATAAATAAGCAGAAAAGGTTTGAGCCAATCACACTTGATCAGGCGTTGGAGTTCAAGGAGAGGCTTGAATTTCCGGCTTATACATCCGTTTATACATATGCTACCGGTATCGCTACAGTTAAATTTGAGTCCAACAAAACAAATCCGAATACCCGTGTGATCGGAGTAGATGACAACTACATCGTCACGGCTGGTGAAGAAATTGAAGAGGGAAGGAACTTCACCACGGATGAAGTTTTTTATGGCTCACCCGTCGTGATCATCGGCCCGGAGATTGCTAAGAATATCTTCAAGAACAGAGAGGATCCAGTCGGAAAAGTCATCTCTGTTGGCTCCGGAAAGTATCGTATAATAGGTGTATTGAAGGAGAAAGGATCTGGTATGGGAATAAATAACGACCGGAGTTGTTTCATCCCGTTGAATAATGTCAGAGTCTATTTTCCCCGGCCTAATATGCCGTTCAACATCAACGTGATGGTCAATAACCCTGAGATGCTTGATGCCGGAGTAGGAGAGGCAACCGGCTTGTTGCGTAATATCCGGAAGGTGCCTGTAGGATTGGAAGAGTCGTTTGATATCGTCAAAAGTGATGAGATAGTCAAGTTGCTCATCGAGAATATCCGCTATGTCACCGTGGCAGCTACAATTATTGGATTGATCACAATGATGGGTGCAGCGATCGGACTGATGAACATCATGTTGGTGTCTGTGACTGAGCGAACCCGGGAAATAGGGATCCGGAAAGCTATCGGAGCGACCCGGCTCCTGATCCGGAACCAGTTCCTGGTAGAAGCTATCGTTATTGGACAGTTGGGTGGGGCTCTTGGGATTATCCTCGGAATCCTGATCGGCAATATAATTTCCCTGACCATCGGAAGCGCTTTCATTATTCCCTGGGTCTGGATCATTACCGGTGTTCTGATCTGCTTCGCAGTAGCCCTGATCTCCGGTATCTATCCGGCAACCAAAGCAGCCAACCTCGACCCCATCGAATCCCTCCGTTACGAATAGTATTCTCTGATGGACGTGAACAGAATCAGAACCTTGCTCCTGGAGGAGTTTCCTCACGAGACAACAGAAGGGCAGGAGCAGTTGATGGGAGAACTGGCCGTGTTCTTAACGATCTCCTGGAAAAAAGCCAGTGCCCTCTTCATCCTGAAGGGATATGCCGGAACCGGAAAGACAACAGTTGTCAAAGCGCTGGTGAATGTCCTTCCAGCACTGGGAAAACGGACAGTGCTGATGGCCCCTACCGGTCGCGCTGCCAAGGTGATGGCAGGGTATACAGGTAAACAAGCACATACAATTCACCGGAAGATTTATTTTGCCTGGACTAACAAGGAGGGTCAGATCGAGCTGAAATTACAAAAGAATCTGCATCGTCATACCCTTTTTATCGTCGACGAAGCTTCCATGATCCAGCATACCCTTCCTGTTGAGGGTCAACTTTTTCCTTCCCGGAATTTGCTGGACGACCTGTTCGACTATGTCAAATCCGGTGAAAACTGTCGGTTGCTTTTCATCGGGGATGCAGCCCAGCTTCCTCCGGTCGGATTGGATTACAGCCCGGCGCTCGATACAGCTTTTCTGAAAAACGGATACGATCTGGAGATCGACTCTTTTGAGTTAACTGAAGTAGTTCGGCAATCGAAGAAGTCGGGGGTACTGATAAACGCTACCCGGATCCGTGAACAGATCATGAACCAGGAGTTGAAATTCCCCATGTTCCGCACAGAAAGATTCCCGGATGTCTATCGCATCAGCGGTACGGATCTGGAAGAGATGCTGAATCAGGCATATGCCGGTGAGGGGAGGGAGAATAACGTAGTGGTTTGCCGTTCAAACAAACGAGCCAACATCTTTAATCGCGAGATCCGGAAGCGCATTCTCTTTTTGGATGGAGAGATCACTGCCGGGGATTACCTGATGGTGGTGAAGAACAACTATTTCTGGCTTCCGGTTGAATCCTCAGCTGGTTTCATCGCCAACGGGGATATCGTGGAAATTACACGGATCAGAAATTTTGAAGAATTGTATGGCTTCCGGTTTGCCGATATCACCATCCGCTTTCTCGACTATCCGGATGAGAAAGAGTTGGATGTGAAAATTCTGCTGGATACGTTGACATCTGAGTCAGCAGCCCTGACTCAAACTGAGAACAACCGGCTTTTCAATACGGTGATGGAAGACTTTGCCGACACCCCATCCCGTCGCGGACGGGTGGAGAAGGTGAAAGCGAGTCCACATTTCAATGCGTTGCAGGTGAAATTCGCATATGCTCTGACCTGCCACAAAACCCAGGGTGGTCAATGGGACACGGTCTTTATTGACCAGGGATACCTCAATGAGAATATGCTGAATGTAGAATACCTGCGGTGGTTATATACTGCAGTTACGCGGGCGACAAAAAAAATGTTCCTGGTGAATTTCCAGGAACGATTTTTTCCTTAGGGGCGACCGGACCGGTCGCCCCTAAGGGACGGGGCATGCCCCGTCCTTACCAGCCGATTAAGGTTATACCGATAGACCAGGGGTATACTTCCGGGCCTTTGTTTTTCTGGAACATAGGCGTGATGGAGTAGGTGGCATAGAGGTTCACGAATGACCAGCCGATACGGAAAGCGGCATCCAGTTTAAATGGATTTAAATGATACTGATCATGGTTCCGGATAACAGCTCCGTCGGCATAGAATGAAGCGACCCGGGTGCCATTGTCATCCACCAGGTAATAGGTGTCTTCCCACTGGTAGAGACGTTGCTTCTGGTAAGTTTGAAGCCTCAGTCCTCCTATCACACCGGCAGTAATATGGAAACTAGTAATCCTGTGTCCAGGGTTTGTCTGGAATTCAAATAACAGGGGAAGTGTGATGTACGAGACAAAGAGCTTGTTCACTTTCGTGCTTACAGTATTTCCTTTGTCGTTAACGGTGTTGTAGGCCTTTAATGTAGTTGAATCTCCGATCCAGGTGTAGGAATTGTTGAAGAAGAAGTTATTAAGCGTGAAACCCAATCCGGAGATGAATCCAAATTTATTTTTTGCAATGTTTATATTGAATTCTATTGGATTGAGGTTGACCATCATCGAACGTGAGGTCCGGAGGTTGAGAAACTGATCGGCGGGTACAAAGTTCATGTTAAAGTCGGTGTTTACATATCCGTTCCAACCGAAATCAACGCCAGCCCAGTGTCCGTTGAATTTCCCTTTTTTAGCACAAAAAGGGAATGTGCTCCAGTTTGTGGAGGCAGAGAGTTTTTTTGTTTTTTTCTTGTCGATATAAATGACAATGAATTCATCATCATATTTCTTGATTTTAACTCCGCTTATATTTTTTTCAAATTTATCGTGCTTGTGTTTGTGTTTTTGAGTATCGTGATTGCCGTCTTGACCTTTGGATTTTCCTGGTAAAATGAAGATCGCGGTGAAAACTAATGCCATCGTCAAAAGTACATTTGTTTTTTTCATTGAGGGTGGTTTTTGATTTGATGTAATAAGACGAAAATTGATCCCTAAAGTTACATGGATTTTAAGATTATTCATATTTCTGTTTGACAGGTGGGACGCGTAGGACGATGTTAATTATCCAGTTTAAGGACTGCGAGAAATGCTTTTTGGGGCACTTCGACATTCCCAACCTGTCGCATCCGTTTCTTTCCTTTTTTCTGTTTTTCAAGAAGCTTACGTTTTCGTGTGATATCGCCTCCGTAGCATTTGGCGGTCACATCTTTGCGGACGGCTTTGACAGTTTCACGGGCAATGATCTTAGCGCCGATAGCAGCCTGGATAGCCACGTCGAACTGCTGACGCGGGATAAACTCTTTCAGTTTCACGCAGAATCTTCGACCGAAATCATAGGAGTGATCCCGGTGTAGCAGGGTGGAGAGCGCATCTACAGGCTCGCCGTTCAACAGGATGTCGAGTTTGATGAGATCGGCTTCTTTAAATCCGGAAGCGTAATAGTCGAAAGAAGCATAGCCTTTTGAGATGCTCTTCAGTTTATCATAAAAGTCGAATACAATCTCTCCCAGAGGAAGCTCCACAGTTAGTTCGGTCCTGTCGGTAGTCAGGTAGACCTGGTTTTTAAGTGTCCCTCTTTTGTCTATACACAGGCGCATGATTGTACCAACAAATTCGGAACGGGAGATAATATTGGCCGTGATGTATGGTTCGTCGATGTGGTCGATAAGCGTTGATTCCGGTAAGCCTGAAGGATTATGAACTTCAATCACATCCCCTTTATTAGTATAAACCTTATATGATACATTGGGAACCGTGGTGATCACATCCATATCGAACTCCCGGTCGAGCCGTTCCTGAATAATCTCCATATGTAGCAGGCCGAGAAAACCACAGCGGAATCCGAAACCCAATGCAGCGGACGATTCAGGATCAAATGAAAGTGACGCATCGTTCAACCGGAGTTTCTCCAGCGAATCACGCAGTTCTTCGTAGTCGTCGGCATCTACCGGATAGATCCCGGCAAAAACCATTGGCGTTACCGTCTTGAATCCTTCAATCGCTTTCTCGCAGGGATTGGCTACATGGGTAATGGTATCTCCTACTTGCACCTCCTTGCTGGTCTTGATCCCAGAAATGATATATCCCACATCCCCTGTATAAAGCACTTCACGGGGGTCAGGTTGAAGCCGGAGGATCCCGATCTCGTCGGCTTCGTATTGTTTTCCTGCATTGACAAACTTCACTTTATCACCTTTCCGGATGGAGCCATTGACGATTCGGAAATATCCTATTATTCCACGGTAGGAGTTAAAAACGGAGTCAAAGATCAGCGCCTGCAGGGGGGCTTCCGGATCACCTGAAGGTGCCGGGATTTTTCTGATGATAGTTTCCAGGATCTCTTCGATCCCGTATCCGAATTTAGCACTTGTTTCGATAATCTCCTCCCGGTCACAACCCAGTGTCTCAATGATCTGGTCTTTGACCTCTTCAACCATCGCGTTATCCATATCGATCTTGTTCAATACCGGGATGACTTCCAGGTTGTGATCGATAGCCATATAGAGATTGGAGATGGTTTGTGCCTGGATCCCCTGGGTGGCGTCCACGACAAGAAGAGCGCCTTCACAGGCGGCGATGGCACGGGAAACCTCGTATGAAAAATCCACATGGCCGGGAGTGTCGATGAGATTCAATGTATACTCCTCTCCATCAAACTGATACTTCATTTGGATCGCATGACTTTTGATGGTGATCCCGCGCTCCCTCTCCAGATCCATATCATCCAGAACCTGGTCCTGGTAATCCCGCTCCGAGATGGTCTTGGTTGCCTCCAGTAACCGATCAGCCAACGTGCTCTTCCCGTGATCGATGTGAGCAATAATACAGAAATTGCGGATGTTTTTCACGTTGCAAATATACGATTTGTAGGGACGCGGCAAATCACCGTAAAATGGTAACAGACCCTTTCAGGGTTCGCTTGAGTATTCCGGTTAGGGTGATCTCGAAGACATCACACACATAGAAGTAGGTGCCGTCGCTGCAGGGTTGATTGGTGGCTTGACCTTTCCCGTCCCAGTTGATGTCGGGATCGTGAGTGCGGAAGACTTCACTCCCCCAGCGGTTGAAAATAACCAGGTTGATGCTCTCCACGGAGGTATAAGGAAACGGAATAAAGAAGTCGTTTCTGCCGTCACCATTAGGTGTAAATGCTCTGGGCAGGCGGTAGACAGGACAGTCGGTGTAGTTTACACATATGATGTTACTCAGTTTGCTCTCATTCCCTGTAGAGTCAATTGCTGAAACAGCATAACATCCAACAATGGATTGGGGTGGCTTGTGTTCAAAAATTGTATCATAAGGCCCTATCAATGAATCGATCAGCAGAAGCTCTTCACCTTTTCCGGGAGCGTACCAGATGAAGTATTTAAGAATATCCGGAGTACATGTGTCGTTGGGATTTATCCAGGAGAGGCGGTTGATGGATTGGTCGCAGTCAGTATGTATTGAAAGTATGGGAGGGCATGGAGGAACGTTATCAACCGGGATTCCACAATTGATCTGGGAAAAGTTGATGATCGGGAAAACAAATCCTGTAGCCGAATATTTCCCGGTACTTTTAATATAGTAGCAATACTCTTCTCCATTTGCCAATCCTTTGTCAAGGAAGGATGGATCAGTAGAAGAACCGACAGAGTCGAATATGGATAACAGAGGTTTATAACGGTAGATTGTATATTCAAGATTTGTCCAGGGGACATTCACTTTCCAGAAAAGGAGGAGTTTCTTGTCGGTAGGAGAGAGAGCCAGAAACATCGATTCGGCAATCTGGGAGGATCCGATAAGGAATCGCATTCCTGGAGTAACATTGTAGAAATCAATCCTGTATAGGAAGGAGTATTCCATGGTGTTCAACAGGGTATCGTAGAAGATCGTATCGTTCAGGTTTGCCAATGAGTCGATTTCGATATACTGACCAGGATTGTCTGACCGGGCCCGGGTAACCAAATATTTATATGGTCCGGGCGCTTGAATGGTATCTATCTCAGTAGGTTTGGACCAGGCAAGGAAGAGAGATCCGTTCGACAAATCTGTTGTTCTGATGCTTACATTGGTGATCACGGGAACATCTTTCTTTAGCGTGGCACAGGCTTCGTTGGATGCGTATCCCTCCGCTTTATCTGGATACCAGGCAGTAATCAGGTAGCAATACTTCACTCCTTGCACAAGTCCCCGGCCGTTGTTGTTATCGAGATATGAGGTTTGGGCAAGGTTGGTTATCGTGGCAATTCTGGAATAGCCAAGGTAGTCAGGCACACCGGTTTCACAGTAGCCGGGCACAAAACCGGAGGAGTCTGTTTTTCGATAGATATAGTAACCGGAGGCATTTGGACAGGTATAATCGTCCCAGGTGAGATTAACTGTGGTGCCAAGAGGAATGGCTGTCAGATTTTCCGGGGCTGGTCCAACCACCAAAATCTTCAGTGATTTGATGTCGGTCAGGTTAACCGGCTTGCTGTCATCTTTTGCTTTAAAGAAGACCTGGTAACGATGTTTTTTCACATGATCGCACAAGGTTGGCCAGATGAAAAAAGCGGTTACCTGCCCCGTGTCGATAGCCGGATCCGGTTCGAGGCGTGCCGGGCTATCAGTCAAAAGGAATGGTCCCCCTGTTGCCGTCAGGGTAATCGCGTTTGAGTCGGGATCCGTTGCTGTAACCAGGAATGAGAGCGTCTGTCCGGCTTCAATGCATGTGTCGGGGATCGGTTCAATGACTGGTGGTTTGTTATTACATGCGATCACAATGATCTGCATGTCGCGCAGGATGCTTCCGATCTTCACTCCGTCCCGCCATTCCTCGATCAGGATCGCAATGTTGTACTCCCCTTGTTGAGGTGGCGAGACCCAGTAAAAATCTCCGGTGACAGGATTTAAGGTAAGAGAATCTGTAGCCGGCGGAAGTGTATATCCCGGAATGGGCAATCCCATGGCTCCCATGCAGGTCACCAGCCGGTATGAAAGGCTGTCGTCATCTATATCATATGCACCGGGATTGTGCAGAAAAGGTTGATTCACACAGGCATTGTCAATGGGAGGGAGCAACAGGATCGGAGAATTGTTATAACCCCCGATAAATGGGTTTATTACCAGTTCAGAATAGATGAAAAGGGGAACATTTATAGAATTTGGGATATTCAGAATGCCTCCGTTGCGGTTGGGATCTTCACACGATATCGTATAGGTAGATGGACCTGAAAATGTGTGCTCTCCAACATAGCGGTTAAAAGATATTTCATTGGGCAGGTTGATAATCTCTATCCGGGGGATCTCACTTGTTGTACCATCACCCCAGTGGATCGTCAGGTAATCCCGGAAAGCATTTGCCGGGCTGGGTGTATATGTATATGAGATCAATGTGATCTCGTATGTAAGTCCGGAGAGGTGCCGGTATGTTATCTCGGCGGCTCGCTGGTGAGTAGCAAACAGGGATATGGGATACGCGATAAGCGATAGAATCAAAAGTAGTAACCGATAATAGTAACGATCAGGCATGGAACAGAGCAATATCATGAATCTCCAATCAAAAGTACTATTTTTCCGGCGTCTTCAATTGCTTCTAATTTCAAATCATTCTAAATTTTCATTATTTTTGTAATCTATCTGAATTTAATATTCTTGCATGTATAAATTTGATCCGGAAGAGGAGAAGAAAGCAATCCTGCGTCGTTACCGGTACCTGATGAAGATATGGCAGCCCAGGCGGCAGGAAGACCGGAAAATGGTTCGGAAAGCATTCAATGTGGCCCTGGAAGCGCATAAAGATATGCGACGGCAGAGTGGGGAGCCTTATATCTATCACCCACTGGAGGTGGCTATCATCGCAGCAAGAGAAATTGGCCTTGGCGCGACTTCTATCATCTGTTCCCTACTGCATGATGTAGTGGAGGATACGGAGTTTACGCTGGAAGATATCCGCGGATTATTTGGTGAGAAGGTGGCTTCTATCATTGACGGATTGACAAAGATCAAGGAGGTCTTTGACCAAAATACATCTTCACTCCAGGCTGAGAATTTCAAAAAGATCTTGTTGACCCTCTCCGATGACGTTCGGGTGATCCTTGTCAAATTGGCCGACCGGCTTCACAACATGCGAACCCTTGATGTCCTGCTTCCTCAGAAGCAGTTGAAAGCAGCCTCCGAGACTATTTATCTATACGCTCCATTAGCTCACAGGCTGGGACTAAATGCCATCAAAACCGAAATGGAGGACCTGGCATTGAAGTATACGGATAGAGAGGTCTATGAAGTGATTGCCAGCAAGATGAAAGAAACGGAACGGGAACGGATTCGTTTCATCAACAAGTTCATCAACCCAATCCGTACGGCAATGGAAGCCCAGGGCTTCAAGTTCACTATCTCCGGCAGGGAGAAATCAGTCGCTTCCATCTGGGAAAAGATGAAGAATAAGGAGATCCCTTTTGAGGAGGTCTACGATATTTTCGCGATTCGAATTATCGTTGATTCACCGCTGGATTCGGAAAAGGCAGATTGCTGGAAAGCTTACTCGATCACTACAGATATCTATCGACCCAACATGGAGCGTTTACGCGACTGGATATCTATACCAAAAGCAAATGGATACGAAGCGTTACATACAACAGTAATGGGCCACACAGGGCAATGGGTAGAGATTCAGATCCGTTCCAAACGGATGGATGAGGTAGCAGAAAAGGGATATGCAGCTCACTGGAAATATAAAGACACCATCAAAGTGAGTAGTCAGCTCGATCGATGGCTTGACCGGATCAAGGAGATGTTGGATTCGTCAGATGACGATGCGCTTTCTTTTGTTGACGACATCAAGGGATATTTGTTTCTGGAAGAGATCTCCATTTTTACACCTCAGGGAGAACTCAGAACCCTTCCGGCAAACAGTTCTATACTTGATTTTGCCTACGCCATTCATTCCGAGATTGGCAATACCTGCATCGGAGCTAAGGTGGATAAGAAGCTGGTCCCGATCAATACCAGGTTACAGAACGGACAGCAGGTTGAGATCATCACATCCAGCCGGCAATCCCCCAGGGAGGAATGGCTCGAATATGTGGTTACCACACGGGCTAAAGTAAAAATCAAGCAGAGTGTAAAAGAGTACAAGAAGCAGTTTCAGGAAAGTGGGGAAAAGAAGTTACAAGGATGGTTTGAACGATTTAATATCGTTTTTTCGGATGAAAATATAAAGCACTTCCAGGTTGCCAGTCAATTTACCACGATTGTTGATCTCTACTTTGCAGCAGCACAGGATAAAATAGGGATCAAGGATGTCAAAGCATTTGCTACGGCAAACCAGAAGAATGGCTGGTTGAAATTCCTGACAAAACCGGTTACCAGATCGAAACCACAGGAGATGGTCACGCATGGGAAAGAGCATGATGTAGAGCCAGAAACCTCTGCTTTGCAAGACAGCCTGAAGACATCCAAAGAGAACAAGGGATTTGAGGTTGCCTCTTGTTGTAATCCGATTCCAGGGGATGAAGTGATTGGCCTGGTTGCTTCCGAACAACTTCCCATTCAGATCCACCGGACTAATTGTCCCCGGGGGATTGAGTTGATGTCAAGTTTTGGAAACAAGATGGTGAAGGTTACATGGATAAACCGGGAGGAGATATCTTTCCTTACGGGATTGAGATTGCAGGGTATCGACAGGATAGGCATACTGAGAGATATCTCACAGGTGATCTCATCTGAACATAACCTTAATATAAAATCGTTTACAATTGAAGCGGTTAACGGATATACCGAAGGTGCGATCAAACTCTTTGTTTCGGATGTTCGAACACTCAACAGACTCCTGATGAACCTTAGAGAAATAGAGGGAATCAGGAATGTTACCCGGGTGGATTAAAAAATTTATTTGAATCATGTCTAAATAAACTTATTTTTGTATATTTACCGGTTCTCAATTTGCCGGTAAATTACAATTACGATGAAGAAGACACCTGACAATTCGTTTGATCATGTTCGAAAAATGTTTACTGAATACCTTGAACGGCATGGACATCGAAAGACTCCTGAGCGTTTTACTATCTTAAAAGAGATCTTTGCAACAGAGGGTCATTTTGACATAGAGACCTTGTATATCCGGATGAAGAATCACAAATACAGGGTCAGCCGGGCCACATTGTATAACACCATCGAGTTGTTGCTGGATTGCGGGTTGGTCACCAAGCATCAATTTGGCACTAACTATGCGCAGTTTGAGAAGACCAACCGAATTGTCCAGCATGATCATTTTATCTTTAATGAAACAGGAGAGGTATTGGAGTTTAATGATCCCCGGATCGAAGAGATCAGATCACATGTTCAGAATCTTTTCAACGTTGATGTCACTCATTATTCACTCACTTTTTACGGAAATTCCATAGAGAAGAAATAAACTTCCCGATTCATGATGAAGGTTGATGTTATTTTAGGATTGCAGTGGGGAGATGAAGGGAAAGGGAAGATTGTTGATGTTTTCACCCCGCGTTATGATGTGATTGCCCGTTTTCAGGGCGGACCTAATGCCGGTCATACGATCAAGTTTGAAGGGAAAAAGTTTATCCTTCACACAATCCCTTCCGGAATTTTCCATCCGGAGAAGGAAAACATAGTCGGGAGTGGGGTAATCATAGATCCCTATATCCTTTTAAAAGAGATTGCGACTCTGCATGAGGCGGGCCTGAAACCGGAACGAAACCTGCTTATCTCCCGGCGGGCTCATTTGATACTTCCCTCTCATCGTTTACTGGACGCTGCATATGAAGAGGCCAAAGGGGAAGCAAAGATCGGATCGACTCTCAAGGGTATCGGACCTGCTTATACAGATAAATATGCCCGGAACGGACTCCGGGTTGGGAATATCCTGGAGCCTGATTTCAAAAGTAACTACATCGCATTGCAAAACAGCCACCTTGCATTGATTCACCACTGCCAATTCGACTACACCGACTACCTCATCGATGGATTGCCATTTGATGAGTACGAAGAGGCCTGGCTGGATGCTGTCGAACGGTTAAAAGAGTATACGTTAATCGATAGTGAATACTATCTGAACCAATGCATTGACGAAAATAAATCTGTACTGGCTGAAGGCGCTCAGGGAACCCTTCTGGATGTCGATTTCGGATCCTATCCTTATGTCACATCTTCCAACACAATCACAGCTGCTGCGTGTTCCGGATTGGGAATATCTCCGCACCGGATTGGAACCGTTTACGGTATCTTCAAAGCGTATTGTACACGGGTTGGAGGAGGGCCTTTCCCTACCGAACTGGACAATGCTATCGGAGACCAACTTCGGGAATCGGGCCAGGAGTTTGGCAGTACAACCGGACGTCCCCGGCGTTGTGGCTGGCTGGATATTCCAGCCCTCAACTTTGCGATTATGCTGAACGGGGTCGACAAGCTCATTATGATGAAGGTAGATGTACTTAATCATTTGGAAACCATTCAGGTCTGTACGAATTATATGATTGATGGAACGAAGACAGACAGGCTTCCGTTTGATCTGGGGGGTAAGTCAATCACACCTGTTTATAACCGCTTACCCGGATGGAACTCTATCGTGGATGAGGCGAAAGGATTTGAAGAGATCCCGTCAAACCTGAAAGATTACATAGTATGTATTGAAAAGGTAACCGGATTACCGATCGAAATGATCTCTTTAGGGCCCGACCGGACCCAAACGTTATTCAGATAAGAGAGTTAGAGTTTTCGCTTGGTCTCGATAACGTCATACCCTTCGATAATATCGCCTACTTTGATATCATTGAAGTTTTCAATGTTCAGTCCGCATTCATACCCTGCACTCACCTCTTTTACATCATCCTTAAATCGTTTCAGGGACGCCAATAGTCCGGAATAGGCCACAATTCCGTCGCGGATGATACGGACTTTTGTATTCCTGAGGATCTTTCCATCGAGGACATAGCAACCGGCAATGGTTCCCACTTTTGTGATCTTGAATATTTCACGTACCTCCACATTGCACACGATTTTCTCCTCAATCTCTGGGGCAAGCATTCCTTCGAGAGAGGCTTTGATCTCTTCGATGGCCTGGTAGATGATTGAGTAAAGCCGGATGTCGATCTGCTCATTCTCAGCCAGTTTTCGCGCTGAAATTGAAGGTCGGACCTGAAAGCCGATAATGATCGCATTGGAAGCGGAAGCCAGCAATACATCAGATTCTGAGATCTGTCCTACCGACTTATGGATGACATTCACAATGATATTTTCTGTCGAAAGTTTGATCAACGAATCGGCGAGAGCTTCAACAGAGCCATCTACATCTGCTTTAACAATGATGTTCAATTCTTTGAAGTCGCCGATCGCGATCCGGCGTCCAATCTCGTCCAGGGTGATGTGTTTCTGTGTGCGGATGCCCTGTTCACGTTGCAGTTGCATTCGTTTGTTGCTAATTGATTTGGTCTCCCGCTCATCGAGCATGACGTTGAAACCCTCACCTGCCTGCGGCGCTCCGTTCAAACCGAGCATCAAGAGGGGGGTGGAGGGGCCGCCTTCAGCAATGGCCTGGTTCCGTTCGTTGTACATTGCCTTGACCCGGCCATATGTTGAGCCGGCCAACACGATGTCGCCAACACGAAGTGTGCCGTTTTGAACAAGCAACTTAGCGATATGTCCACGACCTTTATCGAGCGAAGATTCGATAACTGTTCCAGTGGCAAGTTTTTCCGAATTGGCCTTCAGATCGAGTATCTCAGCCTCCAGCAATACTTTCTCCAGCAAATTATCAATATTGGTTCCTGCTTTGGCAGAGATCTCCTGCGATTGGTATTTGCCTCCCCACTCCTCGACCAGGATATTCATCTTCGAAAGTTCTTCCCGGATCTTCTCAGAATTGGCGTTGGGTTTATCGATCTTATTGAGAGCAAAAACGATTGGAACACCAGCTGCCTGTGCATGATTGATGGCCTCCTTGGTTTGGGGCATCACTGTTTCATCGACAGCGATCACGATGATGGCTACGTCAGTTACTTTCGCACCACGAGCCCGCATAGCCGTAAAGGCTTCATGACCAGGGGTATCAAGAAATGTGATGGCTTTTCCGCTTTGCAACATCACTTCATATGCACCGATATGCTGGGTGATTCCACCAGCTTCGCCAGCTACCACATTGGAATCACGTATATAATCGAGTAACTTGGTTTTTCCATGATCGACATGACCCATAACGGTGACGATCGGTGGGCGATCTTCAGTATCTTCCTGGACTTCTGTGTCTTCAGCCTGATCAATAGCTTCCTGAACCTCCACACTGACAAACTCTACTTTGTACCCAAACTCTTCAGCAACGAGGGTTAGCGTTTCTGCATCCAACCGTTGGTTTATCGATACGAACATGCCCAGGGTCATGCAAGTAGAGATGACATCGGTGACAGGAATTTTTATCATCGTAGCCAGTTCATTGGCAGTGACAAATTCGGTTACCTGAATTATACCTTCACCTTCTGCCAGTCGTTCCTGCTCCTCCTGAACCTGCTGGCTGGCAGCATCGCGCTTTTGTCGCCTGTATTTCGATGCTTTTGATTTTCCGGCCGGGCTCAACCGACTCAGGGTCTCTTTAATTTGACGCTCAATATCCTCTTTTGAGATTTCGGGTTTCAGAAAATCTCTTCCACCTTTTCTATCTCTGTACCGTCCTTTGCCCGTGTCAGAACCTTCAGAAGCACCCGCTTTTCCTGGTTGATGCCTGATCCGTTTCCGTTTTTTCTTTTTTGATTTCGTTGCATCATCGGAGGATGAGGCAACAGGTTCTTTTTTCTTCTGTTTTTTTGCTATGGGAAGCTTAATAGATCCCACGATAGTCGGGCCTTCAAGCTTGATCTTTTCTGTTGGGAGGAAATTTTCTCTTTTTGTCTTTTCCGGCTG
>CAZTSX010000003.1:23519-39743 GCA_964616825.1 uncultured Prolixibacteraceae bacterium
GGCTGCTCCTCCCCGGGTCCAGATTTCTTGGCCTTCGGAGTTTTTGCCTCTTTAACCTTAGTTACCTTCTTCTCAACCTCTTCACTCTCTTCACCTTTCTTTTTACCTTTTCCTTTTTTCGCTGTCTTTTTCTCACCTGTTTTGAGGTCTACACTTTCAACGATTTTCAGATCGGAAGAAATATCTTCCTTTTCAGGTTCAACTTCAACCGCTTTTGTTTTCTTAACGGATCTCTTTTTCTTATCGGGTGTGTCTTTCTCAGTTGTCTTTTTCTCCTCTTTAACAGGCTCAGCTATCGGAGGCTCAGCTTCCTTGATTTCCGGATCAGCTTGCTTTGTTTGAAACCCCAATGAGACGTTTTTAATGATCAAATCATCCATCTCTTTCTCCTGCTTCTCAATGGAGGTTCTCTTGTCTTCGATAGTAATTGTTTCGTGTGTGTTGAATTGCAGCCCGATCTTCTGGGCCTCCTCTTTAACATGTTTTTCGGAGGCAAACTCTTGCACCAAAAGGGTATACATCTCCTGCGTTAATTTCGCATTGGGGTCGCGACCCAGTTTAAATCCCTTGTTATTCAAGAAATCCAAAACCGTGGCAATCCCGATGTTAAATTCCCGAGCTGCTTTACTCAATCTGATTGATGGTGCGCCTTCGCTCATATAGTCTTTTTCCGTCCCTGCCGTTAAAATTGGCGGTAAAAGTATGATTTTTTATTCAAACTCAGCGGTTAATATACGAATTACTTCATTGATGGTCTCCTCTTCCAGATCAGTCCTTTTCACAAGCTCTTTCACATCCAGATCGAGGACACTCTTGGCCGTATCGCAACCAATTGTCTTCAATTCATCGATAATCCACTGGTCAATCTCATCAGAGAAATCCTGAAGTTCAACATCCTCTGTTTCTGTATCCGTATCACGATAAACATCAATTTCATAACCACTCAGCTTCCCGGCCAGTTTGATGTTGTAGCCACCTTTCCCGATTGCGAGGGAGACCTGATCGGACTTCATAAACACATCTGCTTTCTTATTCTCCTCCTCAATAGTGATTGAGGAGACCTTTGCCGGACTCAGGGCGCGTTGGATAAAGAGTGATGGATTGGTGGTGTAATTGATTACATCGATGTTCTCATTCTTCAGTTCTCTGACAATGCCATGAATACGTGAACCTTTCATTCCCACGCAAGCACCCACCGGATCTATGCGGTCGTCGTAGGACTCCACAGCGATTTTGGCCCGCTCACCAGGAACTCTGACGATTTTTCTGATGCTGATCAGTCCGTCATACACCTCGGGAACTTCTGCTTCGAACAACCGTTCAAGAAACACTTCCGAGGTTCTGGAGAGTATAATGAATGGCGTATTATTTTTCATCTCTACCTTGGAGACAACGGCCCGGATGGTATCTCCTTTGCGGTAAAAATCAGAGGGAATCTGTTCTGATTTTGGAAGGATCAATTCGATGTTTTCGTCATCCAGGACCAGGATCTCTTTTTTCCAGACCTGGTATACTTCACCTGCTATGATTTCCCCGATCTTCTCTTTGTATTTCAGGAAAATATTGTTTTTCTCATACTCCTGGATCTTTGAGATCAGGTTCTGACGGATGGAGAGGATTTCGCGGCGGCCAAATCCTTCCAGCTTGATCTCTTCTGAAAGCTCTTCTCCGGGTTCAAAGTCAGGTTCGATTTTGATTGCCTCTGAGAAAGGGACTTCCGTATATTCGTCTTCAAGCTTATCATCTTCCACGATGGTCCGGTACCTCCAGATTTCCAGGTCCCCTTTGTCGATATTTACGATGATGTCGAAGTTGTCAGCAGTGCCAAACCGCTTTATCAACATATGCTTGAATACATCTTCCAGGATGATCATCATCGTCTCCCTGTCTATATTCTTGAATTCTTTGAATTCCGAGAAGGTTTCGACTAAATTCAGTTGTTCCATTTCTAATCGTTTATTAGGTCATTAAGTCAACAGCTCCTTGTGACTTTGTCACTTAAAGGATAGTTTTACTTTTGCTTCGTTGATTTCACTAAAGGTGATTCTTGGATTATGTTCAAGTTCTATGGAATTCGCATCTGCATGAATCAGTTTTCCGGAAAGCAGAACCCCTTCATTCGTTTTTACTTCCAGTTCCCGGCCCACGTGCTTCAGAAACTGACGTGGTATCCTGATAGGTTTATCTGCTCCCGCAGATGAGACAGTCAGGTCATAGTCTTCCTGGTCACGATCGATTTTCGATCCAATAAATTTTGACAGTTCCCGGCAGTCGTGGATATTGACGCCGCGATCTCCATCAATGAAAACTGATATCCTGTTGGCAGGCTTCACGATAACATCAACCAGGAACTTCTCCGTACCCTGGAAATGTTCGTTGATTAATCCTTCAACCTGATTCTGTGAGATCATCGCCTCTTTTTTGAACAATAAAAGAGGGGACGTTCAGTCCCCTCAACTCAATACTTTCAAAATCAGGTGCAAAGATACAACAATAATTAATGTTTTGCCAGTTTCGAAGAAAATTAATTACAGTGGAATGTTCCCGTGTTTGCGTGGTGGCCCCGATTTTGTTTTTGTCTGTGTCATCTCAAGGGCCTGGATCAACCGAAAACGGGTATTCTTAGGGTGGATAATCTCATCGATATAACCCAACGCTGCAGCTTTATAAGGGCTGGCGAATGTATTTTTATAATCTTCAACGGCTTGCTTTCTCTCTTCGGCAGAGAGGTTGTCTTTTTTATAGAGGATGTTTACAGCTGCTTCCGGGCCCATCACAGCAATTTCAGCCGTTGGGTATGCAAAATTAACATCTCCTCCGATGTGTTTGCTCGACAACACATCATATGCCCCGCCGTAAGCTTTCCGTGTGATCAGTGTGATCTTGGGTATGGTCGCTTCGCAATAAGCATAAAGTAATTTGGCTCCGTGTTTGATGATGCCTCCAAACTCCTGTGTAGTGCCGGGCAGGAATCCGGGAACGTCGACGAACGTGATGACCGGGATATTGAAGGCATCACAAAATCTTACAAATCGGGCCCCTTTCATCGATGACTGGATATCGAGTACACCGGCCAGATGGGCTGGCTGGTTAGCTACGATCCCCACAGACCGGCCGTCGAATCGACCGAATCCGATAATTATATTCTGGGCAAAGTGGGGGTGGATCTCAAAAAAATTGTTGTGATCAACTACTGTGGTGATCAACTCTTTCATGTCATATGGCTTGTTCGGGTCATCCGGAACGATGCTGGAAAGTTTGTCATCTGATCGCCGGATATCATCGATACAGGGCCGAATGGGGGCTTCTTCCATGTTGTTGGATGGAAGGAAACTGATCAGCTCCCGGATCATCACCATGGCTTGTTCGTCATCCTCGGCAATGAGGTGGGCTACACCACTTTTCGAGTTGTGTGTCATGGCACCTCCCAGGTCGTTCATGGTCACCTCTTCATGTGTCACTGCTTTGATCACATCCGGACCGGTTACGAACATATAGCTGGTATCTTTCACCATGCATATGAAGTCGGTGAGGGCAGGGGAGTAAACCGCGCCGCCGGCACAGGGTCCCAGGATCGCTGATATCTGTGGAATGACGCCGGAGCATTTGGTATTCCGGTAGAAGATATCAGCATATCCCGCAAGGCTCTCAACGCCCTCCTGGATACGGGCGCCTCCTGAATCGTTCAGTCCGATGACCGGGGCTCCCATATGAAGAGCCAGATCCATGATCTTGAGTATTTTATCGGCATTTGCCCGACTCAGAGTTCCGCCAAAGACGGTAAAATCCTGAGCAAAAACATACACCAGCCGGCCGTCGATCTTGCCATAACCAGCCACCACACCATCACCCAATATCTTCTGTTGTTCCATGCCAAAATCGGTGCAACGGTGGGTGACAAACTTGTCCTTTTCCACAAAAGACCCCGGATCGAGAAGTAGCTGGATCCGTTCACGCGCAGTTAACCGCCCTTTTTTATGTTGCTTATCTATTCTCTCAAGGCCACCACCAAGTTCAGCTATCCTACTCTTTTTATCAAACTGGTTCAGTTTATCTTCCAGTGTTGTCATCTCTTCTTGTTTTAATTATTCAATAATTACCATGGGTTCATGTGCTTCTACCGTATCTCCCTCTTTTACCCTGATCTCTTTGATAAGACGATCTTTTTTTACTTTATATTCACTCTCCATTTTCATGGCGGATACTACAACCACAGTATCTCCTGCCTTTACGCGGTCGCCTTCACTGACAAGAATTTTTGCGACTTTACCTGGCATCGGACTGGAGATGGTAGAGTCGTCGTCACCATGATCGGCATGACGGCTTTTCTGATATTTTGTCTCTGCATCGATGATCTCGGCATGATAAGAGTATCGATACGTATTGATGAAATACTTTTTCGGATTGCCTGCTTCGATCAATTCGATGTTGTAAGATTTCCCATCTATCAACATCAGGTAGACACCCCGTTCCACCATGATAATGCTGGAATCATATTCTTTATCATCAACCGAAATACGAAAATGGTTTCCCTCGGATTTGAGGAGTTTCACTTTTGCTAAGCGATCATCTAAACTTATTTCAAGTGATGTCATGTCTGTTTTTTGAAGGAGTGGTGAATCAAGTAAAGAGATTTTTCTTTCGGCCGGTTATTTTCCAATCGGCCGAATCATTTTTCGCAATCACCTTTGTTTCAAATTGACTAAGTTTCCTGAGGTAATCGGCAAAGATAACCATGATGGCTCTGTCTTCATTGGCTGGGTCTCCCTGCTTAGGTCCGACCAGGTACTCCTGGTTTTGTTCGATGAATTGTGTATTGTACTTGCCCTCTTTGAATGCCACGCAGTCCATGATTCTCTCCAGGAACCGGATATTCGTTTTTACACCAGAGATCTTGTATTCATAGAGTGCTCGTTGCATCCGTGCAATTGTTCCTTCCCGGGTTCGCGACCAGCAGACAATTTTGGAGATCATCGGGTCGTAATGGATCGGAATCTCATAGCCTTCATAAATGTATCCGTCACACCTGACACCGAGTCCTTTTGGTTCTGTAATATGGGCGATCTTTCCCGGACTTGGCATGAAGTTGTTGTCCGGATCTTCTGCGTAAATCCGGCATTCAATTGCATGGCCGTCCTGGCAGAGATCTTCCTGTTTAAGCTGGAGAGGCTCCCCACTGGCGATCCGGATCATCTCCTTGACAAGGTCAACACCAACAACACGTTCTGTAATCGGATGTTCCACCTGCAACCGGGTATTCATTTCCAGGAAAAAGTAGTTCTGGTCTTCATCTACGATAAACTCAATGGTGCCGGCTCCGGAGTAGTTCACCGCTTTGGTGGCAGCCACTGCAGTTTTTCCCATGGCTTCCCGCACATCCGGTGTGATCAGTGGAGAGGGAGTCTCTTCAATAATCTTTTGATGCCTTCGCTGGACAGAGCACTCCCGTTCGAAGAGATGGATCACGTTTCCATGGTTATCGGCCAGCACCTGGAATTCGATATGATGAGGCGATTCAATATATTTCTCAATATAGACCGAATCATCACCAAAAGCAGTGGCAGCTTCTGACCGTGCCATCAGGATCGCACTTTCAACCTCTTCCTCTTTTTTAACAAGGCGCATCCCCTTTCCCCCGCCACCGGAAGAGGCTTTGATCATCACGGGGAGTCCTATTCCCCTGATCACCTCAATCGCTTTTGCATCTTCTCTGATTGGTTCGGTAGTTCCCGGAACAACCGGGACACCTGCAGCTATCATCGTTTTTCTGGCTGTAATCTTGTCTCCCATCGACCGGATCGCATCCGCCCCCGGGCCAATAAAGATGATATTGTGATCCCGGCATTTTTGCGAAAAGGCAGCATTTTCAGATAAGAAGCCATAGCCCGGATGGATCGCTTCTGCACCACAATTTTTTGCCACTTCCAGGATCTTGTCCATGTTCAAATAGCTTTCTGTAGAAGGGGATGGACCGATATAGTAAGCTTCATCCGCATATCTGACGTGCATAGAGGCCTCATCGGCATCGGAATAGACTGCTACAGAGATAATTCCCATTTCACGACAGGAGCGCATAACACGGACAGCAATTTCTCCTCTGTTGGCAATTAAAATTTTTTTCATCATAGAAAAAAAAATGTCACTTTCACTTTTGCAGTGCAAGGGTAGTAAATAATCACTATCTTTACTATTAAAAAATGTTAAAAAACCACTTCAATCACAGAGTATGAAAAAGATTATCATGTTACTTGCAGGGATAATGATTCTTTCAATTTCCTGTAGTAAGAAAGAAAAGGGGCCATTGATTGTGTGATCGAACTTACATTCGCAACCCTCTCTCATACCGTTAATCCGACCAATCCAAAAGAGATTACTATTACGCTTGAGTACGGTGGCGATTTTACAGCAACGATTGTCTGGGAGTTTGCCGATGGAACTTCCGAGACGACTGTGGGCAATACAGTTACACACGTTTACACCGATCCCGGAAATTATGAAGTAAAGGCCAACATCACACTTTCAGCAGAGGATAAATTGAGTTGCAGCGTCAGCAAAAAGAAGTATATTGACGTTCTTTGACCCAGCTATTCTATGGGGATAAGAAGGACAATTAACGTGGGATCAAAATGATTTCGGTGACGGTTTCTATGGCTGCACCGATAAATTCCAATCGAATAAGATCATTTGATATTTCTTCTGGGACAGTAAGGTAAATCAAATTTGCAACTTGGATCTTTGAAATTAGCCTCCACGCATTCTGAGGGATCACAACAGGTATGACACACTCTCTTAAATGACCTGACATTCAGCAATTCAACATCAGGAGAGAGAAAATCTTTCTTCTTTGGCTCTTGTTTCAACAGATCAGTACTCAGGTATTTTTTATTGTCATCAGGAAATACAGTGACAACAACGTTATTTTTTTTCAATTCATTCTGGATTTTCAATGCACCCAGAAAGTTCGCTCCTGAAGAGATTCCCACTCCAATGCCCAGAGCGGCAAGTTTTTGCGACATGATAATTGCATCTCCATCATCAATGGCAACAATTGCATCAAGTTCTTCCAGTTTTACAATTGAAGGGATAAATTCATCAGAGATACCCTGAATCCGATGTTTTCCAATTTTATGACCGGTTGAAAGAGTGGGTGAATTTGCCGGCTCAAGTGGGTGAATTTGAATCTCAGGATTCATCTGCTTCAAGAATTTTCCTGCTCCCATGATTGTTCCTCCTGTTCCTACTCCGGCAATAAAGGCTGCAGGGATCATATTGCGATAACATAATTGCCACCATATTTCAGGTCCAGTTGATGTATAATGAGCCTGTAAATTATCATCATTGGAGAATTGTCTGGGTAAAAATGAGTTAGCCTCATTTTCCGTTTCTTCTTCTGCCATGCTAATACTGCCAAGGAATCCTCCTTCTTCGTGACTAACCAGGTTGATTTTAGCCCCAAAGCTTTTGATTAAATTGATACGCTCTGCACTCATCCAGTCAGGCATATAGATTGTCACCGGATGTTTGAGTGCTCTTCCAATTGCAGCAAAAGAGATTCCTGTATTCCCGCTTGTTGCTTCAATAATGCAGTGCCCGGGAGCTAACGTACCTCGCTCGAATGCTTCCATTAAAATATGAAAAGCCATGCGGTCTTTGATACTGCCCGTCATATTTAGGTTTTCTGCCTTTGCGTAAATGGTTCTCTTTTCCCCTTTATATACCAGTTCAATTGCCAGTAAAGGTGTGTTGCCAATCAGGCTTGAAAGTCCACGTATATTTTTTCTGTACTCAGAATGCATATAAAATCTAAATATTGGTTAGAGTCCTGATTTACTTGATTGTTATTTTCTGATGGATGCAATATCTTCAATGGCATCGATAGCTGTGTCTATATGTTCTTCTGTATTGAATGGTCCGATACTCAATCGAACTGCACCATGAATTTTTTCGGTACCGAGAAGTTCATGCACCTTTGGGGCGCATGATAAACCGGTTCGGCAGGCAATGTTATAGTCGACATCCAGCATGGTTCCTACATCTCCTGCTTCAAGTCCATCTATATTGAAGCTTAACACGGCATTCTGATTTTCAATAGTTTCAGCACAGTATGTTATCACATTATTGATCTCCTGAATCCCTTTCCTGAGCTTATCCCATAATTTTATCTCCTGTTTGTGAAGTTTATCCATTCCTTGTTCATTCACCCATTTTATCCCGGCGTATAATCCCGCAACTCCAACCAGGTTCAGGGTTCCACATTCCAGCCTGTATGGAAACTGCTCCAAATGAGTCTGTTGAGCGGAGCGAACACCGGTTCCGCCAAACCTGGTGGTCTTTACAGGAACCCCTTCCATCACATATGAGCCTCCAATGCCAGTAGGCCCCATCAGGCATTTGTGCCCGGTAAAAGCCAATACATCTATCCCCATGTTTTTTAAATCGATGTGGATGATTCCTGCACTCTGGGCAGTATCAAGGATGAAGTATACTCCATTCTCTTTGCAGATTTTTCCGATTTCAGCTATGGGTTGGATTGTCCCGATTATGTTGGAACTATGATTTATCACCACCAATTTGGTGTTTTTCCGGATATTTTTTTTAATATCATCGGGGTGAACATAACCGTGTTTGTCAAAGGGAACATAGGTGATGTCGATCATACCCTGAAGATGTAAATGATGCAGCGGACGAAGCACAGAATTATGCTCAAGCATGGTGGTAACTATATGGTCTCCTTTCTCAGTGAGTCCTTGCAGGATCATGTTCAGGGAATCGCTTGCATTATAGCTAAACGTAAGGTGATCAGGATGTTCCCCATTGAATAATTCGGTAAGCATTTTACGCGTATTCATTACTATTTCTTCAGCTTCAAGGGCTGCATCAAAACCGGATCTGCCGGGATTTACACCGTGATTGCGGTAGAATCTGTCCATGAACTCATAAACTTCTTCCGGTTTAGGAAAAGTAGTGGCTGCATTGTCAAGATAGATCATGTTACTCATTGGTCTGTTGTTTTTTTGGGTTGTCTAGCACGATTGCATCGGCCACGATTTCGCCGAGGGTTTTAATTTGCACATTCAGCTTGAACGTGACATTGATCTGGGTGAGCTGGTCGACGCAATTATGGCAGGGAGTAACAACCACTTTTGCACCGGTTCTTCGGATCTGTTCTGCTTTGATCTCTGCGATCTTCAATCGCCGGTCATTGTATTCGCTCATAGCCAGTTGTCCACCACCACCACCACAACAGAAGTTATCATTGCCGTGGTGATCCATCTCGACGAAATTCTTCACTGTTTTCTTGAGAATGTAGCGTTGTTCTGTCATGATTCCTCCACTTCTGACCAGGTTACAGGGATCGTGGAGGGTGACGAACTCCTGGTTCAATTCTTTGTCAACAGTAATTTTTCCCGACCGGATGTAATTGGCCAGTAGTTCTATAGAGGTCTCCACCTCAAAAGGGTAGGACTTTTCGATATAGTTAGGGCCTTCCCATCGGATAGCCCGGGATCCGTGTCCGCATTCGGCCAGCACCAGCTGTTTGGCTTTCAACTTTTCCATCTCGTCCACCATCCGTTGTGTGATCTTTTGTGCTTCAGGAAGGTTACAAGAGTAGTAAGCGTAATTGGTGACATCATACATATAGGTTGATATCGTCCAGCTTTCTCCGGCAGCATGAAACACTTTCGCCATGGCAGAGATTGATAGCGGGAAAAATTTCGGCTCCCGTGGATTCAGGGTATAGAGAATCTCTTTACCGGGCTCGTCAAGCGGGATCCGGACAGTAGGATCTTCCAGGTCATCCTGCAGGTCTTCTTCCAGCCACTCGATCGTGTCGACAAAATCTTCTTTCGAAATGCTCATATTGTTACCGGTGGTAAGGGCAGCATCTATTGTAGATTGTAGAGTTTCCGGAACCAGGTCCATCCTGGCAAGCATCCCCCGGCCGGTTCTAACCAGGTAGGTGATATCCACACCAATAGAACAGTGGATGGTACAACGGCCACACATGGTACATGCCCCAAAAAGCAGGTCGACCATCTCATCAATGGTATCATCATCCAAATCCCGGGCATTGACCAACTTCGGAAACACTTTTCCTGTGACCGTATTGTATCTTTTAAAGATTGATGAAATCAGGTCTACTTTCCTGGCCGGTGTAAACCGGTCATCTTTGGTTGTCAGGTAATAAAGGCAACTTTCTGCACATAAACCGCAATGGACACAACTGTTTAGATGGGTGATCAGCTTACTGTCCTTCCTGGATTTAAGGATGTTGAGAGCCTGCTCTTTATGTTCCTGATTCGTCTTTGTCATGGCGCAGCTGTTCATGCTTTTTTAGGCGGCCATACATCTCTCCATCCGAAAAAATAACCCAGGTGGTACCTTGCAGCGAAGAAGTAAATCAGGTGTTTTAGTTTGCTGATCGGGATGTATAGAAGAAGCAGACTTGTCAAGATAAAGTAAACGGGAGCTACAGGAGGATAGAATATCATCAGGGCTGTCAACAATTGAAATGCAGTAACCATTGCGTTTGCGATATAGTCATCGGCATTTGAAAGCGATCGCAGTTTTTTTCTGGCGACTCTTTTTACTAAGATGCCGACACCACATAACCCGGAAACAACCAGGTATACGATCAAAATATATTGCAGCCATTTGGCCATTTCAACATTAAACAGCAACAGGAAAAAGAGGAAAAGGGAGAGGAACGTGCCGAGATGATAGATCAATCCGGCTGTATATGTCGGCATATGCAGGAATGCAGACTCTTTCTTCATCGGGCTCATGGCTCCGGTAAAGGAGTACCGGATAGCAGGGGAGATCTCCCCGGTTTGATGTGAGTAATCTTTGGGTTTTCCTAACCTGACCAAACGGAAGAAATGATAAAGGCAATTACTGATGCAGATCAACAGGGATGCAACTGCAAGCCATTGGTACCAAGCCATTTTCAGCGATTTAGGTTATACACAACCATCGGGTTTGGGTAATCCGGCTACACGACAAGCACCACGGGCGGGCCCAAGAGGAAAGAGTTCATATATTTCACGGAGTTTCACACCGGTCTCTTTACAGATTGCCCTCACCATAGGAGCCATACCTTTCTCTTCGTAGTTGGTTCTAATGATGCGAACGATCGCCCAATGTTTATCATTCATCTCTTCGATGCCATCCATTTTTGCAATCATTCGGGCAACATCTTCATTCCAGACCTTGGGTGTTGTTAAAAAGCCATCACCATCAAAATTCAGGCTTTTCTCATCGATCTCAGGTTTTGTCATGGATGTATTGAATTGTTTTGAACATTGAATATGAGAGCGCTAAATTAGAAAAATTTTGTATGAAAAAAAGCGATAGTTCAGGATTGAACAGTTTAGGATTTTAGTTTAGCCAGGAACTTGCCTGTTTTCGAATCAGGATGAGCCAGTATCTCTTCCACTCTTCCCTGAGCTACTACTTTCCCGCCCTGATCACCCCCATCGGGTCCCAGGTCAATAAGCCAGTCGGCATGCAGGATCAGTTCCGGGTTGTGTTCTATCATAACCAACGTATGACCCTGGTCTGCTAACTCGTCAAAAAGGGTGATCAGGGCGGGAAGATCAGCGGGGTGCAAACCGGATGAGGGCTCATCAAAGAGAAACATGAATGATCCTTGTCCGGGTGATATCAGCTCTTTTGCCAGGGTAAGCCGCTGAGATTCTCCTCCGGAGAGAGAGCTGAGTGGTTGCCCGAGTTGTAGATAGCCCAGACCGATCTGCGAAAAGAGCTTCATCGGGCCGGCTATCTTGTCCTGGTTTGCAAAAAAGTGTTCCGCTTCCTGAAAGGAGAGTTGCAACACGTCAGCAATCGTTTTCTTCTGATAGGCACACTGCCGGACCACCTCTTTATAGCGTGTCCCTGAACAAGTCTCACAAGGAACCTTGATGTCAGCCATGAAATCCATACTGATCCTGAGCTCGCCCGAACCATTGCAGGTTTCACATCTTCCATCTGGTGAAATGAATGAGAAGTGACTCTTTTTCAAACCCATCTCCCGTGCTTTGTCACTTCGTGCAAAGAGATTTCTGATGTGGTCGAAAATCCCGCTGTAGGTTACTGGAGTACCACGGGTATCGCCAAACTGCCTCTTTTGCCTGACAGCGACCACCTCTTTGAAGTGATGGAAACCGCTTATCGCCCTGCATCCCTGTGGCGAATTTTGTTCCCAGGATGCATAGAGTACATCATACAGAAGGGTTGATTTTCCGCTTCCTGAAACCCCGGTGATAGCGGTAATGCCATTGCTGGGGATGTTAACCGACAGATGATCAAGGTTATGCATTGTAGTGTCAGATATTTGGATGCCGGATCTTAGTTGCCTGATGTTTGAGGTGACTTTGAGTCCTTGTCGTTTAAGATATTTTCCAATGACTGACCGCGGATCTTTCAGCAGATCTTCAGGCTTTCCTGAAGAGATAATCTCACCTCCATCTTTACCCGCTCCCGGACCGAGGTCGAGAATAAAATCGGCCTGCCTGATCACTTCGGGATCGTGTTCCACCATCACGATTGTATTACCGGCTTTCTGTAGCTGTTTTATCCTGTTAAGCAGGGGTCCGGTATCAGAAGGATGGAGTCCTGCAGTTGGCTCATCCAGGATGTATGTGATGCCGTTCAAGCCGGAACCCATTTGCCCGGAAAGTTTGACCCGTTGGAATTCACCTCCGGAGAGTGTTTCTACCGGCCGGTTCAGGGAAAGATAGTTCAATCCCATCTCAACCAGCATTTTCAGACGGCGCTGCAGTTCATTGATGAGGAGCCCGGCAGCTTTTTGGTTCTGTTCCGGGAGCTGATCCAACAGGTTAGTCAGTAATGGAACAAGCTGATTAACAGGTAAACCGGCTAATGTGGAGATCGGATATCCATTTAGCCGGTATGCAAGTGCTTTGTTCGATAACCGGCTCCCCTGACATGTCAGGCACCCGATCTCTTTCATCACGGATTTCATCTCTTCTCCCCGGTGATCGGCATGCTTTCGCTTGTATTCGTTTCCGACAAGTGCAACCAGCCCGATCCACCTTCCTTTGAAATGGTGTTCGCCTGTCCGCTCCTTTCGCTTGAAACGCCATGTAATATCATAAACTTCTTCTCCGGAACCTTCAAGAGCCAACTGTTTTGCCTCTTCCGACAATTCCATCCATGGCTTGGAGTAGTCAATCCCGTGACGGGCTCCTACCGCATTTAGTGTAGAAATATACTGCCCGTGGGATTCTCCATAGAATCGTCCTGTTCTGGTGCCATCCAAGGCGCCATCAGAAAGTGGTTTTTCAGGATTTGAAATTAGTTTTTCCGGGTTACATACCCAACTAGTTCCCAGCCCGTCACAATCAACACAAGCTCCCTGCTGGTCGTTGAATGAGAAGAGAGTGCTGACGACAGGATCCGTGATCCGGGATCCGGGATCTGCGATCTGTGATTTGTTCTCCGGTATCGCATATCGCGTATCGCGTATCGCATATCTTGCATACAGCAGCCGTAAGATGTCATAAATTCCGGTGAAGGTCCCAACGGTCGACCGGGGATTGCTCCCCGGGTTGCGCTGGTCTACAGCAAAAGTGGGGGTGAGGCCTGAGACCTCGTCAAAATCAGGTTTCTCTTTGATTCCTATCTGTGCCCGGGCATAGGCTGAGAAGCTCTCCAGGTAGCGATTTTGTCCTTCTGCATAGATTGTATCAAACGCTAAAGAGGATTTTCCACTACCTGAAACTCCTGTAATGACCGTGATCTTCTCATGCGGGATCCGGACCGTTATCCGTTTCAGGTTGTTTGTTGTGACGCCGGAGATAACCAGCTCAGTTTGTTTTTCAGCTTGCTTCGTCCCACTTCGTTGCGTGGGCCTCGCAATGACATGTCGAGCTGGTGATGGAGTGATGTGGTCCCTTTGTCCCTCTGTGCCTTTGTGCCTTCTCAGGGCTTGGCCGGTTGGGGATTTTCGGGTGTTCATTATCTCCTCCGGGGAGCCTGTTGCAATAACTGTTCCGCCCTCTTTCCCACTGCCAGGCCCTAAGTCCACAATATGGTCTGCGGCCAGGATGAGTGCCGGGTGATGCTCTATAATAATCACTGTATTTTGTTGCTTTATGAGGCCCTGTAATGCCTCGAGTAGATTGGCGACATCGGCATTGTGAAGTCCGGTTGTTGGCTCATCCAGGAGATAGAGTGTTGATGTCGCCACTGGTCTGGCAAGCTCCGTTGCCAGTTTGACTCGTTGTGCTTCCCCTCCACTGAGTGTAGATGAACGTTGCCCCATGTGGAGGTAACCGAGTCCGAGGGATTCAAGTACCCGAAGGAAATGTATCACCTTTGGCTGGTCATGAAAAAATAGCAGGGCTTCCGAAATGGTCAATGCCAGTACTTCTGCAATATTTTTATCCCTGTATCTGATTTGCAATGTCTCTTCATCAAATTGCTTACCCTGGCAAGCAGGACAGATTATCTCCACCGTACCCATGAAATGCATCCCGATCTGGTGATATCCGGCTCCCTGGCATGATTCACAACGTCCTCCCTTGGTATTGAAAGAGAAACGGCTTTTACCATATCTTTTTTCTATTGACTCCGGCAACGAGGCAAAAAGGGTTCGGATCAGATCAAAGAGTCCTGTATAGGTGGCCGGATTACTGCGGGAGGTTTTTCCGATCGGTGACTGATCGATTGTGATTACCTTATGGATCTCCTCCAACCCCCGGATCTCCTGAAACGTTCCTGGAAGTTTTTTGCCCAGAACATCGTTGACCAGTGACGATTTTCCAGCTCCAGAGACACCGGTAACGATGTTCAAGGCATTCAGGTTGAAGGAGACGGTGATGTTTTTCAGGTTGTTGTGGGTAGCTCCGGAAATAACTATTTCGGTGTTTCGCCTTTCGGTTTGCTTCGTCACTTCGTTCCTCGCAATGACATGTCGAGCTATATCGCGATGTTGAGTTAGTGAATTGTGCCTCTGTCCCTCTGTCCCTTTGTGCCTTAAGAGATATTGCAGTGTTTGGCTTTTATTAATTGTTTCTTCAGGCAGTTTACTGAGTTCTGATATGGGTGAATTGATCAGGATTTCTCCGCCATTGGTTCCGGCACCGGGTCCGATATCGATCAACCAATCGGCATGGCGGATAAACTCCTCTTCATGTTCCACTACGATCACCGAGTTTCCTTTGTCGCGGAGTGACTTCAATGTGTTGATGATCCGCATGGAGTCTTTGGGATGGAGACCGATAGATGGCTCATCGAAGATATAAAGAAGTCCTTGCAGTCCCATACCAACCTGGATCCCCAGGCGGATCCGTTGCGCTTCCCCTGCCGAAAGGGTTGTCGACTCCCGGTCGAGGGCAAGATATCCTAATCCAAGTTCTTCCAGCGTTGTGATGCGTTCTGTTACCTTATCTATGATCGGTCTGGCTACTGCCCTTTCTTGATCAGAAAATGAAAAGGCATCCAGCGTTTGTTTGAGTTCTTCCAGCGGCTGGGATGCGAGGCTGGCAATGTTGTGGCGATTCACTGTGACTGAAAGTGACTTTGGATTCAATCGTTTACCATTGCAGGCAGAGCAGCTTGAGGTTCTGACGAAACGCAGGATGTTTTTGTTCCGTTTGCTTTTGAGAATGGTCTCCATTATCGGGAAGATCCCTTTGTAGTAACCCATCTCGCGGGGTTTGGCTGTGATTCCGCTCCAGCGCATTCTCGACTCCAGGGGATGTTTTCCGAATGGGACTTCGATCATATTGCTTCCATACAGAATGATATCCTTCTGTTCGGGAGTTAGTTCCAGCCATGGTATATCGATATTGAAGCCTTCTGCTTGACAAACCTGGTTCAGCACATCCAGGGTAACCTGTGAGTAGATGATGTAGCCGTTGGGAGCCGTAATAACAAGGGCTCCTTCACGAAGAGTTTTCAATGGGTCTGAAACAAGCAACTCCGGGTCGAGCCGGTCTTCCACACCCAGGCCTTTGCAAACAGGGCAGGCGCCTTCGATAGAGTTAAACGAGAAGAGGGAGCGGGAAATAGAAGCTTGGGTTTTTTGGTGATGTGGTGATGTGGTGCCATGGTGATGTGGTGATGTGGTGCCATGGTGATGTGGTGAATTGGTGATGTGGTGAGTTGGTCCCTCTGTGCCTTTGTGCCTTTGTGCCTTTCCAACCCGGGCATAAAGCAACCTCAGGTAATCGTAAATTTCTGTCAGTGTTCCTACAG
>CAZTSX010000003.1:39843-47211 GCA_964616825.1 uncultured Prolixibacteraceae bacterium
ACCCGGGCATAAAGCAACCTCAGGTAATCGTAAATTTCTGTCAGTGTTCCTACAGTGGAGCGGGGATTTCTGGTTATTGCATGCTGATCGATGGCGATAGCAGGAGAGAGGCCTTCGATGTGCTCCACTTCCGGTCGTCTCGTCTTTTGCAGGAACTGGCGGGCATAAGCAGTGAATGTAGCAAGATACTTATGTTCGGCTTCCCGGTAAATGACATCAAAAACAAGGGATGATTTCCCTGATCCCGATACGCCGGTGACCACTACCAGTTTGTTCTTCGGGATCTCAAGGGAAACGGAACAGAGATTGTTCTCGGATGCATCCCGGATACATATATGGTCATGCCGCTTCATCCGATGGATTTAGCGGCAAAGATCGAAAAATGCAATGAATTTAGAAAATCGTCTTAAGAACCTCCTTTGAGTGCGCCAAAGCTGAATCTCAGGAATCCAAAGGCGACAGATACATAAGGGTTATTCTTTTTGAAGAAAGAGATTACGTCACGTGTAGCAAACCCAATCTGCCAGGTGGTATGCTCTTTCCTGATCGGGTAAAAAGTTACACCTAATGGCACGTGAGTACCAATGTTTCCTCCTGTGGTAAGGCCCAGGGAGAGTTGGACCCATCTGGCCGGGTCGTAATGGACACCAAGGCCTATCAGCGCTTTCTCATAGCGGCCTGGGATATCTTTATTTAGTGGAATGTAGGAATCGATCCCTACTTCCACCTGGTCATTGATCAGATAACTGGCCCCAGCCCGAAGATTCATGGGGAGGCTAACCTTTCTACTTTCTTTGCCTACCCACATGCTTGGATCTCCCGGTTTATTATCAGCTACAATAAGCTGGCCCTGGGTGAAAATATTGTAGTTGTTCATCCCGGCAGTTTCAATCTGGTAAACATCCACATCCTGTCCTTCGTAAACATTCCCGTTGTAATTGATTGAACCGATATCATTCAGGGCAACACCAATTCTCACTTTCTGTTTGATCAGGAAGGTGAAACCTACATCGACACCCCATCCGGTTCCCACTTTCTTCAACCCTGATCCGTTGATCTGGGAGGGGGTTGGTTCGTCATAGTTGACCTCAAATACTGGAGAGAAAGCACTGAACGCATCTACGCTATTACTCCCATCCTGAAAGTATTGGTATGCAGCATATGCAGTTATGAACCTCGCAGCGATACCTCCATACCAGGTAAAGTCTTCCTTATCTATAATCTTCCGTCCATAACCGAGGTTATATTCCCTGTACCATACTCCTTGCATCCTGGATCCTTCGTAGACCGTAGATGCCATCTGGGAGTTCGTGGCATACCCAATGGTGCTGTCGGTTCCCACATTAGCTGTGCTATCAAAATAGGACGTGTAATTATATCCCTGGAAAAGGAAGTTAGAAGCCTCATCATTCATTCGGGTGCTCCATAACATCCTGTCACGAATCGTAAAGGCGAAACCGCCAATCTTTTCATGTTGGTAGGAGATTCCGAACCATGTAACACCTGCCTGTGCCCATAATAGTTTATCGGTAAAGTCGGCAGAAGCCTGAACTTTTCCGAG
Organism: uncultured Prolixibacteraceae bacterium; assembly: GCA_964616825.1. Taxonomy (GTDB): domain Bacteria; phylum Bacteroidota; class Bacteroidia; order Bacteroidales; family FEN-979; genus QYOJ01. Next base: position 41,405 of record CAZTSX010000003.1, read on the forward strand.
GGAGTCAAGTATGTCGCTGTCTTTAAAAAGGTCATTCATCACCTGTTTCCTGGTCAACGGTTCCGAGTAAATCCCAACAGCACTCTCCAGAAATCCGAGGTTAATACTGTTATCATTCCATGTCCATCCCAGGTTAGCCGGATTGACACCAATACACTGGTAATCAGTCAGGAATGTGGTTGAATAGCCACCACCCGTGGCATTGAAAGCGCTAATCTCCATCTGGGAGTATCCGACACTTACAATGAGGAATAAAATCGTTACTGTAAAAACCCTTTTCATACGTTTCTGTTTTAGTTTGTAATTTTCAAATGTACGAAAGCAAAATACAAAAGCCAAAAATATGTTAAAAAAAAGGAAGAGCTGCCATTACTGACAGCTCTTCCCGGAAAATATATGGAGGGGGAGTTAAAATGCGAGCGTATTATTCTGATAACTGAATCTATCTCCTTTTGCCACTACATATTTTGTTTTAGTGTCGTAGTTCTTGTTAGCAATTTCATCAGCAAATTTTTTATATTCCACAGTAAATTCACCGGCATGCATCGGGGCGAAGATTTTTGGTTGAATCTTCTCCACCATATATTCAACACCCAGTTTGACTTGTTCGGGCGCTCCAAGACTACATCCCCGGATTCCAGCGAACATAATGTCTACTGAAAGGCCTTTATCCGCGATAATATCCACTTCATCGGTGAACTCTTTCATCAGGCCATCTTCACCATTGGCATGATCGCCGGCATGGAACAGGACAAGACCGTCAACTTCGACCAGGTAGGCTCCATCGAGATCAGTCGAGTGAATGGTTGAGATTTTCATGTCGTTCACGGTCTCTTCTCCATTGATGGGAATGAATGTGTACGCTTCTTCGGTATCATTCGGGCGAAAACAGAGGACATACTCAATATTCGGAATTGTTTCTTTCCAGGCAAACATATCCTTGTTGTAATGATCTCCGTGACTATGAGTGCTGAAAACAGTCACATTCAACTCTTTGAGCTCTTCCGGCCTGATATAGCCTGAAGCAAGGCAGGAGTCGAGAGGAGCTTCCGTCCTTGGGTTGATAAAATAGTCGAAGACCAGGAGGTTATTGCTGGTTTTGACGGCCCAGCCGGAGTGTCCCAGAAACCAGACTACAGCCTCTTTATCCTGCAGCGACTTATGCAAGAGATCAGGTGCTGTCACATATTCTGCCAGGTTATTGTCGTCAGACCCTTCTGCAAGCAGTGCGTAGGCCATATCTTTGTGTCCATAATACCAGGCCAGGTCAAATGCCGTTTTCCCTTCTTTGTTTTTCAATGACACATCTGATCCTTGTGAAACCAAATATGAAGCGATCTTCGGGCAACCCATGATGGTGGCCATGTGCAACTCTGAGTTTCCAAGGATTTTGTCTGTTACATTCAGAAACGCACCATGTTCCACCAGGTATTTCACCGTTTCAAGGTTTTTCTTTGTGACAGCAAAATGCAATGGTGTATATCCATCCGCGTCAACCCGGTTGACTTGTGCACCACTGGATACCAGGTTTTTTGTCATGGCGAGTTGTCCGTTACGGGCAGCTCTGTGCAGAGGAGTTGTCGTGGTTGATCCTTCAGGATTCACAGCGGCTCCATGTATAATCAGGAATTTACTCATTGATACTTATCGTTCCCCGGCCGGCCACATTCATCAAGGCAGTTTCCCCGCCGGTACTTTTATGGTTCACATCCGCTCCTTTTGAGATCAGGAAGGCAGCAATATCATAGCAGTTTGGATTCAGCGCCCACATAAGGGGTGTTTGCCCCTGATTATTGGTTTCATTGAAATCGGCTCCATTTTCAATGAGTAATTTTATTAATTCTGTCCGGCCAAAAGAACAGGCACTATGCATAGGCACTAATCCATCCTCATTCTTCGCATTAACATCTGCTTTGTTATCAATCAGGATCTGGACCGTTTCTGTTGGTCCGAAGATGGCTCCATAAAGTAATATTGGCCAGCCCCGGTTGGTTCTGGCTTTGACATCTCCCCCGTTTTCAAGCACATGTTGAACCATCTCTGGTTTCCGGCTCTGGACAGCAAAGAACAGAGGCGTTACTCCATTATCATCCTTCACGTTGATATCAAATCCGTCGGAGAACAGATCAAACAGTTCGATGTTGCCGCTTTTTGCAGCGATATGGAAAGGGAGCGTGTTCTCGTTATCTCCGATAGCAGGATCGGCACCCAATTTCAGTAATGCCTGGGCAATCTCAAGCTGGCCGGTTTCAGCTGCTTTCCAGATTGGTGTCTGGCCGGGAGCATTCTTCTCATTCAGCAGGGATGGATCTTTATCCAGGATCAGTTGGACTTTTTCAAGATTTCCCGTTTCGATTACGGTATAGATATCCTGGGCATAGAGGATTGAGCTGAATAGTATTGCAAAGGCAATGCAAACTAGTTTTTTCATGATTGTTTCTTTTAAGTTATTGTTTCAATCACGAAAGTAAAACTGACATTAATAATAAAAGAGGCAGGTTTTCCCGTTGGTCAGTTTGACTCAACCAATGACAGGGGGAATATGGAATGGTGTTCTTTCTTGTTGACCCACTAGGACTCGAACCTAAACCGAGAGAACCAAAATCTCTTGTGCTACCATTACACCATGGGTCAGTGTCAATCGTCGTTAATCGAATTCGCGGGCAAAGATAAAAAAAACTAACTAATTTTTGTACTTTCGTGGCCTCAATCGTACATTCTCAATCGGTATTATGAATAATTACAAAACATTAAACCGGATCTTCGGTTGGAGCGCGTTTCTGATCGCTGCCGTTGTCTACCTGATGACCATCGAACCCACTGCCAGCTGGTGGGATTGCGGGGAATATATAGCAACTGCATACAAACTCCAGGTAGGACATCCCCCGGGAGCACCGACATTCCAGCTGCTTGGCCGGTTTTTCACTCTCTTTGCATTCGGAGATACCTCCAACGTTGCATTGATGGTCAACATCATGTCGGCACTGTGCAGCAGCTTTACAATCCTGTTTCTTTTCTGGTCCATTTCGATGCTGGCGAAGAAAATGGTTGCTCCTGATGGTCAGATGACACAAGGAAAGACATATACCATCTTTGCCGCTGCGTTCATCGGCTCCCTGGCATACACATTCAGTGATACATTCTGGTTCTCCACAGTGGAAGGCGAGGTATATGCCATGTCATCGCTCATGACTGCCATGGCTTTCTGGATCATCCTGAAATGGGAAGAGCAGGCAGATGAGAAGCATTCATACAGATGGTTGATCCTGCTGGCATTCACCATCGGACTCTCCGTAGGAGTGCATATGTTGAACCTGTTAGCGATCCCGGCTATATCGTTTGTCTATTACTTTAAAAAATACAAGAATACAACCCGCTGGGGAATGATCTTCACTTTCATCATCTCCATATTTATCCTGGCATTTATCATGTTCGGCATCATTCCATGGGTGGTTGAGCTGTCGGCTAAATTTGAGTTATTGTTTGTTAATGGCTTCGGATTACCTTTCAATTCGGGAACGATATTCTATTTTCTTTTGCTTATCGGATTGATTATCTGGGGGATCTGGTATACAAAAAAGAAACAAAAGATGGTCTGGAATACCATCGTCCTGGGTATTACCTTCATTTTGATTGGCTACTCTTCTTTCGTGATACTGATCATCCGGGCCAACGCGGACACGCCGATCAATGAAAATGCACCAAAAGACGCGATCAGTATGCTCTCTTACCTGAACAGGGAACAATATGGCACCTGGCCGATCTCATACGGACAGTACTGGAATGCCCCGATTGTGGATTATGATAATGGAAATCCGGTTTACCGCCGTGATAATGAGTCAGGAAAATACATTGTTATCGATGACCGGAAAGGAACTATCCCTGTTTATGACGAACGGTTCACCACACTTTTCCCACGGATGTGGAGCAGAGCAAGGAAAGGACATGAAGCGTTCTACAAGAACTGGGCAGGGGAGGGAGTCCCGATTTCTACTACCGGTCCTGACGGAAAAGCAAAGGTCCTTAATAAACCAACCTTCGGAGAGAACCTGAAATATTTCTTCAGCTACCAGATCGGGCATATGTATATCCGGTATTTCATGTGGAATTTTGCAGGCAGGCAAAATGATATTCAGGGATTTGGAGGTCCTGCCAAAGGGAACTGGATCTCCGGTATTCCCTTCATAGACAAGATGCACCTCGGGCACCCACAGACCGATTTACCTGACAGTATGCAGAGCCGGGCTCGCAACACCTATTTCTTTCTCCCGCTGATTCTCGGATTAATCGGCTTGATCTTCCACATGAAGAAAGATTACAAGGATACCATTGTGGTAGCTTCACTGTTTCTAATGACAGGCCTGGCGATTGTTGTATACCTGAACCAGCAGCCATATGAACCGAGAGAGCGGGATTATGCCTATGCGGCATCGTTCTATGCCTTTGCTATTTGGATTGGGATTGGCGTGATCCAGCTGATCGAGTGGATGAAACAAAAAGTCAACGAAAGAATCTCTATTGGAGTTGTTTTCATTGTGACCCTGATCCTGGTTCCGGTGTTAATGGCCCAGCAGAACTGGGATGACCATGACCGTTCGGGAAAGTATTCCTGCCGGGATTTTGCAGCCAACTATCTCAACTCATGCGCACCCCAGGCGATCCTGTTTACCAATGGAGACAACGATACCTTCCCTCTTTGGTATGATCAGGAGGTGGAAGGGATCCGTACCGATGTCAGGGTGGTCAACCTGATGCTTGCATCCGGATCGTGGTATATCGATCAACTGTACAAGAAAATGTATGATTCGGAACCTATCCCGTTTACATTGTCACAGAAGGATTTCAGGCCGGGAACAAATGATATCATTCCATACTATAACGTAGGATTCAACGATTATGTGGAATTGAAAGACCTCATCGACTGGATCAAAAGCCCCAGTCAGCAGACTTTCCTGACTTTGCAGAACGGGCAGCGAATCAAATTTTTCCCGGCCAAGAAAATCAAGCTGACAGTGAACAAAGAGAATTGCATTAAATATGGTATTGTTCCACCTGAACTGGTCGACAACATGGTTGATACAGTTTACTGGACCATCCGGTCTAACCAGTTATATAAAAATGACCTGATGCTGCTGGACCTGATCTCCTCTACGAACTTCACAAGACCACTTTATTTTGCTGCCCCGTCGAGTGTAAAGCATGTGTTCAATATGGATTCGATGTGCTACGTAACCGGGTTTGTCTATAAGTTCATGCCTGTGAAAGCTTATCAGGATGAGTACATTCGCGGGCTTGGCACGGTTGACCCGATCGCCTCAGCAGATGTTATGCTGAATAAGTTTGCCTGGGGCAACCTGAACGATCCACATGTCTATATTGATCCTGAAAGCCTCAACAACGCTATCCGGCCAAAAACAAATCTGCTGAGAAGTTCCAAAGCAATGCTGGTATTAGGCCGGGAGGAGGAGGCAGAAGCGCTGCTTGACACCTATATGGAGTATTTCCCTGAATCGAAGTTTCCATGGGATCTCTATATGATTCCTTATGCGGAGATCTATTATCAGGTGGGATCCACGGCTAAAGCTGATTCCATCCTGGAGCGGTTATCGGTCACATATGGACAGGATCTCGACTATTATAATGATGTTCAGGGTCCGGGACGGAGTTATTATGATAAGGATATGAGGACCGCTTTGAGTGTACTCCGAGACCTGGGCAGAGTAGCCAGAACCAATGGTCAGCCTGACCTGGCAGCGAAACTGGATTCGCTGTTCAATGTCAGAATGCAGTTTCAGGGTAACTAGATA